>JABUTP010000009.1:27472-39513 GCA_021443625.1 Bacteroidales bacterium | reverse complement strand
CAATGCCGTAGAGCGAGAGCGGAACGGCCAGGGTAAGAGTCCATTCGTATTCGCCGTCGGCACTGCTCAGGGACTTGCAGCCCAATGTGGAGTGACGGCGGATGGCAGCCAATGCCTCCGGGGGGAAACCCGTACGAGAATGGCGGTCGGGGCCCTTTGCCAGAAGGCCGTGTCCGATGCAGTTCATCTCAAGGTTGAAATAGTCGGGCGAAGCCGGGTCGGGCGATAGGAAAAACTCCACGCAGGAGTCGGTCCAGGGCATGCTCCCTTCGTCCTTCTCATACACGGCCCTGATTCCCGTCTCCTTCACCTTGTACTGGATGAACATCTCTGTTCCATTGTGGGCCACGGCGAAACTCACCTCAGGCCGATAGGGGTACTGTTCCCAGTTTACACAACTTATCTCCTCCCACTGCAGCGGGGTTGCGGCAAAGAAATCCCTGACGACATTTATTTCAGCCCCTTCGGGAAGGCTGCAATGAAAAACTTTAAGTGATTTGCACATATTTATAATATATTGGTTCGCAAATGAGCGCTATTGTGGAATATTTTTGTACCTTCGCGTTTTCTTAGCAACCTTATCGCTAATATCATACTACAAATATAAACAAACTAAGTTATTTTTTATGGTAAAAAGAGTTTATCGTTTTGGCGGTAAAAGCGCAGAGGGCGATGGCCACATGCGCGAACTGCTCGGCGGAAAAGGTGCCAACCTCGCCGAGATGTGCCGTCTTGAAATCCCCGTTCCTGCTGGTTTCACAATCACCACAGAATGCTGCACAGAATATTACGAATTAGGCGGAGGCTACACCCCCGAGCTCAAGGCTGACGTTGCAGAGGCCTTGAAAGCCACCGAAGCCATTATGGGAATGAAATTCGGTGACCCCGAGAATCCCCTTCTGGTAAGCTGCCGCTCAGGCGCCCGCAGTTCGATGCCCGGTATGATGGACACAATCCTCAACATCGGTCTCTGCTCCGCCACCATTCCCGGAATGATCAAGAAAACCGGCAACCCCCGTTTCGTATATGACGCATACCGCCGTCTCATCATGATGTACTCCGACGTTGTGATGGAGAAAGCTGAAGGCATCGAGCCCGAGGACGGCAAGGCCATCCGCCAGCAGCTCGACAAGATGATGGAGGAACTCAAAGAGGCCAAAGGTTACAAACTGGATACTGAAATCACAGCCGACGAGCTCAAGGAACTTGCAGAGCAGTTCAAGGTTCGTATCAAAGAAGTTCTCGGAGTTGAATTCCCCGACACCGCAGAAGCCCAGCTTTGGGGTTCAATCGGCGGCGTATTCAAGTCCTGGAACGGCAAACGCGCCATCAAATACCGTCAGATCGAAGGCATCCCCGATGATTGGGGCACCGCTGTAAACGTACAGTCCATGGTATTCGGAAATATGGGTGAAACCTCCGCCACCGGTGTGGCATTCTCCCGCAACCCCGCTAATGGTGACAACAAGTTCTACGGCGAATGGCTCATCAATGCCCAGGGCGAAGACGTTGTGGCAGGTATCCGTACCCCCAACCCTCTGAACAATGCCACCAAGAGCCCCCAGAACGCTCATCTGAAGTCGTTGGAAGAGGCTATGCCCGCAGTTTACAAGGAGCTTGACGACATCCGTCTCCACCTTGAAAACCACTTCAACGATATGCAGGACATCGAGTTCACCATCCAGGAAGGCAAGTTGTGGATGCTCCAGTGCCGTATCGGCAAACGCACCGGTCTGGCTGCCCTCAATATGGCAATGGATATGCTCGACGAGGGTATGATTGACGAGAAGACCGCCGTAATGAGGGTTTCTCCCGCACAGCTTGACGAAATTCTCCACCCCATCCTCGACCCCGCATCGGAGAAGAAGGCCACGGCAGTTGCCCACGGTCTCCCCGCATCTCCGGGTGGAGCAGTGGGAACCATCGTCTTCACCAACGCTGACGCAGTTGCCGCCGCAGCCCAGAAGAAGAACGTCATCCTCGTTCGCGAAGAAACCTCTCCCGAGGACGTTGAAGGTATGCGCGCCGCTGTCGGCATCCTCACCCAGAAGGGTGGTATGACCTCTCACGCCGCATTGGTTGCCCGCGGTTGGGGCAAATGCTGCATCGTAGGTTGCGAGGATATGAAGATTGACCTCGAGAAGAAGGAAGTTTGGTTCAAGGGTTCGGACCAGAAATATCACGAAGGCGACGTATTCTCCCTCAACGGAGCAAAGGGTGCCGTATATGCCACCGCTCTTGAGACAATGGACGCCTCCGACAACCCCCGCTTTGTGAAATTCATGGCCATCGCCGACAAATTCCGCAAACTCGGAGTCCGCACCAACGCCGACACTCCCGAAGACGCACAGCGCGCCCTTTCATTCGGAGCAGAAGGTATCGGCCTCTTCCGCATTGAGCATATGTTCTACGGTGCCAATGCAGAGACCCCCCTCAGCAAACTCCGCAAGATGATTCTTTCCAAGACCGATGACGAGCGCAAGGCCGCTCTCGCAGAGCTCGAGCCCTTCATCAAGGCAGCTGTCAAAGGTACAATGAAGGTGATGGACGGCAAAGAGGTTACATTCCGTCTCCTCGACCCCCCTCTTCACGAGTTTGTTCCCCAGACCCACGACAAGAAAGTCGCTCTCGCAGAGGAACTCCACATTACCGAGGCCGATATCGACAAGCGTGGTGAGGCCCTCCACGAGGTCAACCCTATGATGGGACACCGTGGCGTACGTCTCCACATCACATATCCTATGATTTCCGAGACCCAGTTCAGGGCAATTTTCACCGCTGCCGCAGAACTTATCAAGGAGGGGCTCAACCCCAGACCGGAAATTATGGTTCCCGTTACCATCTCCGAGCGCGAGCTCCGCTTCCAGAAAGCCATCTGCGAGAAAATCAAGGCAGAGGTTGAGAGCAAGTTCAGCCTTGAGATTGAGTACAAGTTCGGTACAATGATTGAGATTCCCCGCGCTGCCCTCACAGCCGACCGCATGGCCCGCACCGCAGAGTTCTTCTCATTCGGTACCAACGACCTTACCCAGATGACATTCGGCTTCTCACGCGACGACGTCAGCACCTTCATGGGCGACTACCTCGGCAACAAGATTCTCGATGCCGACCCGTTCAAGATTCTGGATCCCAAGTCTGTAGGCAAGCTGGTTGACTACGCTGTAACCGGTGGCCGTCAGACCCGTCCCGAACTCAAGTGCGGTATCTGCGGCGAGCACGGCGGCGAGCCTTCATCAGTTGAGTTCTGCCACAAGATTGGCCTCAACTATGTATCCTGCTCACCTTTCCGCGTTCCCATCGCACGTCTTGCCGCTGCGCAGGCTGCCATCAAAAACGACTAATCATCAACTCTGATTAAAACGGGTGGCTCGCACTTTCCAAAGTCCGGGCCACCTTTTTATTAAAAATGAAAGGACTATCCCACTATCTGATATTGGCCCTGAAAGGGGTCGGAATGGGCGCCGCCAACGTCATACCGGGCGTTTCGGGCGGTACCATCGCTTTTCTCACAGGCATCTATGAGGAACTGCTGAACTCCATCAAATCCATTAACCTCTCGTCCCTGAAACTCCTTTGCAAAGGGCAGTTCAAGGCCTTCTGGGAGGCCGTCAACGGCAATTTCCTCCTTTCGTTGGGCATCGGGATAGTTGTAAGCATCCTTTCTCTGGCCAAGCTGATGACGGCCATTCTGGAAAAATGGCCCATCCAGACCTGGTCGTTTTTCTTTGGGCTGGTACTGGTTTCCACCATCTTTATGGTTAAGGAATTGAAAGGCATACGATGGAACAATATCCTCTCAGCGCTCATCGGGGTTGCCTTCGGGGTTGCGATATGCCTTGTCTCCCCCAGCGAAACCGGCTCGAGCCTCCCTTTCATTCTGCTTTGCGGAGCGGTGGCGATGTGCACGATGGTTCTGCCCGGCATATCGGGAAGTTTCATCCTGGTTCTGCTTGGCAAATATGCCTTCATAATGGATGCGGTGGGGACCCTCAACATCCCCGTTCTCGCCGTATTTGCCGTAGGTGCAATAGCCGGACTGCTGGCTTTCTCACACCTGCTGTCGTGGCTGCTCAAGAAATTCTACAACGGCACCATCCTGTTTCTTGCGGGGCTGATGATTGGCTCTCTGGTCAAAGTATGGCCGTGGAAGATGGTGCTTGCTTCGGGAGTTGACAGACCGGTGCTTCCCGGGGTCTATGCCGGCAATCCCTGCACCACGGGCGCCATTGTATGGTGCGTGGTCGGCATCCTGTTCATCTGCGCTCTGGAATATCTCGCGGGAGAGATGGCAAGAAAGAACGGCTAACTGCTATTTCTGGTCGGGATAGGCGATGCGGGTGTGGTACATCTGCTGGAGGCTGTTGACAAGACTTCTCTTGACGGCAGAGATTTCAGCGAGTGTAATGTCGCACAAGTCTGCCTGCCCTTCATCCAATTTCCCCCTGACAATCCGCTCCACCAAGGCCTCCAGGTCACTGAGAGCATACGATTTGAGCGAACGCGAAGCTGCCTCTACGCTGTCGGCGAGCATCACTATCATTTGTTCCTTGGTTTGGGGGAGTTTGCCCCGATAGGAGAATTCTGATTTCAGAGAAGCGTCGCCCCCCTGGTCACAATGTTTCGCATAAAACCACGTCACCACAGTCGTGCCGTGATGGCTGCGGATAAAGTCTATGACCTGCTCCGGCAGATGCTCCTTGCGGGCCTTCTCCACTCCGTCATCAACGTGGCGGACAATCATCGCCACACTCTGATGCGGCGTCAGGTCCTTATGGTAATCGCTGTCCGCCAGCTGGTTCTCGACAAAGCAGGGGGGATTTCCGCTCTTACCGATATCGTGATACAGCGCCCCCACCCTTACCAGAAGGGCGTCGGCACCTATCTCTCTCGCTGCGCTTTCGGCGAGATTGGCCACCTGCAGCGAGTGCTGGAAGGTCCCCGGAGCCTGCTTTGACAACTCCAGCAGAACGGGGCTGCTGGTATCGCACAAATCCCAGAGCCGCATCTGCGACACAATGCCGAACAAGCGCTCCAGCAGATAGATGAAGGGACGTGAGATAACCACCATCAGGGAATTGAGTATCAGGAACACTAACACCAGCTTGTCGGGGGCGGTGTGTTCCGCCAGTCTGAACAGCAGATATATCAGCGATAACGTCACGAATATGAATGCCGAATTCACGAACTGCCTGAGGCCCCGCCGGTAACTCTTGCTGCCCAGAAGCAGCACGCATCCTGCCGCGAGATTCATGCAGAAGAGCTCCACCCCGCTGTCCCTCAGTATCAGCAGCGGAACCAAAGCCACCGCATATATCGGCAGGCACACCGAATTCCGGTAGAATTCCATACTGAAAAGGACAAACAACGACATCGGCATAAGATAGAGCATAATCTCATCCTTGGCGCTGAAAACCGAGGTCGCCACATAGACAAGTGTATATAACAGCAGCAGAAAAGCCAGGTCGCCACGCCGCCTCAGCAGGTTGATGTCGGTAAGGGCGATGGAAGCGAAGAAGAGCAGCAGAAGCATAGCCACCATAGCCAGCCTCCCCAGTGACGAAGCGGCATCGGTCCGCCTCAGTCCGTAATAGGCGTTGGTCTCAGCCTTGTAGGAGTCGAGGATCTGTGCGATTTCAGGGGTCACCAACTCCCCTTTGCCCACAATCTGATCCCCCTTGTAAACCATTCCTGAGGTGGGGGAGATATAGTCCACCGCCTCTTTGTGGAGCCGGTTGGTGACATTCTCATCGTACTGCAGATTGGGCACGACCCATTCCGAAAGCGGGGAAACGGAGAGTATGGAATCCGCTTTAACTCCCGGATAGTAACCCCTGACCAGCGAAACAATTTTCTGGTAAGCCTCCTCCGGCCGATAGACCTCCGCCTCCGACGTCTCCACAATGCGTTTCCCTTTCTTTATCAGAATCACGTCGCCTCTGTCCGCCTTGTCTTCCGGCAGTACCCCTTTCGCATAGACCGTCTTCACGGCACGTGCAACACCGGGGCCTATCGTGTCAAAAGATGCCGAGGCCATCTTGTCTATGATGGACTCACTGACCCCCGCATCGTATCTGAAATATTCCAGCATCGTGGAAGACTTTTCTTCCATTTCGGTGCGGAGCTGCTCCTGGGTCTTGAGGACAGGGAAGTTGAATTCAGCCACAAGGGACTCCCCCGACCAGGCCCGCCCGACGTGGTATTTGTATTTGAACCGGCCGCCGGCGGGGTACAAAGCCAGCATTATTGCGGCCACTGCCAAAATAATGACCAGTATTCTCGCTTTCTTCATGGTCATAAAGGTAAGAAATATTGCAGAATCAAAAAAATGAATTACCTTTGTCGCCACCAGCAATTGGTACCATGGCCGAGTGGTTAGGCACAGGTCTGCAAAACCTGCTACAGCGGTTCGATTCTGCTTGGTACCTCTTCAGAAGCTGATTGGAAAGACGTTTCCGGTCAGCTTTTTTGATTTTCAGACATGACTGCACACATTAAAACAAACATCAAGAATTACGCATTGCTGGTATTGGGCAACTTTATTTTTGCCCTCGGAGCCGTCATGCTGGTGGAGCCTTACGGCTTTGCCCCGGGCGGAACCTATGGTCTGGGAATGCTGTTCCACCATCTTTACGGGGTTGAGACCGAGAGCGTCGCCCTGTGTATGGATATCCCCCTGCTGATATTGGGGTTCATCATACTTGGTGGCAAATTCGGAATAAAGACCATTCTCAGCACAGTGCTGCTCCCCCTGTTCATGTTTCTCATCCACCATTTCTACGGATACGACTCGATTATTGAGCCGGGCATTGCCGACATGGCTCTTTTCGAGCACCATATCCTGGCCGCCATCTTCGGCGGTGTGACTTATGGGACGGGGCTCGGCATCGTATATTACTCCGGAGCGACCACTGGCGGAAGCGACATCATAGCGATGATAATGCGCAAATACACCGGGATAAGCATGGGTGTATGTTCCTTCGTTGTTGACGGACTCATCACACTCAGCACGGTGCTCGCCTTCGGCGACTGGAAACTGGCGATGTTCTCCTGGATTATCATCTTCTGCAGCAGCAAGGTGATAGACGTGATTCTGGAGGGGCCCAAGCGGGCCAAGACGATGATGATAATCACCGACGAGATTGTCGAGGTAAGGGATTTCATCATAAAGGAACTGGGACGCGGAGCCACCCTCATCTCCGCCAAAGGTCTCTACAAGGGACAGACGAGGTACATCATCTATGTGGTTGCCAGTCGGCAGGAAATGATTTCCCTGCGGCAGAAGATAGCGGACATCGACCCGCGGGCCTTCATAAATGTGATAGACTCTGCGGAAATCCTCGGCGAAGGATTCCAGGACATCAAGGGCGGAGAAATCTGACCGGCCGTGACAAAAAAAATCCCCCGAAAGTTTCGTATCGGACTTTCGGGGGATTTTTTCTATTTGAAAGGGCTGTCGGGCTCTTTTGCCATATACATATATTCCAATCTGTCGGTAAGGCGGGGGAACCTCTTGGACAACCATACGGTAAGTTTGCCAACCGGTGTCAGAACCATCTCTGATTTGCGTCTGGCTATGCCTCGGGCCAGCTTTCTGGCCACCTCTTCGGCAGTCATCATCTTCCCCTCTTCGCGAGGAGTCTTCCCCTGGGGGGAGCCGTCGGCGGTAAGGGCGGTCTGGCGGATGTTGGACGCAGTGAAACCGGGCGCAAATACCATAACGTGGAGATTGTCCTTGAGATGTTCCATGCGGAGGGTGTTGAGGAATCCGCGGATTGCGAATTTGGAAGAACTGTAGCCGGTGCGGCCCGGAAGTCCCGCAAAACCTGCGATGGAAATGACTCCCACCACCGAGCCCTTCGCTTCCAGAAGGTACGGGAGGGCATATTTGGTGCAGTTGACGGTTCCCCAGAAGTTCGTGTCCATAAGACTCCTGATGACACTGAGGTCGAGGTCGCGGAACATCGCCCTCATTGATATCCCCGCATTGTTGACAAGGATATCTATCCGGCCGAATCTTGCCACAGCAGCAGCCACCATCTCCCTGCATTGGGACTCGTCGCTGACATCAGTCTGCACGGTAAGGACGTCGGTGTCCAGTTCCTTCTCCAGCTGCGAAAGCTTTTCGGCATTGCGGGCTGCCAGAACCAGTTTTGCCCCGTAAGAGGCGAACAGCTTGGCACACGCCAGTCCGATGCCCGATGTCGCGCCGGTAATGATGATAACCTTGTCTTTGTACATAGCGTAAAGTCTATTTGATGGACATATCAATCATATCGCCCTTGTCGTACTCGCCGGCATCAAGTTTGGCCTTGATCTCGGCGAAGACTTTCAGTGTATATTCAACATCCTCGAGGGTGTGGGCGGCAGTGGGGATGATGCGGAACATCAGGACTCCCTTGGGCACAACGGGCCAGGTCACTGTCGAGCAGAAGATGTTGTAGTTCGAGCGGAGATCAATGACGATGTTGGTCGCCTGCACCACGCCGCCTTTCATGAAGACGGGGGTGACGCAAGCCTCTGCAGGGCCTATTTCGAACCCGAGGTTGCGGAAGCCATCCTGCAGGGCGCGGGTAACCTCCCACAACTTGGCGCGCAGACGGTCGCCCTCGGCACCGCGGATGATTTCCAGACGCTTGAGACATCCTTCAACAATTGCCATAGGCAGAGCCTTGGCATAAATCTGCGAACGCATATTGTAACGGAGATAGTTGATGATGGTCTTGGGCCCGGCAACGAAACCGCCGATGATGGCCATCGACTTGGCGTATGCGCCGATATAGAGGTCAACCCCGTCCATCACGCCGAAATGCTCGCTCGTACCGCGTCCGGTGGGACCGGTCACGCCGAAACCGTGGGCATCGTCTATCATAAGGCGGAAGTTGTACTTCTTCTTCATCTCCACCAGTTCGCCGATGTTTCCAAGGGCGCCGGTCATACCATAGACACCTTCTGTGATGACCAGGATGCCGCCGCCGGTCTGGTTGGTGATTTCGGTGGCGCGCTGCATCACCTTGTCGAAGTGGGCAATGTCATTGTGGCGGTAGGAAAGGCGCTCGGCCTTGTTGGCAAGCATACAGCCGTCAATCAGGCAGGCGTGGGCCTCTTTGTCGTGAACCACGACATCGGCACGGGTCAGCAGGGTCTGGATTGTAGAAACGATACCCTGATAGCCGAAGTTGAAGAGGAACGCATCCTCCTTCTTCTCAAAGTCGGCCAACTCCCTCTCGAGCTGCTCGTGAAGTGCGGTGTGGCCGGTGAGCATACGGGAACCCATCGGGTATGCAAGTCCCCAGCGTACGGCTGCCTCGCCATCGACCTTTCTGATTTCGGGATGGTTGGCAAGACCGAGATAGTTGTTCAAACTCCAGTTGAGGCACTCCTTGCCCTGGAATTTCATGTGAGGACCCAACTCTCCCTCAAGTTTGGGGAACATATAATAGCCGTGGGCTTTCTCCCAATACTGGCCAAGGGGACCACCTGCATCGTGGTTGATTCTTTCAAAAATATCCATTTTGTGTATTTATAAATTGTTTTGATTACGCATCGATATTGGCATATTTTGCATTTTGCTCGATGAACTCGCGGCGTGGCGGCACATCGTCGCCCATCAGCATCGAGAATATGCGGTCGGCCTCGGCGGCGTTCTCCACCAAAACCTTCTTGAGCTTGCGCACCGAAGGGTCCATTGTGGTGTCCCAAAGCTGCTCGGCGGACATCTCTCCCAGACCTTTGTAGCGCTGGACCTTGACTCCGCTCTCGCCCTTGCCTCCGGAAAGTCGCTCCACAGCCGCGCTGCGTTCCTCATCGCTCCAGCAATACTCGGAGGACTTGCCCTTCGACACCAGATAGAGCGGAGGTGTCGCAAGATATACGTAGCCGTTGTAGATAAGGTCGGGCATATACCTGAAGAAGAACGTGAGGATGAGGGTGTTGATGTGTCGTCCATCGACATCGGCATCGGTCATAAGGACTATCTTGTGATAGCGGAGCTTGCTTATGTTCAAGGCCTTGGGGTCTTCGGGAGTACCGATGGAAACGCCCAGTGCGGTATAGATGTTCTTTATCTCCTCGCTTTCGAAGGCCCGGTGTTCCATTGCCTTCTCCACATTGAGAATCTTACCCCTGAGGGGCAGGATGGCCTGGAAATTCCTGTCCCTGCCGGTTTTGGCCGTACCGCCGGCGGAATCTCCCTCCACCAGGAACAGTTCGCACTTCTCGGGGTCGCGGCTCGAGCAGTCCGCCAGTTTGCCGGGAAGACCGGCACCCGACATCACCGTCTTGCGCTGCACCAGTTCGCGGGCTTTGCGGGCGGCGTGGCGGGCGGTTGCAGCCAGGATGACCTTCTCCACGATGAGTTTGGCATCCTTGGGATTCTCTTCCAGGTATTGCTCAAGAGCGACCGTGGTGGCTGCCGAAACCAGTCCCATAACCTCGCTGTTGCCCAATTTGGTCTTGGTCTGCCCCTCGAACTGAGGCTCTGCAACCTTGACCGAGATGACGGCTGTCAACCCCTCACGGAAGTCCGCGGCGTCGATTTCAAACTTGAGTTTTGCAAGGAAGCCGTTCTTCTCCGCATAGTTCTTCAGGGTTGTTGTAAGACCGCGGCGGAATCCCGAAAGGTGGGTACCGCCCTCTATGGTGTTGATGTTGTTTACGTAAGAATGGACATTCTCGGTGAATCCGGTGTTGTACTGCATCGCAATCTCGATGGGAATCACCTTGTCGGTGGAGAGTTCTATCGCCTTCTCGGTGAGTTTCTCACGGTTGGCGTCAAGATAATCCACGAACTCGCCGAGTCCGCGTTCCGAATAGAACACGTCGCTGCGGGGTTCTGCGGGAGTCTCCCCTTCTGCGGTCTCCGCCTTGCGCTCGTCACGGAGGTTGAGGCGGACGCCCTTGTTGAGATAGGCCAGTTCGCGAAAACGGTCTGCCAGAGTGTCGTAGTTATAGACCGTGGTCATCTTGAAGATTTCGGGGTCGGGATGGAAAGTGATAATGGTACCCGTATCCTCGGCATCCCCCACAACTTTAACGTCGTAAAGGGGTTTTCCCTTGGAATATTCCTGCACGAAGATTTTCCCTTCGCGGTGAACCTCCGCCTTGAGATGGTCCGAGAGGGCATTCACGCACGAAACGCCCACGCCGTGGAGACCGCCCGATACCTTGTAACTGTCCTTGCTGAACTTACCTCCGGCGTGCAGCACCGTAAGCACGACCTCCAGAGCCGAACGATGCTCCTTCTCGTGCATTCCGGTGGGGATACCGCGCCCGTTATCCTTGACTCTGATGGAATTGCCCTCCAGAATGGTTATGTCGATATCTGTACACCAGCCGGCAAGGGCTTCGTCAATAGAGTTATCCACAACCTCGTTCACCAGATGGTGCAAACCCCTGGCGGAAATGTCCCCGATATACATCGAGGGCCTTTTACGCACCGCCTCAAGCCCCTCGAGGACCTGAATACTATTAGCCGAATACTCTTGTTGGTTCGTTTTGATTTCTTCTTCCATATAGTTCTTTTTATCGTACCCTGTTGCGCTTGGCGCGCTCTCAAAAATAAGTCTTCAAAGGTAGCAAAAAAAGAGCAAACGGGGAAGAAAACGGGGGTGTTTTTATCAGAATTTTACAGAGACTCCACCGCCTATGTTCAAGGGAATTTCAGGTATCTCGAAATATCTGAAATTGTGCCTGTTAAGAAGGTTGCCACCCTTGATGTAGGCAGACAGATGGCGGTTGACCACATAGGTCGCCGTGGCCGACAGGTCGATATAGTCGGGAACTTTGCCTCCGTGCCACGAATTCTTCTCCGATTCATAGTGGAAATCGGCCCCTACAAAGAATCTTTTCTTGATATCGTACGCCACCGAGGAGGATATTTCCATCTTGGGCAGCATATAGACTTCGGCATCCCCTGCACCCTTGTAGTCATTGCTCTGGAGCTTGGCCGTAATGTTCAGATTACGCGATTTCCAAGAGGTTTCCACGCCGAATGACGTCACGTCGTATGACGAAAGCACGGGAATCAGGAACGGGAGTCCCGT
>JABUTP010000009.1:22912-27373 GCA_021443625.1 Bacteroidales bacterium | reverse complement strand
CGGCTTTCGAAATTCCTGGAACCGATGGTGTTTCCCACGGAATACGAACCGTCCTTGAGGCCGAGACAGATCCAAGGCGCGCTGTGGATATGGTCAACCACGGTGTTGACGTCGTTGCCGCCCCCTATCATCACCCTCAGCCACATTCCGTTCCTTATCAGCTCTATCTTCGAATCGAGTTCGGGATGGACTGTGTTGGCCGTCTCCTTGTCGATGTATTTGTTGCCGAACCTTGCACCCGCCTTTATCTTGAACCTGTCCTGGGCATATTCGTAGATGGGGGTGAACTCCAGGATACCGACCGAGTTCTGCTGATCCCCCTTCCCCATGAATGCGCTCTTGTAAATCAGATCGACATAGATGCG
The DNA here is from genome assembly GCA_021443625.1 of Bacteroidales bacterium. Lineage (GTDB taxonomy): Bacteria > Bacteroidota > Bacteroidia > Bacteroidales > UBA932 > Equibacterium. The sequence goes on along the minus strand of JABUTP010000009.1, from coordinate 27,008 downwards.
GTGCTTCTCGAACGATGACCCCAGCCGCCCTTGAATGGAGAAAAGGGCGTTGTTGTAGGTGGTGTCAAGCTGCTCCAGGCCGGTGAGGGCCTTGGAGGATGTCTCGTACTTTATGTCGAAATTATAATAGACGCTATTGTCCTGGGGATACGCCGACTCGGCGTTGAAATCGATGGAAAACGACTTGACCCCGTGGTTGAGATAGTTGTCGAGATAAGTGTCCCGATAGTTGTCGTACCGGTAGTCCGCCACCACGTCTATCTCACCGTAACGCCACGACGACTTGAGATTTGCGCCGAATGCGGTATTCACACGGGAGGTTCCCAGACTGTGGGACGTTTCCTTGTAGTCAAGATTGTCAAACAGAGATTTGAAATCCCCGTTGACCCCGAGGTTCCATTTGGGACCCGAGAGGAGTTGTGACTTGATGCTCAACTCGGGCGAAATGGGGTATTGTGTTCCGCCGCGCAGCATGAACTTGGGGAGTTTGGGACGGGAGGTCTTGCCGATGCTGTCTATCTGATAGGGGGTAAACTCGTACAAGTCGGCATAGGGCCTCTCGAATATCGAATAATCGGAAGTGACGCTGAACTTCTGCACGCTCTCCGGCACCCGGTTGTCCGATTTGTGGGGTTTGTTGACATCCGTAAGATTGCTGCGATAGACTCCGCTGACCTCAACCGTAGGGTCAATCTGGGCCTGCAGATTGGAGGTCGGCAGAACCAATGCGGCCACAAATAATGCTCGTGATATGTTCTTCATTGTCCCTTTCATTTTGAGTTGATTTTAGACAGGCGCATCTCCACCTGCTCCATGACGTCGTCCTGACTGTCGCCCGGGGTATAACCGTCTCGGATACTTTCGAACGTCGCCTTGGCCTGCTCCCATTGTCCCCTGTCGGCGAACGAATCGCCCAGCACTATGAAACTCTTGGCGAGCCAGTAACTGTAAGGGCTCTTCATGTCTGAGAAGGCATAAACGGCATTTTCCATTGCGGAGAAATCCCCCGTGTTGTACAAATCTTCTATGAGGCAATAGTTGCTTTCCGCGCCAATCTCGTCATTTGCATTCCTGCCGAGTTTCTCGAATATGGGGCGGGCGGCGTCCCTGTTGCCCAGACTGGCATAGGATTTCGCCGAAACGAAATCGGCCTTGCGGGTGATTTCGGTGCCATACACCGACTCGTCGCGCAAAGGCTCCGCCTCCTTGATGGCCTTCATATAGCGCCGGCCGCCGAAGAGGGAGAGCATTTTGCCCACCTTGGCCCGGTTCACCGTCTCTACGTCCTCTGTGAGTCCCGACAAAGTGTCGTAGGAAGCCGCAGCCTTGTCCCAATGGCCCAGATCGTAGGAGATGTCGGCAAGATGGCCCACAGCCTCCGCCAGATGCTGCTCCCCGCCTGCCGCAATCATACTCTCGTATGCGTCCGCGGCAAACTCCTTGCGCCCCTGGTTGCGATAGGATTCGGCGATATACCAATACGACTGTGCGACATTTTCCCCCTCGGGATAGGATTCGAGATAGGAGTTGAATGCCCGTATGGCCGAACTGTAGTTGCGGGAGAAGTAAATCTGCTCCGCCGCATTGAACACCATCGCCTCTTTCTGGTCGGATGTCTTGAAATTTGATAGTCCCACCTTGTCGAGATAGGCGAAGTATTCCCTCGGTTTGTTCTGCATCTCATAGATGCTCTCAATGCCCGCCAGGGCATCCCTCGACTCTGCGGTGCCGGGCAGCTGGCGGACCACCTTGTCGTAGTAGGCAAGCGCCGACTGGTAATCTCCGGCATTTGCCCCTATCATTGCGAGTTCCAGAAGCGACCTGCCGTAGTAGAGGCTGTCCCTGGAGTCGATAATTTCGCGGAAACACCCCTTTGCGTCAGCCGGTTTGCCCTGCTGCACGTAGGTGCGTCCCAGTTCGAACAAACTCTGCGTGTATAGCGGAGAGTCGTGGCTTCCGGCCACGGCTTTCTTCAGCATCTGCACCTTGCTGCCGTCCTTGCCTGCCAGGCCGTAGGAGACTGCGGACTGATACATCGGATAGAGATCCCCGTCCGGAATGGTGGAGGCTACGTTTTCATATTGCATTGCGGCATCGCCGTAACGCCCCAGAAGGAACTGGGAGTCGGCCAGACGCAATCCCGCGTCCTTCGCATAGAGTTCACTTTCAGGCTCGCTTTCGAGGTATTTTCTGAAATATTTTTCTGCTGAACCGTAGTCTCCGCACTTGAAGCACGAATAGGCGTAGTTGTAACGGAGCACATCCGATAGTCCCGTTCTCTCAAACGAAGGGGTCACCATCAGTTCCCCCTGCAAGTCGAGTGCAGCACGCCAATCCCCTTCGTTGAAAAGGCACTCCGCAAGGTAGAATTTGCCCACCTGGGTTATGTCGGGGGCGGTATTCAGCGCTATCGCCTCCTCAAGCAGAGGGGCGGCCTGACGGTAACTGCCGTCGCTTATGAGTTCAACCGACCGCAGCACAAGGGCTTTCTGCAGATTCTGCAGTCCTTCATCGGTAGGGTGGTTGACCTTGTGCAGGGCCTCTATTGCAGATGAATAATCTTTGTGGGATAGGAACGAGACTGCAATATAATTGTTGAACACGTCATCCTTGCCGCTGTCGGGATACCTCCTGACATAATCTTCGAAAGCCGAAATATCCGAATTGACGTCAAATGCGAGTTTGGCATAATTAAACAGTGCATCCTCCTGCACCACAGCGTCGAAGGAGGTCGCTCCGGCGTGCCTGAAGGCATCCATCGCCGCCACCTTGTTGCGGAGTTTCAGATAACTGTTGGCTGCGTAGTACCAGGCGCTCTGCCCCAACTGGTCTTCATCGCCGGTAACCTTGGACAGCGACTGCACCGCTTCCTTGTAACTGCCGAGGGAATAGGAAAGGACACCCACGAAATAGAGGTCCTTGCGGGAAAGCTGAACCCCCGAATCTATGTAGTAGCGCAGGTGGGTCATCGCCTCGGTGCTGCGTCCTTTTGCATAATACGATTCAGCCACCATACGGCTCAAATCGGACTTCTGCTCCGGTGTCACCTTGTCGTAGAGGCGCGGGCCGTTCTCAATGGTATAGTCGTAATCCTTCACCATGAACTTGCACTCCACCATATAGTATTCGGAGAGCTCCCTGAATCTGGCATCCACCTTGGCCTCATTGAAGAACGAGAAAGCATCCTCGAACTTGTGCGTCAGATAATTGACATAGCCCGAATAGTATATGGAAGGATAAGTGTACTGCGACAGGGGGCGTCCTATCACTTTCTGGAAGCCATCCAGAGCCGCCTCGTACTTGCCGGCGTATATCGAGCAGTATGACTTTTTGAAATAGAATTCGCTGTGGGCAGACTTGTAGAGGTTGTGCGGATGGATGCCCTCATACATCACGAGAGCCTGCGCGTAGTCCTGGCTGTCAAACTTGGAACCCGCCAGGTTCATCTTGAGCACGGCCAGCTGGGGGTCGTTGGGAAAGTCGGTTTCAAGGTTCTTTACAAGACCGTCAATATCTTCCCGCCCGAGCGCGATGGCACACATAATCTTGTTGGCCATGACTTCGGAATAGAGCAGGGAGCGTTTGTCGGGCATATTCTGGGAGAGGTAATCCAATTCCTTCTCCGCAGCCACGTACATCCCGTCGTTATAGAGATTCTTGGCCTGGGTAAGGCGCCGTCCCACCTCTTCCGTCGTAAGGGTCTGGGCGGCAAGGGACGCGGCCGAAGCAAGCAGCAGAACCGCCGCTGCAACATATCCGGTTAGTTTGGTATATCTCATTTCTTTCTCGTTTCGATTGTGGCAGTTTGCCACAAAGTTATTGAAAAAATCACAAAATTTGCCTCATTTCAAGGCGGCATCCGCGGTAATTTTGTAAATTCGCAACTATGGAAGAAAACGCACCTCTCGTAGAATTCAAAGCCGTTGACATCACCAACGGCGACAATCTGGTAATAGAAAACCTCGACTTTTCGGTAAATCGGGGGGAATTCGTGTATCTGACGGGCAAGGTGGGCAGCGGCAAAACTTCCATAATACGTTCCATTACTGCCGAAAACAAAGTCACCACGGGGCAGGCCCGCGTCGGCAGGTTCAAC
>JABUTP010000009.1:8343-22861 GCA_021443625.1 Bacteroidales bacterium | reverse complement strand
TGGGGATAATTTTTCAGGATTTCCAGCTTCTGATGGACAGTTCGGTGAGCGAAAACCTCGAGTTTGTGCTGCGCAGCACAGACTGGAAAGACAGAAAATCCATGGCCGGACGCATCGATGAGGTCCTCGAGATGGTGGGGCTCACCAGCAAGGCCCACAAGATGCCTTGGCAACTCTCGGGAGGCGAGCAGCAGCGAGTGGCCATTGCCCGCGCCATACTCAACGAGCCGGAGGTCATTCTTGCAGACGAGCCCACCGGCAACCTCGACAGCGAAACCGCCGCAGGCATCATGAACCTGCTCTGCCGCATCAACCGAGAGAGCGGCACCGCCGTGATAATGGTAACCCACAACACCCAGTTCCTGAGGCAATACCCCGGCCGCGTCTTTCTCTGCAAAGACAATTCCTGCTCGGAAATCATAGACAATCAAGACATTGAAATAGACCTTTAGTCCTATGGCATCGCAGCGTCGTTTCAATGAGATACTGTCGTGGTTCGAGCGGGAAAACCCTGTGCCCAAACCCGAGCTGAAGTTTGAAAACCCCTTCCAGCTTCTGGTCGCGGTAATGCTTTCGGCCCAATGCACCGACAAAAGGGTGAATCAGACGACCCCGGCCCTGTTCCAACGCTTCCCCACCGCAGCAGCGCTTGCCGCCGCCTCCACCGACGAAGTCTTTGCCCTCATCAAATCGGTTTCATATCCCAACAGCAAGACCGAACATCTCATATCGGCTGCCAAAATGATAGTCACCGAATTCGGCGGAGAGGTCCCTTCGGACATCGATTCCCTGCAAAGACTCCCCGGTGTTGGGCGCAAGACCGCCAATGTCGTGACCAGCGTCCTCTACGACAACCCCGTAATAGCAGTGGATACGCACGTGTTCCGCGTGGCCCGCAGGCTCGGGCTCTCCAAGGGCACCACTCCCCTTGCGGTTGAAAAGGACCTTACCAAAGGTATTCCCGAAGCCAAACGCCCCAATGCCCACCATTGGCTCATTCTCCACGGCCGCTACGTCTGCAAAGCCCAGAAGCCGTTCTGCGGCCAATGCGGTCTCTCGCCGCTTTGCGCCCACTATAAGAAGATGGCGCCGGCCAAGCCCGGTTCCAAACCCATTGAAGATTGAGAAACCGTTTGTATGGAAAACGCATCCCACTGGGACGCCACCCTTAAAGGCTACAGCTCATTCCTGCGCTTCGAGCGGTCGATGTCAGACGAGACCATCGCCGGATACTCATTCGACCTGCGCCGGTTTTTCGGCTATCTGGATGACCTGGGGCTTGCCGACCCTCGCAGAGTGAGCGGGGAAGAGATGACGGGTTACATCTCGAATCTCTCCGAAAGCGGCATTTCCAAACGTTCCCAGGCACGGGCCATCAGCGCTCTGAAATCGTTTTATCTCTATCTGGAAGATGAGGAGGGGCTGGACAAGAACCCCTGCGACGCCATCGACACCCCTAAAATCCAGCGCCATCTGCCCGACGTCCTCTCGGCGGAGGAGATTGACGCCATCATCGGCTCGGTGGATCTGTCAAAACCCGAAGGGCATCGCAACAAGGCGATGCTGGAGATGCTCTACAGCTGCGGATTGAGGGTAAGCGAACTTACAACCCTCAAAATCTCCGACCTTTTCTTCGAAGAAGGGTTTATCCGGATTATCGGCAAGGGGAACAAACAGCGGCTGGTTCCCATCGGAGAATATGCCATAGATTCGGTCAAACTCTATATTGACTGCAGGCGGACGATGCCGGTGGCGCGCGGGTGCGAGGACTTTCTGTTTCTGAACCGGAGGGGCAGGCCGCTCACCAGACAGATGGTATTCACCATGGTCAGAGAGCAGGTTGCCGCCGCAGGCATTGAAAAGACCGTCTCGCCCCACACGTTCCGCCACTCCTTCGCGTCGCACCTTGTGGAGAACGGGGCCGATTTGCGCACTGTTCAGGAAATGCTGGGGCACGAAAGCGTCCTCACCACCGAAATCTACACCCACATCGACACCAGGAAGTGGCAGGAAAATATCCTGAAATATCTTGAAAGGCCGTAAATGATTTGGATGCAGGCTATCCGTGCCAAAGGGAGACGAGATACAAAAAAAAGGGCTGACCGGAATCCGGTCAAGCCCCTTCTTCTTTTCGGTTGGTAAACCCTAACTGCTTCTTAGATCATAAGGGCGGCTACGAGCGAAAGGATGGCGTAGAACTCGGGAAGAGCGGCATAGATCATGGTGTTGGTCTGAACGTCATGACCTTGGGAGATGCCGATGATACCGTTGGCGCAGACCTGGCCCTGACGGATAGCCGAAAGGAGGCAGACGGCGCCCACAGCCAGACCGATTCCGAAGAGTTTCGGGCCGTCTGCGGCGAAGTCCTTTCCAAGCCACATAAGGAAAGCCACGAATCCGTAAAGACCCTGTGTGGCGGGCATGGCCGAAAGAATCATGTAACTGGACGACTTTTCAGGATTCTTCTTCAAAGCGCCCTCAGCGGCATTGCCGGCAATGGTTGTACCGATGCTCGAGCCGACCGCTGCAAGACCCAGCATAAGGCCGAGTCCGAGATAACCGAGAATAACGTTTAACATAACTTTTATTTTTATTGATTAATTATTTCTTTTGTCAAAGGGCGGTAAAATGCGCCTTTCCCCTCAAATCCGGCATTCTTGAAATATTCCACGAAGTTGAGTCGCAACGGGTGGACAAATGCCCCGAGACACGACATCAACAGATTGAGAATATGTCCGAAAAGCAGAATCAGCACAAAGGGAATCCAAAGCAGTCCGCCATCTCCAAGCACCATCTGTCCGAGTTCGTTGAAGGCGTTGCCCAGCATTCCGCCGGCCAGTCCCAAAGCGTACAGACGGATGTAACTCAGCACGTCTCCCATCAATCCGGTGACCATCCCATAGGTGTCCCACAATCCCGCGCCGATGTTTATCAGGGGATTCCGGCCCACCTTGTTGAAGATGAAGATGCCCAGGGCTGAAACCACAGCCACGAGGATTATGGCCCAACGGGTGGCTTCGGGAGCCAGAATGCCGCCGAAAGCCAGTGCGGCGACCATTATGCCGCCCACTATCAGAACGAGCCAGCCCCAGGAACTTATCGCTTCCTTGAAGCCGAACCGTTTGGTGTAGAGGATTGCCTTGACCGTCATCGCCAGACACAGGTGGAACACACCTATGGCCAACGCGGCGACCATCTGGATATCGTAGCCCAGAAGTTCCCCTTTCAGCATACATCCCTTGATTGGTGCGGGAACCCAGGAGGCCTGGTAGAGGTCCATTCCGAAGGCGGTGCCCAACACCACGCCTATGACCAGGGTAGCTCCGCCGAGGACGGAAATCAAGGTGCCGATGTTTTCAAACATCGAAATCTTCACCCACTTGCGGTTGATGGCTATGCCGAACAGAACGAGAATCAGGCCGTAGCCGGCGTCTCCCATACACATTGCAAAGAACAGCAGGAAGAATACCGACAATATGGGAGTGGGGTCAAATTCGTCATAAACGGGCATTCCGTACATCCCGGTAATACATTCGAACAGTCGGGAGAACCGGCCGTTGCGCAGTTTGATGGGCGGATTGTCCTCCCCCGTTGCCGGAGAGGCCTCATAGAAAACGTCCATTGCGTCAAATGCCGCGGCCAGAGTTGCGTCCAGCTCCCTGGGGGCATAACCCACATAAACCGAGACGTAACCTTCGGCAGCCTTCTCCGCCTTGTCGGCTGCGAGATACCTGTCGAGTCCGTTCATCAGGGAACGGTATTCGCTGCGTAGTGAAGGAAGGGCGGAGCACAACCGGGCGATTTCGCCCTGGGCCGTTTCGATTTCCCGCTCGACTTCGCAAAGCTGCGCCTCACACTCTGCGGCATCCCCCTTGGGGCGCGCATTTTCCGCAATGGGGAAAGGTTCCTCCCCTTCCGGAGTGAAAACCACGAAATATCGTTTGTCCCCCTCGTCGGATATGACGTTGACGGCATACTGCTGCTCCCATTGGGAATCATACTTGCTGCGGGGCAGGCAATGGAAGGAGACTCTGCAGCCGGACTGCTGCAGGGATTCTATGGTGTCGGTGGAGAAACTGCCCCACGGGAGGCGCAATTTGAGCTCCCTTGCAAGGTCGGCCTTGCGGCTGCCGAGTTTCTCGAGCGCTGCGTTCAACTCTGCCAGCCGTTCCACCGCGTCAATACAAGGTTCCGCATCGGCTTCCGATGCCGGGGCCATCCCCTCCAGTGTGGAAATGGTGCGCCTTACAGCCCCCGCCCTTTCGAGCAGGGCGGCAGAATGGTGATCTACGGGCTTGGAACTGCGGCTGATGTCAACCACTCCAAGTTCCTGCAGACTCTCCAAAAACTTTTCACTCTCATCGCTTAGCAGAACGAAAGAGTACTTGGTCATTTTCTCAACCATACTACATATTCTCCTCTTCTTCTGCGCTGTGGCGCTGTTTTACTATCTTCTGGGAAGCCTTGGAAAGGTTTTCCTCGTCTTCCATATATCTTTTTATCTTGCGGATGGCCTCCTGAAAGCCGGGAATCTGCACCTTCTCGTAGAGGTTGACCTTCTGGGTCGTCTTCTTTCTCTGGAAGTCGAGCAGTCGGCTGGCCTCCATACAAACCTGCGCCTCAACCCCTATCTGTGCCAGATTCTTGAGGATTTCCACGCCGTCGGCATACCACAGTGGCTTGATGAAGGCATCGTATTCCCTGACGGTATAGACCACCCTCTCGAGCGCGGGGGTCTTGACACCCGCCACCTTGACGGTCTTGAGTTCCACATCGTCGATGGTGACAAGACCCGGTTCAAATTCGTTCCAGAGTCCGGCCATGTAGTCGTAACTTGTCAGAGCCTTCTCCAGTTCCCGCTCGAGAGCCTCGCTCTTCTCCTTGGCCCTCTTGACCTCCGAGCGCAGCGCCGCCTCCTTGTTTTTCAAGGTGGGCAGGGCCCGGGTGCGGACTTTCAGCTGCTTGCCGAGTTCGACCAGAGAGGTTTTGTTATATTGAAACTTTATGGCCATAACAGCTTATGCTTTCCAATACTTTTCTATGAGAGACTCCTTGATGCCGGTTTCGGCCTTGCTGAAATATTTTCCGAAAATCTCCCAAGCCGTGTCGAGCATCTCCTCAATGGGGATATTCACGTCTATGGCAAGCAACCTTACGGCATACTCTTTTGCATAATCGAGGCAACGCATATCGTAGTCGCTGAGGTCAAAGCCGTTCTCCAGCTTGGTCTTGGCATTCTGGGCATCGGCATAGAGACGTACAGAGGCGTTCATTACCTGCGAGTGGTCTTCCCTGGTCTTCTTGTTCTGCACCAGCTGTTTGAGTCGGGAAAGGCTGCGGAACGGGTCGATGATGACCTTTCCGGTGTCGGTATCCTGACGGAGGAACAGCTGTCCCTCGGTGATGTATCCGGTGTTGTCGGGAATGGCGTGGGTGATGTCCCCGTCATTGAGGGTTGTCACGGCGATGATGGTGATGGAGCCGCCCGAAGGAAGCTGCACCGCCTTTTCGTAAATCTTGGCCAGGTCGGAATAGAGCGAACCGGGCATCGAATCCTTGGAAGGAATCTGGTCCATACGATTGGAAACGATGCAGAGGGCGTCGGCATACAGCGTCATATCGGTCAGCAGCACCAGCACCTTTTCGTTGCGGTCCACTGCGAAATACTCTGCGGCGGTAAGCACCATATCGGGAATCAGCAGACGCTCCACGGGGGGCTGCTCGGTGGTGTTGACAAAGCAGATGATCTTGTCCAGGGCGCCGGCGCTCTCGAAGGCCTGCTTGAAATAGAGGTAATCATCGTTGCTGAGTCCCATACCGCCGAGGATAATCTTGTCCACATCGGCACGAAGGGCAACCTGCGCCATAACCTGGTTGTAGGGCTGGTCGGGGTCGGCGAAGAAAGGTATCTTCTGTCCAGAAACCAACGTGTTGTTGAGGTCGATGCCGGCAATTCCGGTAGGGATGAGCTGCGAGGGCTGCTCGCGCTTGTAGGGGTTCACAGACGGGCCGCCGATAAACCGCTTCTCCCCTTCCACCTTCGGGCCGCCGTCAATGGGCTCGCCGTAAGCGTTGAAGAAGCGCCCTGCAAGACCTTCGCCCACGTTGAGCGAAGGAGCCTCTCCGAAGAAACGCACCTCAGCATCGGTGGGGATGCCTTCAGTACCGGAGAAAACCTGGAGGGTGACACTGTCCCCCTTAATTTTTACGACCTGGGCCAGACGCCCGTCCACGATGGCAAGTTCATCGTTGCTGATGCCCTGCGCCCTCAGCGACACAGTGGCCTTGGTAATAGCCTCCAATTGGGTATATGTCCTTGCAAATGCGTTAGTTGTTGCCATCGCTAAGAATGTTTCTGATTTGGGTTAGATATGAATTGAATTTCTCACTCTGCCACTCCGAGAAGTTCATCTGACGGAAGGAGTTGATAAGATTCTTAAAATATGCGGAGCACTCTTCGAATGTCTCGAAATCGTATGTCTTGTCGCAGAATTCCAGAACCAGCGAAAGCATGAATTTCTGCCTCTCGAGCGAAGTGCGGGAGTCAATTTCGTCAAAGGCATCCTGCTGGAGTATCACGAAATCGACCAGTTCGGACTTCCAGAAAGTCTCGTGGTAGGTGATGGGCACACCGTCGTCACCGAGGATGTTTATCTGCTCGGCCATCTCTTTTCCCCTGCGGACAAGGTTTTTGGCCTTCAGAACCATATCCACCCAACCGGGGCAGATGAGGTTGTTGAGACACTCGGCTATTTCGGGATATTCAAGGTATTTGGAATAGGAATCGAGGGGATCCACGGCGGGATAGCGCTTGCTGTCGGCGCGTCCCTGGGCCAGGGCGTAGAAACAGCGGGCGGCCTTCTTGGTAGATTCTGTCACCGGCTCCTTGAGGTTACCGCCGGCGGGTGAAACCGTTCCGATAAAGGTTACCGAACCTGTCTTGCCGTTATTCAGAGTAACGATGCCGGCACGGGAGTAGAAGTTGGAAATGATGGACGACAGATCGACGGGGAAGGCGTCAGCGCCGGGAAGTTCCTCCATACGGTTGGACATCTCCCTCAAGGCCTGTGCCCAGCGCGATGTGGAGTCGGCCAGGAGCAGCACCTTCAGACCCATTGCCCTGTAGTATTCGCAGATGGTCATTGCGGTATATACCGAGGCCTCACGGGCAGCAACGGGCATATTCGAGGTGTTGCAGATGATGGTTGTACGCTCCATAAGCTTGCGGCCGGTGTTGGGGTCGATGAGTTCGGGGAACTCCTTGAAGATTTCCACAACCTCATTGGCGCGCTCGCCGCAGGCAGCCATCACAATGACGTCGGCATCGCACTGCTTGGCGATTGCGTGCTGAAGCACGGTCTTGCCGCAGCCGAAAGGACCGGGGATGAACCCTGTACCTCCTTCGGCAATGGGGTTGAGGGTATCTATGGTGCGGACACCGGTTTCCATGATGCGGTACGGGCGGGGTTTCTCCTTATATCCTCCCACGGCAACCTTGACGGGCCATTTCTGCACCATCGTTACAGGAACTTCCTCGCCTTTGGCATCCTTCAGGACGGCGATTGTGTCATCAATCCTGTATTTGCCGGCAGCCGCCACTTTGGCAACGGTGTAGGAACCCTTGAACGAGAAAGGCACCATGATTTTGTGGGGAAGCCACCCTTCCTTGACCTCACCGAGCCAGGAAGCCGCACTGACTTTGTCGCCCACTGCGGCTATGGGGGTGAAGTCCCACTCTTTGGAAGAGTCCAGCGGAGCGGTATATTCACCTCTCTTGAGGAAAATGTCCTCCATTGTGGCAAGGTTGTTCTGCAGGCCGTCGTAGCTGCTTGAAAGAAGGCCGGGGCCGAGGGTAATCTCGAGCATATGGCCGTCAAATTCGACACGGTCGCCCTGCTTCAGGCCACGGGTACTTTCAAAAACCTGGGCAAAAGCATTCTTGCCCGTCACTTTGATGACTTCGGCCATCAGTTTGACGCCGTTTAAATCCACATAACAAATCTCATTCTCCGCCACGTGCCCTTCGAAAGCGATGGTCACGAGGTTGGAAATGATACCTGTTACAACACCGGTAGTTTTCATATTTCTTGACTTGTTTTATTTCTGTTGTAAGTGTCGTTTATCTCCTCCACGAATTTTGCGAACAACTCGGCACCGGTCTTGCTGTCGAGCCTGTTCCAGCGTGAAATGAGATGGAACTTTGCCAAAAATGCCAGAACCAGATTGACATTGAGAGAATCCAGGGCCACTATTTCATCGATTTTGGCCCAAGTGATGGAATCAACCGCCTTTTCGCGCTCGATGATGTTGGTCATTGCAAAAGCCTTGCGCAAGGCATCCTTTTCATCAAAATCGAGATCGGTGGCCTCCCTGGCCAGAAAAGCGACCTTTTCTGTGCGGAGATTCCGGTCGTATGCAAAATATTCGCGGATGAACCTGTTGCGGCATCTCGAAGATGTGCGATAGAAATCCTCCCCTATCTGGCTGTCGTCAAAGCCCGTTTCAAGCCACTCGATAAGCCGACGGTCTTCCTCACTGCAGCTGAGGAATATCCCTTCGCGGATGGCATTGTAGTCATACCCGTGCTTCTCAAAGTCGAGAGCAAGCGACGGCAGCCATCCCAAAATGTATGGAAAGTCAGACATAAAGCCTATTTGCCAAAAAGAATCTTAGCGGTCGCAGGACGGAGATACTCGCTGATGAGGGCGGTGAAGCTCTCGTCGGTAAAATCGACAAAATACCCTTCTCCCTTGGGGGCAACCCTGAATCCGCCGTCGAATCTGTCTGTGGCAGAGAACTCGACACCCTTTGCGACTGCCGATGACAGGGCCTTGGCAACAGTGTTCTCGGTGGCATCCTTGATGCTCTTGGGCAGGATTACCTCCAACGGCACTGCAAGACCTTCTGCAGGGTTGAATGCCTTCACAACCGAAACTATCAGTTCGCTCACGTAGTCCGAATCCGACAAGGCACCGCGGACGGGAGCATCCACCGCCGAAGAGGTCACCAGCTTCTCAATCTGCTGGCGCAACTGCTGCATAACCTGCGACGAGGCCATCTTTATGTCACCTTCGGTTTTGGTTTTCAGGGCTTCGGCCTCACGGCGGGCGGATTCAATAATCTTTGCTGCCTCGTCCTTTGCTTCGGAGATGATATCGGAAGATTTTTTGCGGGCTTCTTCCAGAAGAGTTTCGGCATCCTGTTTTCCACGGGCAAGACCTTCGTTGTAAAGTCTGTCGGTGAGTTCTTGCAATTTGTTCTGCATAATGCTGTACTGTAATTATATCGTGATAATCTGATTTTTCTGGTCTGTTTTCATAAATGACTGCCCGGTTTGGAAACAACAACAACTTCCACGGCATTTTATGAAAATCGCGCGAATTTAGCACATTTAATGACTTGAACAAAAAAAACAGCCCGCAATTTCTTGCGGGCTGCCGTGTGATCACGCTGGGATTCAAACCCAGAACCTCTTGATCCGTAGTCAAGTGCTCTATTCAGTTGAGCTACGCGACCTTATGGAAGTTAAAAGCCTTATTTGGCAATGTTAACCTTTTTCTCTTTGATGCGGGCTTTCTTGCCTGTGAGTTCACGAAGGTAGAAAATCCTTGCTCTGCGCACCTTGCCGACCTTGTTGATCTCGATGGCACTGATGAGGGGTGAATAGAGAGGGAAAATCCTTTCGACTCCGACACCGTTGGAAATCTTGCGCACGGTAAAGGTCTGGGTGAGACCGGCACCGCGCCTCTGGATAACGACGCCGCGGAAATTCTGGGGACGTTCCTTGTTTTCCTCTTTAATCATATAGGTGACTGTTACAGTGTCACCGGCTTTAAAATTGGGGAACTGCTTGGGCTCCTGGGCCATTGCGTCCTGTGCTACTTTGAGTAAATCCATTATTTCAAACTATTAGCGCAACTTTGCGGCTCGTAAAGCCATCCACGCAAGAGGTTGCTTTTCAATTGGGACTGCAAAGGTATAAAGTTTTTTTTATTCACCAAATATTTTTTAGAAGCTGTTTGAATTTGATTCAAATTTTCAGTAAAAAAGTTCAAATGACAGAGTTGAGCTGTTACCCACATGGTCTGCGACCGTCACCGTAACATTGTGAAGCGCCGAAGTTTTGTGGCGCTTGTCAGGAAACACCTGAATCCGGCCGCCGCGCAGATGGCATAGAATCCACTCTCCGTCCCACTCGACACTGTAACTGCCGATGCCCGATGCCGCATCGTGAACATTTATCGAAAACCGACCGTTCTCGGGAAGTTTTGCCCCGTCGGCAACATTGGGGGAAATCTGGGGAGACTCCCTGTCCAGAGCCAGGCAATAGGTGCCGAAATGTCCCGATGTCTCTACGAAACCGTCCCCCTGTCCGCCTCCGGCATAATACAGATGATTGTCTCCGCCCACCCCGGCCACATAGAGATATTGCCGCAGGGAATCGGCGACATGACCGCTGTTGAACCTGATGGTGACGGGACTCAGCAGCAGGTCCGACCCATCGCCGAGACGCCAGACGGGCGAGACGATGTTTGACGAATCCGCAATCATCGGCTGCCTTTCCGCGGTGAAATATATGGAGTGGGGCAGCGCCGCCACCGGCACCGAAAGGGAAAGATTGTCGTTGATGTAGATGTTGGGGGCATACCACAACATCGGAACGGCATCTGAAGCGGGAGCGGGCATCGAAGCGGCATTCACGCTCCTCCTGACCGCAATGCGGCAGTCGGAACTGTTGCCGAAGCAGTCCTTGACCTCTATCCTGACAACGTGACGGTTGTCGTCTTCGAGGCAGATTATGCCCGCCTCGGGGGCGTCAATCCTGCGAATCAGTCCGTTGCCCGGCTCGCACCAGGTTTTGACCAGGTCCGCACCCCTCTCCGCGTTCTGTATCAGGCAGGCAAAGTAATGCCCCTCACTGTAAGGAACGTTGCCGATATTGAATTCATATACTTTCTTGTCATCAATCCAGACCTTGTAGGTTTCCACCGCGAGTTTGGCCTGCGTCCCCTCCATAAAATCCACGGCGTCTATGGCCACATAGAACATCTCGGGAACCGGCACCGTCTCGGAGAACGATTCGGGCGAGTTTATCATCCTGATGCGGCGGGTCTGCGGAATACCGGTACTGTCCTGATATGCATAAATCCCCACCCTGCAAATCTTGGGAGAGGTGTTGTCGGTAACGGGATAAACTCCTTCCGCCAGATAATTAACGGGGAGATTCCCCTCTTCGCGCCTTATTTCCATATGGAGATGGGGGCCTCCCGAAGAACCCGTGTTGCCGGAATAGCCAAAGACCTCCCCCTGCTCCAGCGGGAATTCGTCGGGTTCCAGAGCGAAATCGACGCTCCAGCTCCTGCTGTCATACTGCTCCTGCAGTACCCGCCGTGCAACATCGTCGCGGAATCTGTCCAGATGGCCATAGACCGACATTGTGCCGTCGGGATGCTGGATATAAACGCCGTTGCCGTACCCGCCGGTCGAAACGTAGAGACGGCAGATCCATCCCGACTTGATGGCATGAAGGGGTTCCCCCGTTCTGCCGCCGGTCCGCCAATCGACTCCCGAATGGAAATGGTTGTGGCGCAGCTCACCGTATGTTCCCGAAAATGAAATCGGGCGGAATTCCATCGGATAGCCATATTTCTCCTGCGCACCCGCCCCGACAGACATTGCCGCCGAAAAGAGCGCCGCGCAGACAGAAAGAACCAACCGTTTAGCTGCCCGGATCATACGCTTAACGGAAAAACGATTTCACTCTGTCGAAGAAATTGCGGTCCTCGGGACTGGGGTCGGGTTTGAAGTCTTCCGATTTGGCGAGTTTCGCCACCATATCCTTCTCTTCCTTGCCCATCTTCTTGGGAATCCACACCTGGATGAAAACCAGCAGGTCGCCGTTTCCGTAGCCGTTGACGTCGGGAAGTCCCTTCCCTCTCAGCCTGAGCATACGCCCGGGCTGGGTTCCAGGTTCTATCTTTATCTTGAGTTTGCCGTCAACTGCCGGAATCTCAGCCTCACACCCCTGAATAGCGTCGGGTACCGATATATACAATGTATAAAGGAGGTTGTTCTCTTCCCTTACCAGAACATTGTCGGCCTCCTCCTCTATCACAACGAGCAAATCCCCGGGAATGCCCCCGCTCTTGGCGGCATTGCCCTTGCCCTGTATGTTGAGCTGCATCCCTTCGGCCACACCGGCGGGAATCTTGAACTGTATTTCTTCGGATTGCTTTACCAGCCCGGAGCCGTTGCATTTCTTGCAGGGGTTCTTGACTATCCTGCCCTCCCCGCCGCAATGGGGGCAGGGGGATGTGGTCTGCATTGCGCCCAAAAGGGTCTGCTGCATCCGGGTCACCATACCCGTTCCGTTGCAATGGTCGCAGGTGACGATGTCGGCCTCGCTTGCCGCCCCCTTTCCGTGGCATTCGGGGCATTGTACAAGTTTGTTTATTTTGACGGTTTTCTCCGTGCCGTGGGCCACGTCCTTGAGACTGACCTTGACCCTGATGCGGATATCCGTACCCCTCGGGGTACGGCGTCCGGTGCTGCGGCTGCGGCCACCGCCGAAGAAATCTCCGAACCCGCCGAAGATGTCTCCGAACTGGGAGAATATGTCGTCCATACTGAAGCCACCGCCCGAACCGGCACCCATTCCTCCGAGTCCGGCGTGTCCGTACCTGTCGTAACGGCTCTTCTTGTCGGGATTGCTCAGCACGTCATAGGCCTCGGCTGCCTCCTTGAACTTGTCCTCAGCCGTCTTGTCCCCCGGATTCTTGTCGGGGTGATACTGAATCGCCTTCTTGCGGTAGGCCTTCTTTATCTCCTCCTCAGATGCATTGCGATCGACACCGAGCACCTCGTAATAATCTCTTTTTTCTGCCATCTTCCTGATAATTATTGACCTATCACAACCTTCGCAAAGCGGATCACCTTACCCGAAAGGGTATATCCCTTCTGGACCACATCCACCACCTTGCCCTTTTTCTCATCCCCGGCGGGAATCTGGGCTATGGCCTCGTGGAAATCGGTGTCGAAATCACTCCCGACGGCCTCAATCTCGGCGAGTCCGCAGGTCTTGAGATATTTGAGCAGACCATTGTAAATCATCTCGGTTCCGGCCTTGGCCGCCTCCGAATCGCTGGACTTCTCCAGGGCCTGCATCGCCCTTTCGCAGTCATCCAAAACGGGCAACAGTCCCTTCAGGATGTTCTCCCCGGCGGAAGTTATCAGGTCCAGCCGCTCTTTTGCCGTACGGCGGCGGAAGTTGTCAAATTCGGCCACAAGGCGGAGATATTTGTCATTCAGGGCTGCAATCTGTTCCTCAGGAGAGGGAGCAGTTTCTTTGGCCGGAGCGGCTTCCGGCTGTTCTTCAGCTTGCGCTTCGGCATTTGCGCCCCCGTTTTCCGCTGCATTTTCTGCAGATGCAGCCTGTGCGGCCTCTTCGGCTGCCACCTTGGGTTCTGCGCAATTCTTCGATTTATCTTCTTTCTTCATAATGTCTTTATTTTAAAAGCTGTGTAGTTGCCCTTGGGCAAATAATCTGCCAAACGAAAAAAGCGACAATTTGTCACTTTGTGGACCATCAAACCATCTCGGCAGCCAGATCATACTCGTCGGCACCAGTGATTCTTGCATTTACAAAACTGCCAACCAGTCTGCCGCAAGGCTGTTGCGCCTTCACCAGAATCTGCCCGTCAACCTCCACCGATTCCCTGCTGCTGCGGCATACCAGAACATCGTTGTCCACGTCATCAACGATGACCCGCTCCACGCTTCCCACCCGGGAGAGATTGTAATCGAGCGAAATTCCGCTCTGCAACTCCATAAGGCGGTTGTAGCGTTCCTGCTTTACCCTTGCAGAAATTGTGTCCTTATAATTCTCTGCGCCATAGGTCCCCTCCTCCTCGCTGTATGTGAAGGCCCCCAAACGTTCAAAGCGGGCCTGCTCCACAAAATCCAGAAGGTCTGCGAACTCGCGCGCGCCCTCTCCCGGATGGCCCACAATCATCGTGGTCCGGAGGGCGACTCCGGGAACTTTGGTCCTGAATTTTTCAATAAGTTCCCTGGTCTGCTTCCCGTCAATTGATCGCCGCATCAGCTGCAGGACCTTCGTAGAGGAATGCTGGAGCGGGATGTCGATATATTTGCAGATTTTGGGGTTGGTTGCCATCAGATCCAGAAGGTCGTCCGGAAAGGCCGCGGGGTAGCTGTAGTGCAGTCTTATCCACTCAATGCCGCGCACCTCGGAAAGACGTTGCAGCAGAGGGGCCACCATCCGTTTGTGGTAGTTGTCCAAACCATAGAAGGTGGTGTCCTGAGCCACTACCAGCAACTCCCTGACCCCCTGCTGGGCAAGGCGCTGAGTCTCTTCCACCAGGGTCTCCACAGATTCGGAAACGTGCTTTCCGCGGATGCCCGGAATCGCGCAATATGCACAGGATCGGTCGCACCCTTCGGAAATCTTCAGGTAAGCATAATGCTTCGGGGTGGTCAGCCAGCGGCCCGTTGCGTTCTG
>JABUTP010000009.1:0-8311 GCA_021443625.1 Bacteroidales bacterium | reverse complement strand
ATCTCGCCGGCGGCATTTGCCCCGAAAATTCCATCCAACTCGGGAATCTCCGCTTTCAGCTCATCGTAATACCGTCCGGTAAGGCAGCCGAAGGCGAAAACCTTGCCCACAATGCCTTTGTCCCTCGCCTCAAGGGCTTCGAGAATGGCTTGGATGGACTCCTCCTTGGCATCCCCTATAAAACCGCAGGTGTTGAGAATGAGGACATCCACACCGGCCCCCTCAAGAGGGGCCGACTCGGGATATATCTCCACCCCCGCCGCTGCAAGTTGGGCAAGCAGATGCTCCGAATCCACCCGATTCTTGGCACATCCAAGTGTTATGAGTTGGACTTTCACCCCCGAAAATTCATCAGAAACTGTTTGAAGATCAGCGTCTATTCTTCCGAAGCAGCCTGTCCTTCTACACTCTCCTCGTCCTCAAACTCCAAAGCCCCTTTGACCTGCAGGACGTTGTACCAGTCCAGCACTTTCTTCATATGGGACACATAGAAGCGGTCGCGGTCGTAATCGGGAAGCACCTGGGCGAAGAATGCCTTGATCTGCGCGGGATCCGATTTGCTGCTCATTGCCGGTGCAGAAGAGAGGTTGTCGCGGATAGCCTCGAGGACACTGCGGAGAGTGACCTCATCGGTTTCTGTGTATATTGAAACATCCGAGAGGGATGTGACTTTCGACGATGCGCTGACAAGGAGACGCCTTCCACTTACCATCGACTCGACGATGAACCCGTTCTTGCCTTGTGCGAGATATTCAAATAACCCCGGCTCACCCGAGATTGCGAGAACTTTTTTTAAATCTGTTGCCATTTTAACGTTTATTATGATTTCAATTCGTCTATCAGTTTTATTATTACCGGCATTATTGCCGTCCGGTCGTCGGTCCTCAGCACCATATCCGCCCTTGCCTCCCGCTGCTCATCGCTCCACTGGTTGGCCAGACGGGACCTTACCTGGCCGGCAGTGAGACCGTCGCGCTCCATCACCCTCGCTATCCTTATGTTTTCGGGGAGAGACACGGTAATGGAAAAGTGCGCAAAGTTATCAAAAAAAGGTTTCTCAAAAAAAATGGCCGATTCCACCACGACCATCGGGCTTTCGACCGCAGCCTGCCATTTGAGATAATCCCTCATGACAGCGGGATGCACCAGCGCCTCAAGGGCCAGAAGTTGTGCGCGGTCTCCGAACACCCTTTCCGACATCGCTTTCAGATTGAGATGTCCTCCTGAAAGAACCTCCTCGCCAAACAATTTCACGATATCCGCAACCAGAAGGGAATCTTCGCGATAGAGCGCCTTGGCCCTCGAATCACAGTCGTAGGAAGGCACGCCGAGCGTTTCGAAGGCCTTTACAATGCACGACTTTCCGCTCCCTATGCCACCGGTCACGGCAATAATGGTCTTTCCCCCTTCCATATACTTACAACGCCACGGCACATTCCACCACCGGAGGGTCCAGCTCATAGGAAATCATACCCAGAGGGGGATTCTGCAAAACGGGAGTGACGCCGCCGGCCCTCGATTTGGCATACTCGTCATAACTGATGACAAAACTCAGGGGTTCGGGGGCATCCGCCGCATTGAGCGGCAATCGGTAACGGACAACTCCGGTGGCCGGAATGACCACCAGCCTTACGTTGCGCGGTGCACCCTTCACGCTGAATTCCACTTCCTGGGAGAACTCGACGAAGCGCACCACTTCCCGCTCATAGGAAACCTTGCCGCAAGAGAGTTCGAAATCTTTCGGAACCCGCAGATTAACCTCCCCTTTGAGGGTTTCAGACACGTTTCCTGCGGTCAGCTTCTCCGTCGAGACATATTTGACGGAAGAAAGGTGCTCCTTCGGGCCATAGACCGACACGGAATCGGGCGAGAGTATGAAATCCCCCGCAGCCATATACTGCTCCCTGAAGGAAATTTCGCTCTCCATCACCACCGGCACCGTCTTGTATTCCCTTGCAGGCAGGGTAAACACAGCCACCGGAGTCTCCACCGATTCTATCGAGATGGATGAGCCCAGGGCCTCTCCCAACTCCAGCAGAATATCCTGTATTTCGAGCCTGAAGGCATCCTTCCCCCCTTTTGCGTATGCCGAGAACTTATCCCCCTGCACATTGACTTTGAGGGAGCCTTCGGCCGCTATCTGACGCCGGATTGCCACTATGGAGAAACCCGTCCCGCGGCATTTCAGCGAAAGGGGATCCTTGCTCACCGCCACCCCGGCATGCCCGGGAATGTCGGTGGCCGCCGACAGGGGAAATTTCAACTGCACGTGATAATTTCCCGACATGTTGTAGAGGAACCAGATGGAAAAAGAGAGTACCAGAGCGAACAGAAGAATCATCCATTCCCTCCCCAACCGGGTCTTTATGGCCGATTTCTTTTCCCCAACCATTATGGTGCCTGCGCTTTCGGGGTGCCGCGATGCGGCATCCGCTTATTTTGCCTGTGTGTCGCTGAAATCCTTGACTACGGAAGCCTTGTCAACCTTGATCTTGACATCTTTGTCAACCTTGATAAGGAGGGTCTTTTCGCTGATTTCGTCAACGATGCCGTAAATGCCGCCGACCGTCACAACCTTGTCGCCGGGTTGGAGTTCGTTGCGGAACTTTTCCATCTCTTTCTGCTTCTTCTGTTGGGGGCGGATCATAAAGAGCCACATTATGACGAAGAGAAGAATCATCATAATGAGAAACGACATTCCGCCACCTTTTGCATTGGTGGCTGCGCCTGCAGCCTGCAGGAAAATAGTAAGCATTTGCATGATATCTGATTTTTAGTTTGTTTTGGCGGTTGTGCCTTCAAAAAGCCCCCTTCCCTCCTTGACTATTTCGCCCGAGGCGACCATATTCTTTATGATTACGTCGAGAAGTCCGTTGACAAATACGTGGCTCTGGGGGGTGCTGTAATATTTTGAAATCTCAACATACTCGTTGATGGTGGCCTTGATGGGGATGGTAGGGCAGCCCGCAGCCTCGGCCAGTCCCATTGCAACGAGGGCGGCATCCACCGTGACGATGCGCTCGGGATCCCAGTTGGGGGCATTGTCGCGAACCCTGCCGATATAGTCGTCGTAACGGGTGAGGGATGTCCGTATCAGCTGCAGGGCGAAATCCTTGTCGTCATCTTTAAGGAAAACGTCGTGGAACACCATCCTGCCGTTACGGGCAATCCTGTCAAGGTCGCTGATGATGACATTCAGGACATATCCCACATCGTCAATCCAGTGGGCCGATTTCTCCTCCAGCAAATCTTCGAGAAGTTCGTTGTCTTCAAACTCCTCTGCGAATATGTTCTTGAAAAGTTCGCAGTCTTCGGCAAGTGAGCGGCATTCCGAGGCCATATATGCCTTGAAATAGTCCGATTCGGCCACGGATGCATACAATCTCTTTACAAACACGTCGTGTTCCGCCCACGAGAGCCCGCCCCTCTTGCATATCTTCTGGAACTCGGGGGTTGATTCAAGAATGGGAGAGAGCGCATTGTCGGCGAATTTGGAGCTGACCTCCAGGTCCTCTTGGGTCGGCAGGTATTTAGAATGCGCGATATCGACCCTCTCCCGGGCAACCCGGGTAAGGGAAGGAACCACATTCAGGAAGAAGTAATAGAGATCGAGAGTCTTGTCAAGACTGTGCAGCAACTCTTTCTCCGCCCATGCCAGAGAGGCATTCTGCGAAGATTCAGCAGCATAAAGAACTTTGAACGCTTTGATACGAATGAGCCTGCGGCTAACCATTTTATTATGCAAAGATTTTTGTGCAAAGATAGGAATAAGTGTGCTATTACCAAATAGATTTTGCCCCAGGACGGACAAGCGTCTGTCGGGAGGGGCGCTCGGGCACACGATTTTTTCAAAAACAGAAGGTTATTTCAGTAAATTGATTAACTTTGTTAAAAGATTCAAAACAAAGATTGATATGTATTACGAAGATTACGAAAACGGAAGAGGCCAGGACAAGAATGGCGAAGACGTTTTTTCAAGGCCGGTCAGGGCTGGAAAGAGGACTTATTTTTTTGACGTGAAAGCCACCAAGGGCAACGATTACTACCTTACCATCACCGAAAGCAAGCGCAGAGTTGATGCAGGCGGCCGTTTTTCATACGACAAGCACAAAATTTTCCTTTACAAGGAAGATTTCGAAAAGTTCACCGAAGGTCTTGAGGAGGTTATCGGATACATCAAGGAGCGTTGCACTGTGATTGAAGCCCGTCCCGAGCGTCGCGAATACTCTTCGGAAGAGGCCGCTCAGGTTGAAGGAGGCGACACCGACAATTTCTCAAACGTGAATTTTGACGAACTTTAACATATACCAAGGATAAAAGCAGAGGGGCTGCGCCGGAGGGTGCAGCCCCTTTTTCTATGCAGCCCCTTTCTCTGCCTGTACGGACAGAGAATTACTCCTCCGGTGAGTCCGGCAGGGCGGCTGCCGCCTGACGGTCGAGGTTTTTCTGAATCTCTTTCTGTCTTTTCTCCAGAAGCACTTTTGTCCTGTCGAGGATTTTTTCGAAGGTCTTTATGTCGTCGAGATAATGCTCTACCGATGCGAGATATTGTTCGGAGGTGCATCCGTATGCCTTCAAGATGCAGGAATACAGCGCCGTCGTGTCGGCCAGATGGCGGAGTTGCGGAGTGGTGTTGACGTATTGGTCTGCCAGAAACATGTCACACTGGATTTTCGCCATCTTGCGCTCCGAAATCACCCCCTTTGACGAACATCCGGCCAGAACGAATGCCAGAAGCAATGATAAAAATATACAGGCTTTGCGTTTCATGTCGCAAATGTAGTTAACTTTGCATCAACAAACAATAATACGGACAATGTCAACGAATGTAATGGTAATAGGCAGCGGTGGACGGGAACATGCCATCGCGTGGAGAATATCAAAGTGCAGCAATCTCGGCAAACTTTACTGTCTCCCCGGCAGCGGCGGAACGGCCGACATCGCTGAAAACATCCCCGCCGGAGTGTGTGATTTCGATCTCATCGCACAGCACGTCACCGACAAGAACATCGACCTCGTGGTGGTTGGACCGGAGGTTCCTCTGGTTGCCGGCATCACCGATTTCCTCAACGAAAGGTTCCCCGGCCTCTCAGTCGTGGGGCCCACCGCAAAAGGGGCGCAACTCGAAGGGAGCAAGGACTTTGCCAAGGAATTCATGATGCGCCACAACATCCCCACCGCCGCTTACCGGACGTTCACCAAAGAGACTCTCGACGACGCCTACGCTTTCCTCGAGACTCTCCGTCCTCCCTATGTCCTCAAGGCAGACGGACTCGCAGCGGGCAAAGGGGTTGTGATTCCGGACAATCTTGAGGATGCCAGAAAAGAACTTGCCGAAATGTTCAGCGGCAAGTTCGGCGACGCTTCGGCAAGGGTCGTGATTGAAGAATACCTCAGCGGAATAGAAGTGTCGGTATTCGTGCTTACCGACGGAAAGGATTACCTGATTCTTCCCGAGGCCAAGGATTACAAACGGATCGGGGTGGGCGACAAAGGGCTCAACACCGGCGGCATGGGGGCGGTTTCCCCTGTTCCGTTTGCCGACAGCGAATTCATGGCCAAGGTTGAACAACGCATCATCAAACCTACTGTCAGCGGTCTTGCCGAAGACGGCATAGACTACCGCGGGTTCATTTTCATAGGGCTCATGAACTGTGGGGGCGACCCGTATGTCATAGAATACAATGTCCGTATGGGAGACCCCGAAACTGAGGCGGTGATGACGAGGATTGACAGCGACCTGCTCTCCCACCTCAAGGCTGCGGCCCAAGGTGAGCTGGCCTCCGAAACAATGGTCATCAACCCACAGGCGGCCGTAACGGTGGTTATGGTATCGGGGGGATACCCCGAAAAATACAACTCCGGTTATCCCATTGCCGGCATTGAAAACGTCAGGGATGCCCAGGTGTTCCATTCCGGCACAAAGAAGAGCGGGGACGCCACCCTCTCGGCAGGCGGACGCGTGCTGGCCGTCACTGCGAATGCGGAGGACATCGTCGCCGCACGCGAGAAAGCGCTTGGGGCCGTCGGCTGCATATCGTTCACCGACAGTTACTTCAGAAACGACATAGCCAACGACGTCATAGCCCTGCTTTAGAGGTATGCCGGTCCGCGTCAACATCAGGAGACTCTATCCTTTTTTCATATTTGTCACGGTGGTTCTCTACGCTCTGGCGTGGCGGCTCACCGGTGACGTTTTGAAAGAATACGGAGCATTGTCCCTGATTGAGGGCAGCTGCTGCCTTTGGGGGCTGTGCTATATGATACTGAGGGCCGCAAACAAGTTTTCGCTCGGGGCGAACTACAGCGCACCGCTGCTGCTTGCCGCTCTCCTGTTGAGTTTTCCCGGGATAGTCCCGATGTGCCGGGGTTATATAGGGGCCGTGACCGCCACTTTGGCATTCCTCGGGGCGATGAAATATTTCAGCGGGGAACTCGACAACGACATTGCCTTTCTGTCATCCATGCTGATGTCCGTGGCGGTAATGATTTATCCCCCGCTCCTGTGGGTTGCCGTTGTGGTCTTTGTCACCAATCTGCGCCCGAGTGAAGACCGCCCCCGCTACATTGCAATGTCATTCACGGGATTTCTCCTGCCGGCGACCTTGATGGCAATCTGGATTGCGTTCCACGACGGGGTGCGGGCGGTCCTGCCTGCATCATCCTGGCTGCTGCAGGGAATGGTAGCAGTCAATATCCACCTGGGAACCATTTCTGCCGCCCGTGCCGCAAAGATTCTGGTGCTTATGGTGCTATTCGGGGCCGCCGTGGCCAATTATTTCACCAATTCGGCCCGATACAGCGTTTCCCGCTCAAGGTCTCTGCTGTTCACGATGATTTATGCCCTGGCTACGTTCGCGGTGCTGGTATTGTTCTCGGGAGGCGGGATGACCCTCTCCTGCGCCACCCTCCTGCCGCCGGTCGTCCTCTGCATCTACGACTACCTCACCTGCGACACGGGCGGCAGAATCACCGCCGTCTCCCTGCTTTTCATCACCATCGCCACCATTCTGGAATATGTAATGACACTGGTGGGATAAATTACAACGACACTATGAAAATCGTCATTGCATCCGATTCGTTCAAAGGTTCGCTCAGTTCGCTGCAGGTGGCCGATGCCGTTGAAGAAGGCATCCGGGCCGCATTGGGAACCGGTGCCGAAATAGTGAAGGTGGGCGTTGCCGACGGCGGGGAAGGCACGACCGAGGCACTTGCGGAATCCTTGGGGGGCAGACTGACAAGCGCGGTGGTAAGCGACCCGCTGGGGCGCCCCATAAGCGCCGTTTACGGCATCACGGGATCGGGCGACACGGCGGTGATGGAGATGTCCTCCGCCAGCGGACTTCCGCTGCTTGCACTGTCGGAACGCAATCCGATGCTTACCTCCACCAGAGGGACCGGCGAGTTGATTGCGGATGCCCTTGCCCGCGGCTGCCGCAAGTTCTTGATGGGGATTGGCGGAAGTGCCACCAACGACTGCGGCACGGGGATGCTCTCGGCTCTCGGGTGGCGGTTTTATGATGCTGAAGGCAATCTGCTCTGGGGGCGCGGGGCAGACCTGGAGAAAATCTGCACGATAGACGACACGGATGTCCTTCCGGCGATGCGGGAAGCATCGTTCACCGTGGCCTGCGACGTCAACAATCCGCTGTACGGCCCTCGGGGGACTGCATTTGTCTTTGCCCCGCAGAAGGGGGCCGACTCCGAAATGGTCGCCACCCTGGACAGGGGCCTGCGCAGTTTCGCGGCAGTGATTGAGAAGAAGTACGGCATTTCGGTAGGAGATGTGCCGGGAGCGGGGGCAGCCGGCGGATTGGGCGCGGCTTTCCTGGCCTTTACCGGAGCCCGTCTTGTACCCGGAATAGATATGGTTCTGGATGCCATACGTTTTGACGAAACTCTGAAAGGAGCATCGCTGGTGTTCACCGGTGAGGGAAAGATAGATTCACAGACCATTTGCGGCAAAACCCCTTCGGGAGTCCTTTCCCGCGCAGCCCGCCAAGGCATCAGTGTCATTGCGATAGGAGGAAAGGTCGATGCCGCCCCCGAAGGATTTCTGGATGTCCTACAGGCAACACCTGCCGGCATGTCGCTGGAGCAGGCCATGAATTTTGAGACTGCCTTTGCCAATGTCCGCTCAGCCGCCTTCGAAGCGATCGGCAGACATCTAACGAAATGGGTGGAATAATCCCAAGGAAACGGTATTCAAATTCAAGGCATCTTCAAAAGATTAGTGTATAATTACGGCAATAATTTGTATTTATTGCCGATATTATATTATCTTTGCATATCTAAACGGATTAATATAATG
>JABUTP010000099.1 GCA_021443625.1 Bacteroidales bacterium | reverse complement strand
TTCCTTACCGGCGCCGTTCTGGCTATTATCCTGATTGTGGTGAAACTGGTCAACCAGAGCGCTGGCCTGCCGTTCCGCCAGGTTGCCGACCAGCCGCTGTTCTACCTTGCCCTGATAGCGCTGATGATAGGCACAATGCTTTTCCTGACGGGATTCATCGGGGAGCTTATCTGCCGCAACTCCCAGGGACGCAACAACTACAACATCCGGGAGACGCTTTAGCGCCGCAACCGGCGGACTCCGTACAGACAAAAAGAGGCGTGACCTGATTTGCGGTCACGCCTCACCTGTATCTGTGCAGAACCGTTTATAGCCCCTGGCCGTGGCAGTTCTTGTACTTCTTGCCGCTGCCGCAGGGGCACGGGTCGTTGCGACCCACCTTCTTCTCCACGTGAACCGGCGCGTTGCTCCTGGGAGCCGCGTTGCGTCCCAACAGGTCGGGACGTCCCGCATTCATCCGGCTCATGTCGGTCTTCTTTTCCTGAGCGTTGGTAGCCGCCTCCTCGGGTGCCCTCAGCGCAACTCCGGCACGGAGCAGGAACGCCAGAACATCCTTGTAAATCCCCTCGATGGCGGTCATGAAGAGGTCGAAACTCTCGGTCTTGTAGATGAGTTTGGGATCCTTCTGCTCGTAGCTTGCATTCTGAACCGACTGCTTCAGGTCGTCCATATCGCGCAGATGGTCCTTCCAATAGTTGTCTATGACACGCAGGGTAACGGTCTTGTAGATGCTGCGGACAACCTCCTTGCCCTTGCTTTCGTAAGCCTTGGCAAGATTGACGAGCACCTGGTAGATCTTCCGGCCGTCGCTGATGGGTATCAGTATATTCTGATACTGCATCGCCTTGGTCTTGTAAACGTTTTCGATGATGGGCCATACCTGCGTCACGATGGCGTCGCAGTGGCGCTGCTGGGTGGCAGCGATGGCCTCCCTCACGGCAGCAACGATTTCGCTTCCGCGGGCCCTGTTGTAGAAGGCCTCGTCGAACTCGACACTCACGCCGAGCTGCTCCATAAGGGCCTCCTTGAACGAGTCGCAATCGAGGTCTGAGTTCTTATCCACAAAGATGGTGCAGTAGTCGGCAGCCATGTTGGCCACATCGACGTCAATGCGCTCTCCGGTGAGGGCACTGCGGCGCTTGGTATATACGACCTCCCTCTGGGAGTTCATCACATCGTCGTATTCAACGAGATTCTTGCGGATACCGAAGTTGTTCTCCTCCACCTTCTTCTGCGCCCTCTCTATCGACTTGGAGAGCATCGAACTCTGCAGGGACTCCCCTTCCTCCATTCCGAGGTTGTCCACCACCTTTGCGATGCGGTCGGAGCCGAAAAGACGCATAAGATTATCTTCCAGAGAGATGAAGAATATGGATGAACCGGGGTCCCCCTGACGGCCGGCACGTCCGCGCAACTGGCGATCGACGCGGCGGCTGTCGTGCCTTTCGGTGCCGATGATGGCCAGACCGCCGGCATCCCTTACCTCGGGCGGCAGCTTGATGTCGGTACCACGACCCGCCATGTTGGTGGCGATGGTCACGGTGCCGGGCAGACCAGCATTGGCCACAATCTCAGCCTCACGGGCGTGCTGCTTGGCATTGAGCACCTGATGTTTGATGCCGCGCAGGGTTAGCATCTTGCTCAGGAGTTCTGAAGTCTCAACGGAGGTGGTGCCCACGAGCACCGGCCTTCCCTTGGATGTCAAATCCTGAACCATCGCTATCACAGCGGCATATTTCTCCTTCTTGGTTTTGTAGATGAGGTCCTCCTGGTCGTCGCGGATTACCGGACGGTTGGTGGGAATCTTCACCACATCGAGTTTGTATATCTCCCAGAATTCCCCCGCCTCGGTCTCGGCGGTACCGGTCATACCGGCAAGCTTGTGGTACATTCTGAAGTAGTTCTGCAGGGTGATGGTGGCAAACGTCTGGGTGGATGCCTCCACCTTAACGCTCTCCTTGGCCTCCACCGCCTGATGCAGACCGTCGCTCCAGCGGCGCCCCTCCATAATACGTCCCGTCTGCTCATCCACAATCTTGATCTTGCCTTCGATGATGACGTAATCCACATCCTTCTCGAACATCGCGTAGGCCTTGAGCAGCTGATCCACGGTGTGCATGCGCTCTGCCTTGAGAGAGTAGTTGGCGTAGAGTTCGTCCTTCTTCACCCGCTTCTCCTCATCGTTGAGCGAGTCATCCTGCTGAATGTGCGAAACCTCGTCGCCGAGTTTGGGCATCAGGAAGAAATCGGGGTCCCCCACCGCAGCGGCAAGCACGTCGTTACCCTTGTCGGTGAGTTCCACCGTACGCTGCTGCTCGTCTATCACGAAATAGAGGTCGTTAGTGATGATGCGCTGTTCGATGTCCTTGTCGGTGAAAGCCTCCCTGATAACCTTGCTCTGGGCATCCTGCAGAATCTGCTTGATGCCCGGTTCGCTGAGGTATTTGATGAGGGGGCCGTATTTCGGAAGTCCCTTGTATGCCTTCAGGAGCTTGATTTCGCCTTCGTCCTTAATCTTGCCGTCGGCTATGAGCTTGCGCGCCTCGTTGAGATTCTGGTTGACCAGCTGGCGCTGCACGTTGTAGAGTTTCTCGACGTAGGGCTTGTATTCGTTGTAGGTTTCATCCGACTTTGCTGACTGCACCGGACCCGAAATGATGAGCGGGGTGCGGGCGTCGTCGATGAGAACCGAATCGACCTCATCGACAATGGCAAAATGGTGTTTGCGCTGCACGAGGTCATCGGGATTGATGGCCATATTGTCGCGCAGATAGTCAAAGCCGAACTCGTTGTTGGTACCGAAGGTGATGTCGCACTTGTAGGCATTCTTGCGGGCGTCGGTGCTGGGATCGTGCTTGTCGATGCAATCTACGCTGAGACCGTGAAACTGGTAGAGCGGGCCCATCCACTCGGAGTCGCGGCGGGCCAGATAGTCGTTGACCGTAACCACGTGCACCCCTTTGCCGCCCAGGGCATTCAGGAACACCGGAAGGGTTGCCACAAGGGTCTTGCCCTCACCCGTTGCCATCTCCGCAATTTTGCCCTGATGAAGCACCGTTCCGCCGATGAGCTGAACGTCGTAATGAACCATATCCCACGACTGCATGTTGCCGCCGGCCATCCAGGAGGTCTTCCACTCTGCATAGTCGCCGTCGATGGTGACATATTCGCGGGTGGCGCTGAGATTGCGGTCAAAGTCGGAGGCGAGAACCCTGATGGGCTTCCCTTCGGCAAAACGGCGGGCGGTCGATTTCATTACGGCAAATGCTGCCGGCAACGCCTCGTCGAGTGCCTTTTCGAGTTTCTCGTCAATTTCCTTGATCAATTGGTCCAGACGGGTGGCCAGACTCTCCTTCTCGGCAATGCCAATCTCCACATCGGTCAGTTTCTCCCGGATTTCGGCCGCCTCAGCCTCTTCCGCGGCTGTCTTGGATGCGATTGCCGCTCTGATGGAGGCGCTTTCGGCACGGAGTTCATCGTTGGTATATGCATCAACCCTTTCATACTCAGCCAGTATCTGATGGAGAATCGGATTGAGTTGTTTGAGGTCGCGTTCGTCTTTTGACCCGAACAGTTTCTTCAGAATATTTGCCATCTTATGTAATATATCTTTAATTATCCAAATTTTTGCAAGATACGAAATTCCGTGCAGATAATCGTTCTTTATTCTACAAATCCGACAAAAAGTTTAATGCGGCCTGCTACTTCCCATTGGGAGGTGTTCCATCAGGGTTACATTGTTATTGCAAATTATTTGCATTTGTAAAATATTTGCATTTAATTTGCATAAAAATACTTCACAATGGAAAGTTTCGACATCATCAAGGCAGCCGGGCTCAAACTCACCCCGCAGCGCAAGGCGGTTTACAAATCTATGATGAAACTGCGTCACGCACGGC
This sequence comes from Bacteroidales bacterium, assembly GCA_021443625.1. Classification (GTDB taxonomy): domain Bacteria; phylum Bacteroidota; class Bacteroidia; order Bacteroidales; family UBA932; genus Equibacterium. The sequence continues at coordinate 397 of JABUTP010000099.1, read as the reverse complement.
TGGAGGAGATTGTGGAAGACCTCAAACAGGAATACGACAACCTGACGCTCTCCACGGTGTATCGTGTCCTGGACTCGTTCTGCAAGGCCGGCCTGCTCTCACTCGTGTGCCGTCCGGACACCGGAGAGTGTTACTATGACATCACCACGGAAGGGCATCACCATCTTTTTGACAGGGGCAGCATCGTTGATTACTGCGATGACAATCTGACTCGGCTGGTGCAGGAATATATCAGAGAAAACAGACCTGACATTCGAGATATCGAGAAGATTCAGGTACAGATAACAATTAAATAATCAACCTTTTAAGCTACACGAATCATGAGAAGTATCACAACTTTCGACCTGCAGTATGCACACAGGTTCTATGGCTTCCAAGGCGAAGCTCAGTATCTCCA
>JABUTP010000098.1 GCA_021443625.1 Bacteroidales bacterium | reverse complement strand
ACCCTGAAGAGCCCGGCACTGAGCCGGACCCCGGTACGAACCCCGAAGAACCTGGCACGGAGCCAGGCACTGAGCCGGACCCCGGAACGAACCCTGAAGAGCCCGGCACCGAGCCGGACCCCGGGACGAACCCTGAAGAGCCCGGTACCGAGCCGGACCCCGGTACGAACCCCGAAGAACCTGGCACAGAACCGGACCCCGGGATGAACCCCGAAGAACCCGGCACTGAGCCGGACCCCGGAACGAACCCTGAAGAGCCTGGCACGGAGCCGGACCCCGGAACGAACCCCGAAGAGCCTGGCACGGAGCCGGACCCCGGAACGAACCCCGAAGAACCAGGCACTGAGCCGGACCCCGGAACGAACCCCGAAGAGCCAGGCACTGAGCCGGACCCCGGGACGAACCCTGAAGAGCCTGGTACCGAGCCGGACCCCGGAACGAACCTTGAAGATCCCGGCACTGAGCCGGAAGAACCCCCTGTCCCCGTTGTCCTGATAGATGCAACGTATGATGCGGCGGCCTCGGGAGAGACATATTCCATCCCGTTTGATATGCCCGGAGAGTGGAGCGTCTCAAAGACTCCCGACATCGGATGGTGCCGCGTTTCGCCCGACAGGGGCAGTGCCGGCAAAGTCACGGTTTCCATCACCATTGACGCCAACGACACCAGCGGCGCGCGCGAGGTTGCATTGTCCTTCACGGCACCGAACGCCACCGGCTTCATAAAGATAGAGCAAAAACGGCAGGATGTCTTCACTGTCACCCCCACGGAGTTCTCCCTGGATGCGGAGGGCGGTGAGATAGAGATTGTTGTCACCACCAACATAACCTATTCATATAATGTCGAGGGTTCGCCATTTTGGATTTCGGAAATCAAGAGCGGCGTCCTGAAGGATGTCATAAGATACAAGGTGGCGCAGAATACCTCGGTGGAGAGCCGCAACTGCAACATTGTGTTCAGTGGCGGCAAGTCGCCCGTAAGGGTAAGTGTCCGCCAGAGCGGCGTGCAGCCGGACATCAGCGTAAGCCCGAAAACCTGCGAAGTGGGGCAGGCGGGGGGAAGTGTCGATGTAGCCGTCACCGCCAACGTTCCCTTCGAGGTGGAAATTCCCACCTCGGCACCCTGGGTGACGCTGGCGCGGAAAAGCGATGCCGGCATAACCCTGCAGGTGGCGGAAAACACCTCCACGGAGCCGCGCAGCGCAGTTGTCAAGGTTAAAAATGCCGCATACGGCATAAGCCGCACCGTCACCGTTTCTCAAGCCAGGATGGATGTGAAACTCTCTGTCACACCCACGTCGGTGAGTGTCGCTCCGGAAGGGGGAGAGTTTGAAATCGCGGTTTCCTCCAATGTGGAGTGGAGCGTGCTGGACCTTGCGGTCGATTGGCTGACGGATCTCGGAGGCACAGCCACCGCCAGACGGTTCAAAGTGCAGCCCAACGCGGGCCTCTCGTCGCGGTCAACCCAGCTGGTGTTCAGACACGCCGCTTCGGGCAGCAGCGCCTATGTGGCCGTGAGTCAGAAGGCCGCCCAGACGGTCATCATAAAGGATCACGAAATCCACGCTCCGGTCGAAGGGGGACGTTTCACCACCGCTCTCGAGTACAACGTGTCGTTCACGGCGCGTTACCCGGGAAATATGGTTGAGAACATCGCGTTTGAAAATAATACCAACGGGAAGTGTGACCTCGTCATACAAATCAAACCGAACGATTCGTCATTGAGCCGCGAGGGGGATATAGAGATTCTGGTGGATAATGTGGTAATAGACAAAATTCACCTTACTCAAGACGCCGTAGAGCAGCCCGGAGGCAACCCCGGCGGCGGAGATGATCCGGACGGCCTTGACGGAAAGGTCAAACAACTCCAGACACATTCCCAGGGGAACGGAATCCCCATCGTCATAATGGGGGATGCCTTCCTCGCTTCGGAAATTGAAGACGGCACCTACGAGGATGTGATGGAAAATGCGATGAATACATTCTTCTCTATAGAGCCTTATACCACATTCCGTAACCTGTTTGACGTCTATATGGTGAATGTTGTTTCCACATCCAAGGCGATAGGGACCAATGCCACCGCCCTCAAGACCAAATACGGCACGGGTACGCGTGTGGAGGGTGACAACGACAAATGTTTTGCCTACGCCCTGAAGGCCGTGACGCAGGCACAGCTCGTCAACACCCTCGTCATCACTATGCTCAACGACCGGAAATTCTCCGGAACGTGCTATATGACATTCAATCCCAATTCGGAGAAGGACTATGCGGAAGGGCGTTCGGTGGCATATTTCGCGCTGGGCACCAAGGATGGCGAATTCGCGCAGCTGCTGCACCACGAAGCCAACGGACACGGCTTCGGCAAACTGCAGGATGAGTATTTCTACGACTATATGGGAACGATTCCCGCCTCGGATGTCCAGACATTCGAGGCAGGCCACAAAGTGGGGCTTTACCGCAACGTTTCCTATACGGCAGAGCCGGAGAAGGTCTATTGGAAGCATCTTATGGATGACTCCCGCTACGCCGGAGCCGGATTGGGGATTTTTGAAGGCGCCGCAGTTTATGCAAAAGGGGCCTACCGCTCAACTGACTACAGCATTATGCGCAACAATGTGGGCAACTTCAACCCCATCTCGAGGGAGATTATCTACTACCGCATCCACAAGATTGCCTACGGAGATTCGTGGACATTCGATTACGAAGATTTTGTGAAGTACGATGCCAAGAACCTGAATGCCGCCGGCCGCGACTCGTGGTCGCAACCCGTACGGTTCGTGCCGCTGCCTCCTCCCGTCCTCATCGCCGAACCGAGATAGGCTTTACCGCACCGTCCCTTACTGCATTTTACGGAATCCTTCGTGGCGTACCTTCCAGGTGCCGTCGCGGGGGAATCCAGGTGCGTCGGCAGTAGTGTCGCAGCCGTCCCAGCCACCGCACATCATCGCTATTGCGGCAAGTTCGCCTCCATTGGCGGGGAAATATGGAATGGGCCACGACTTGGAGTAGCCGTGCGGGTCAAACTGCGCCTTGAAACAGGGGTGGAGCAGCAGGTCCAGGGCAAGTTCCGGCATTCCGCAGCGGGCGGCGCACATAGCCATCATAGGGAAATCCCAGCCCCAGATGCGGTCGCCCCACTGCCAGCATCCCACCACTTTTTCCAGGGTGCGGGCAACCGCCGCAGTGTCAACCCCGTTTCCGGGGAGCATTCCGTAGATGCCGGTTATGGCGGGGTGTTCGAAGTTCTTTTCGCTCCATTGTCCCTCAATGCCTTCGTAACTTACATACAAGCCATCCTCAACGGGTAAGGGGGCAAGGTGCTGCAGGATATCCTCCCATCGGGGATTTCTTTCAATGCCGAGCCGTTCCTGCCATTTGAGGGCGGTTTCAAGGCCGTACCGCCAGTAGGCAAGTTCGAAGCAGGGGTTGACGGTGGCTCCCGCAGCGGCATTTTCCGAAACCATATACACGGGCGGCCCCATAACATATTCGCCCCGCTGCTCATCGTAAAACAGGTTGTCTGCCATATACGCGGCGGTTTCCAGCACAATCTCTCTCCATTGCTCCAGAGTGGCTTCCGAAGGGTTCTCCCGCCAGATTTGCTCCGCAAAATATATAGGGTGGGGCATCTGCCAGAGAAGGAAGGCGTGGGCATCCCCGGGCCATTCGCGGTTGATTTCCCCTACGCATTTGGGCCAGCGGGCGCCCGTCCGCCCCTCTTCGGCTGCCCTTGCGCGGGCTTCGGGCAGAAAATCGCGGTAACATTCCATATAGGAGCCGAACTCCTTCGGGCGCCCCCACAGGGCGAAATGAACCGCGTGCCACCACACCATCTCGAGGTGGGAGCGGCCGTACCAGGTGTTCCTCACCAGCCCCGATTCCTGTGGGAAGAATGTTCCCGTTTCATTGAGTTTCATAATGTACTGCGAAAGGACCGCCCTCCGCTCAAGTTCCATCCACCGTGGGTCGGTGCTGCCGCTGAGGTCGATGGCGGCCCCGCTCTCCCAATACCGCTTCCATTCCCGGGCCGAAAGCCGCTCTATCCGGCGGACAAGGCGCGTGGCGGAGGTTGCAATGGGGGCTTCGGAGGCTTTCTTTGAAAACCGGATGCAGAGGTCAATGCGTCCGGAAGTGCTGTCGGGTGTAATCTCAAATCTGTGGGGCGACACTTGGGACAGCGTGGCGCCGCGGCTCCAGTTGAGCGAGGCGCAGTAATGCACGGTATCAACCGTCCGCTCTATGACGGCTCCGTGCTGCGTCGGGTTGAGGTTGGAGAGATGTTTTGAAGGGACGTCGTACAACCCCACATAATCCTTCATATTCTCCTCATCTGGGTAGGGAAAC
>JABUTP010000097.1 GCA_021443625.1 Bacteroidales bacterium | reverse complement strand
AAGGGGCATTTGCAACAAAGCCGGAACCGCAGACGAGCGGTTCCGGCTTTGCCGTTTATAACAGAATGGGGAGATGTCCTACCACCCCTCGTTCTGTGTCAGACCGGTATTCTTGTGGAGTTCCACGTCCGAGATGGGATAGCGGTACATCTTATCGTTCCACTCCCTTTCGGCCACGACAACCTTCTGGGCGTGACACACCTCATCGGCATCACGGGTTATAGAGAGGCCGTAAATCTTCGTACACTCCGAAGCAATCTTCCACCTTCTGATGTCCCAGAATCGGTGTCCCTCAAAGCAGAGTTCGACACGGCGTTCGTTACGCAGTCGGGTGCGGAAATTCGCGGCGGAAGAAGACGGCACCTCCGGCATTCCATAAGCCGCCCTCACCTTGTTCAGCGCTTCACGGGCAGACATCGAGTAGGTCACACCCTCCAAAGATCCGCTGAACTCGGAGTTGCCGGTGGCTTCAAATAATGCCTCGGCATAGTTGAGATAGACCTCCGAAAGGCGGTACAGAGGGTAGATATGGGCATAGGTGCGGATGCTTCCGGTAGTGAAGCTGGTTTTCTCAATGACGAATTTCTTGAGATAGAACGACGTGGGAGTCGCATTGGCCAGAGGCTGCCCGTTGCGGCCGCCGTTGAAAGTTTCCAAGACTTCATCTTTGAATGTGTCTCCGTTGGAGAGAACGTATGCAGCCAGACGCGGGTCCCTCCGGGACGGGTCGAGCAGGGCATCGGCGTTGGCCACGGGATCAAATACCGAACCGTCCTGCATATCGAACGCCTCCACCAGGTTGAGCGAGGGACACATTCCCGAATTGCCTCCTTCGTATCCTATGGGGAAATTGGCCCCCTCGAAGGCGTTGCTGGCATTTTCCCTGACCGAGAAAATGACGGTTCGGCTCTCGGTGTGCATTCCCTTGGTGAAATTCTGGAGCGCGTAGGTATTGGCCTTGGTGTTGGCGTCAATCATCTCCTTGGCGGCAGCGGCGGCGCGGGCCCATTTCTTCGCATCTGAGGAAGGATTGTTGAGCGGACTTGCGGCATAGAGCAGCACTCTCGCCCGCGCGGCAAGGGCAAAGCCCCTGGTGACGCGCCCGATTTCTGCGAAATAGTCTCCCGAGTAGTTGTCCGGCAGATGCTTGGCGGCTTCGGCCAGTTCGGAGGCTATCCAGTTGGCCGCTTCGTCGAAACTGCTTTGGGGAAGGTTGTTGACCTCGTCCGGCGAATAGGTTCTGTCGGCGATGACAATGTTGCCGTAACGTTTGAGCAGCTCCGCGTGGAAATATGCCCTGAGGGCTTTGGCCTCCCACGGATAGTTCACGAGCTGGGCCATGTTGCGGGAATAGTCGTCATTATACCTGCAGTCGGGGAAGTCCTCGGGACAATTCTCGAGGAAATAGTTGGCGGCCCTGATCGCGGCATAAAGTCTGCCCCAGACATCGTCTATGGTGTTCATGGGAGTCCAGCTCCCATCGTGGAACACCCTCACGGGGTCGGGATACGACGCATACACGGCATCGTCGCTGGCGCAGTCAAGCATAGTTTTCCCACCGATGGCCATAAACCCGCTTCCGAGGTAGCCATAGACATTGGTCATAACCTGTTTGACGTGTGCGAAATCGCTGAACTGAAGTTCCTTGGACGAATAAGTAGATTCGTTGAGGTCAAGATCGGAGCAGGAAACGGCAGCAAGAGTTGTCAGTAAAATACAGATAACGCTGCAAATGGAAAGTATCTTTTTCATAATCCTGAACCTTATTAAAATGTCATGTTAAAGCCGAGTGAGTACATCCTTGCGGGGGGATAGCCCAGACCGACATACTCGGGGTCGAAAATCTTGATGCTGTCTATGCAGAAGAGGTTGCTTCCGCGAAGGAAAACCCTTGCCCCTTCCATATTCAGTTTGGAAGCGATGCCGGCGGGCATCCGCCAGAAAAGTTCGCACTCCCTGAGTTTCAGATAGTCGCCCTTCTCGGTCCAAAGGTCGCTGCTGAGATAGTTGTTTGAGTTTTCAAGGGTGGTGAGTCGGGGGTACCTCCCTTCGGGATGGCTCTCCGACCAGTAACTCTCAAGATAGTGTGCCGAGATGTTCTTGTCGTTGCCGTAAAGCGGCTGATAGACGCTGGGAACACTGAGGTTTATGATATGGCCGCCCGCACCCTGGAAGAATGCGTTGAGACCGAATCCGGCATACTCGAATCCGAGACGGAAGCCGTAGTAGAACTCGGGCGAGGTCGATTTGTTCTGATAGCAGTAATCATAATTGTCTATCCGTCCGTCATCGTTCAAGTCCTTGTATTTGACATCTCCGGGCTGCACCTTGGCGAAGGTGTTGAGGGGCAAGCCGCCTGCAAGATTTCCGTCGCCGTCAAAATCTGATACCTGATAGAAACCGTCCGACACAAGGCCGTAGAAGGTGTTGAGGGGATGTCCATTCTGGTACATATAGTCATAAGGGGAATAAACCTCCTCAATGCTGGTAATCCTGCTCTTGACGTATGTGAAGTTGCCCTTGGCGTACCAATGGAATTTTCCAAGGTCCTGCGACCAGCCCAGAGACACCTCCACTCCCCTGTTGACCATCTCTCCGGTAAAGGTATCGGAAAGACCTATGCCGACAACCTCCGAAACCGAATTGGCCGCCACAGTGCGGATGTTGCTGCGCTTGTTGCCGAACAAATCCACCTCCAGGTCAAGTCCGCACGACAGCCCCATTTCAAGTCCGATGTTGGCCTTGGTGTCGGTCTCGGGCTGGATGCCGGAAGATGGCAGGGCTCCTTCGGCCGAACCGGATGAAACCGTGGGGGAGACGAATATGTAGCCGTTTCCTCCGCCGTTGAACTGTTTGTCCATATCATAGGCCAGGTTGCGGTCCATTCCCGAAACGCCATAAGATGCCCTGATTTTCAGGAAATCCAACTGACGGGCATTTTTAAGGAACGGTTCTTCGCTGGCAACCCACGCTGCGGAGATGGCGGGATAGTATCTGTACTTGTCCCCTTTGGGCAATACCGAGCCGGCAGATGCCGAGAAGACAGCATTGAGAATGTATTTGCCGGCATAGTTGTAATCGGCGGCAAAAATGGCGTCGTGATAAGCCCTGGAATTGTTGGCTCCTGCCAGAGTCCTCTTCTCGCGGTTGAACATTGCCGCGAGGCTGAGGTCGTGCTTTCCGAAATTCTGTTCCCAGAAGAGTTTTCCCCACAGGTTGAACTGCATATACTGCGAAGCGAGGAAACTGGAGAAATCTATTTCGGTGTCGTTTCCGAACTGCAGATAATTGTAGTCGTACAAATTACCCGCCGCATCGTAGAGGGGGTACATATTGTAGTACGATGTGCTGTAACTCTTGGTGTCACATATATCGGCGGAGTTGTCGTATGCGGCCCTGATTTCAGCTTTCAGCCCCCGGGTGATAAAAGAGAGATCCTGACGGATGGTCACATCGCCGGTAAGCATTCTCTGGAAGGTGACACTGTTGCCCCTGCCGAGTATCGTGGAGAGAGGGTTTGCAAACTTGTCGGTACCCACCCATTTGCCGTTGTATTTCTCGGGAATTCCGACCACGGGGGTGTTGTACATTGCGTCGAGACCTCCGAACTGGTAGGGAGACTGCCCCTGCTGGAGTCTTGCCCCGAGGTTGATGATAAGATCGGTGCTGGAGGTGACGTTCACATCGAGATTCGACCTTATCTTGAGGGCGGTGTATTCGTCCTGACACGAGATGCCCTCGGCCAGGCGGGTGTTGTCAAAGAAACCGCGACGGCTCTTGAAATCGGCATACACATAGTACTTGGCCTTGGCGGTGCTGCCGTCGAGGGAGAGATTGGCCTGATGCCTGTATCCCATATTGCGGAGTATCAAATCGCGCCACTGCGTAACTGGAATCACATTGTTGGTCCCCGCTTCGATGCCGGCCACGTCCGACTCGGAAAAATAGGGAGTCAGACCGTCGTTGTATCGCGCTTCGTTGAGGGCACGGGCATACTGACCGGCATCGGCCATCTCCGGCATCCCGTAGGGAGTCTGGAGGCCGAAATTGTATCCCACTTTGGTCCTTATCTTGCCTGGGCCGCCCCGTTTGGTGGTGACGCAGACAGCACCGTCGGCTCCTCGGATACCGTAAATGGCAAGGGCGGCGGCATCTTTCAGCACAGATACGCTCTGAACTTCATTGAAGTCAATGGTGGCGGGGTCGCGGGGTACACCGTCCACAATGAACAGCGTTCCGTTGGTGCAGGAGCCGACACCCCTTACGATGAATGAGGGAGTGGTGGTTTCGGGCCATGAACCGGAACCCGAAGAGTAGAGTTGCAGACCGGGGAGAACGCCGTAAAGACTTGTCAGCAGCTGGTCGTCGGAACCTGT
>JABUTP010000096.1:10095-11974 GCA_021443625.1 Bacteroidales bacterium | reverse complement strand
AGAGCCACCCGTAAGTGACTCTAAATTAAGCAGTTATTTAGCGATTTTTTGCGATTTTTAGCACCCAATCATTTCCCGATGCAAAACTTCCCAAAAATACTACCTAACACTTCGTCTGTGGAGATTTCGCCGACGATGGTGCCGAGGGAATAGAGGGCGGCGCGGATGTCCTGGGCAACGAGGTCAGTGGGGAGGTTGGCACCCATTGACTCCAATGCGGCCGTGAGGGAAGCGTGGGATTCTTTGAGGGCGGTGTAGTGCCGGAGGTTGGTGACCAGGGTGGAATTGCTGTTGTGCAGAATGTTTGATTGGGTTTCTTTGAGTGCCGATTTAAGTGCATCGAGGCCGGTTTGGCACCTGGCGGATATGGGCAGAATGGCCTTGGGGGCAAGGTGGGCGTTTTGTGCAAGGCGGCCTATCGTATCCAAAGCCACCGCCATGTCGCCGTCAGGTCCTGCGTGTTGCTTCCATACCGAAGCCTCCGCTGCAGAAAGTGTTTCCGCAGCAGAGCTTGTTGCATCAGAAGAAAGGGCAACATCATCCACAGAGTACGCCTCCGCTGCAGAAGTCATATTAGTGCAAGAAGAGGGGATTTCCGTATGTGCCGCCGGAGCAGAAACACCACCGGTTGCCCCAACACAGGAGTTCCCCTGAGAAGAAGAAGTAGTAGTACCAACCCCAGAAGGCTCCTCAATAGGCATCCCCCCGACAGACGGCATCGCATCATAAGAAAGTGCATCCACATCAGCCGTCCCATCAGAGGACACAACTTCCGCATCAACCTTATTCAGCAATATGATAAGGGATTGCTCTCCCTTATCCAATCTTTTACTTAAAGCGTAGATGGATTCGGCAAAATCCTGCCGGCGGGTGTAATCGAGCATCAGCAGGACTACGGATGCCTGGCTGACTTTGTTCCAAGTGCGTTCGATGCCCATCTTTTCCACAACATCTTCGGCATCCCTTATGCCGGCGGTGTCAATGAACCGGAAAAGGGTTCCTCCTATGTTGAAAGTGTCCTCAATGGAGTCGCGGGTGGTGCCGGCGATGTTTGAAACGATGGCTCGTTCTTCGCCCAGGAGGGCGTTGAGAAGGGTGCTTTTGCCGGTATTGGTTGCGCCGACAATTGCCACGGGGACACCGTTTTTGATGGCATTACCTAATTTGAAACTTGAAAGAAGGGCAGCAATATGGTCAAGCGTCGCTGAAATGCTTGCGGTGAGTTCTTTGCGGTCGGCAAACTCGACGTCTTCTTCGCTGAAGTCGAGTTCGAGTTCCATCAATGACACGAGTTCGAGCAAACGGCTGCGCATCTGTTTGAGTTGAGCCGAAAAACCGCCTTTGAGTTGCTGCACCGCGACAGCGTGACATGCCTCAGTTTCACTTGATATAACATCCGCAACCGCTTCTGCCTGCGCCAAATCCATTTTACCATTAAGGAAGGCTCGTTTGGTAAATTCCCCTGGTTCAGCAAGGCGGGCGCCGTTTTCGACGAGGAGTGAAAGGATTTCCTGAACAATGTATTTTGAGGCGTGGCAGGATATTTCGACCATATCTTCTGCAGTGTAGGAGGCAGGAGCTCTGAATACCGAAACCACTACGTCATCGAGAAAGGCACCGTCGCTCTTTTTGATTGAACCGAAGCAGAGGGAATACCCCTTCATCCGGTTCAAGTCGCGCCCTTTGGGGGACGAAAACACCTTGGAAACGATGGAAACGGCATCTGGACCGCTCACGCGCACCAACGAAATCGCACCGGAACCCAGAGATGTTGCGGGTGCGCATATCGTATTGTTGTTCAGGTCTTGAAACATAGAAGTTGTTTGAATTTGATTCAAATTTTTATTTATGGAATGTTTTTAAGCAGGTTTACATTGTT
>JABUTP010000096.1:6822-10076 GCA_021443625.1 Bacteroidales bacterium | reverse complement strand
CCACTATGTAACTGAGCAAACAATGCAAAGATGCCAAAAACAAACATAAAGAATTTTTGCAATTAAGTTTAAACAACTTCTTCAGATCAGGAGCGTTTTGCAAGGTAAACGACGTTCTCAACGTGGTGCGTATGGGGAAACATATCCACCGGCTGGACAGCAAGGATGTCGTATTGCCCGGTGAAGGCCGCAAGGTCGCGTGCCTGCGATGCGGGATTGCAACTGACATATATTATGCGGGCGGGGGAGGCCTCCAGCAGCACCTTTGCGACATCCGGGTGGACACCTGCTCTCGGAGGGTCAAGCACCACTATAGATGGTGTACCGTTTTCTTCTATGAATGAGGCATTGAGCACGTCCTTCATATCTCCGGCATAGAAACTTGCATTGTCAATTCCGTTGAACGATGCGTTGCTCCAGGCGTCTTCTATCGCCTCCGGCACATATTCGATTCCGACTACCTTGGAAGCCATAGACGCAAGGAAAAGGGCAATGGTTCCAGTACCGGTGTAAAGGTCATACACAACGGGATTTTCGTCAACCTTAACATATTTTGCATCAGCAGCCAAGCCACTCTCATCGCAAGCGAAACTGCGCACTACCGAATATAGTCTGTAGGCCTGTTCGGAATTGGTCTGGTAAAACGATTTGGGGCCAATCTTGAATTTCAACTGCTCCATCTGCTCGTAGATACAGTCGCGTCCCGACCAAGTGAACACGTCCAAATCCGCCGTGGTATCGTTCTTCTTATTGTTTATTTGGTAATTAAGCGAAGTTATCTGAGGAAACTCTATAACCAATGCATCCAGCAGTGATGCCATCGGAGAGTTGTTGAAATCGGGATATTCGAGCGCTTCCGGGCCGAACACCACCGTCACCATGACTTCGCCGGTAGAGGAGGTGCGCAGCACCATATTCCTGAGGAGTCCGACCTGCTCGCGAAGGTCAAAGAAGCTCATCTCGTGGGAGATGGCATAACTCTTTATGAAATTCCTGATTTCATTTGACGGCTCCCTCTGGAGGTGGCATTTGGTGATATCCAGCACCTTGTCAAAGAATCCTCCGATATGGAAACCCAATCCGCAGCGCTCTGCAGGCGAAACCGCCTCGGGATCTTCCCCCTTGAGCAGCCACCTTCTGGAGGAGAAGGTGAACTCGAGTTTGTTGCGGTAGTAATATTGCTTTTCCGACCCTATGATGGGCAAAATTTCGGGGATGGGGAGATGGCCTATCCGCTTGAGCTGGTCCTGAACCTGCTGCTGCTTGCATTCGAGCTGCATAGAGTAGGGAAGGACCTGCCATTTGCACCCTCCGCAATCTCCGTAATGCCCGCAAACCGGCTCAATTCTGTATGGAGACGGCTGTAACATTTCTGTTACATACCCTTCAAGATAAGAAGTTCGCATACGCGTAACCTGCACGTTCACCACATCGCCCGGCACAGCCTGAGGCACGAACAAAACCTTGCCATCAACGTGGGCAACGGCTTTTCCTTCGGCTGCAACGGCCTCGATTGTTATATTTTCAAGTAACGGTTTGACTTTTTTCCTGCTCATATTTCTAAAAAAACAGCTTCTTAATATTTGTCGCCCCAGAGTTTTTCCATTCTCTCCCGGATGACGTTTTCACTCTTGTTGTTTCCCGGCTCATAGAACTTGGTTCCGGCTATTTCCTGAGGCAGAAATTCCTGTTCCACAAAGTTTCCCTCGTAGGCGTGGGCATATTTGTAGTCTTTGGCATAGCCGAGGTCCTTCATCAGTTTTGTGGGAGCATTGCGCAGGTGGAGCGGAACGGGTAGGGGTCCGTCTTTTTCCACAATACCAAGTGCTTCGTCTATAGCCATATAGGCACTGTTACTTTTAGGAGAGGTTGCAAGGTAGATGCAGGTTTCGGCCAGGATTATCCGCGCCTCGGGCATCCCAATTTTATGCACGGCATCGAAGCAGGATTGTGCCAGCAGCAAGGCATTTGGATTGGCCAGCCCTACATCCTCGCTTGCCAGAATCAGCATCCTTCGGGCTATGAAGAGTGGATCCTCGCCCCCGGCAAGCATCCGAGCCATCCAGTAAATGGCGCCGTTGGGGTCGCTTCCCCGCATACTTTTTATGAATGCGGAGACTATGTCGTAATGCTGTTCCCCGTTTTTGTCGTATAGGGCAATGTTCTCCTGCAGGGTGTCGGTTACGGTCTTGTTGTCAATTATTACCTTCTCTCCGGTGGCATTGCTGAGGCAGACCAACTCCAGGATATTGAGGAGTTTGCGCCCGTCTCCGCCGGAAAAGCGGAACAATGCCTCTTTTTCCAACACCTGCACGTCGAGTTTCGACAACACGGAATCTTTGAGGAGCGCCCTCTGAAGCAGAAGGTCCAAATCTTCCGCTTCCAAGGATTTAAGCACATACACCCGGCATCTGGAAAGGAGGGGACTGATGACTTCGAACGACGGATTTTCGGTTGTGGCGCCTATCAGCACCACCGTGCCGCTTTCGACCGCTCCGAGCAACGCGTCCTGCTGTGCCTTGTTGAACCTGTGGATTTCATCTATGAAGAGGATGGGGGCACCGCTGGTGGCGAACATCCTGCCGCCGGCAGCCTTGTCTATCACCTCCCGCACATCCTTGACCCCGCTGCTGATGGCCGACAGAGTGTAGAATTCCCTTTTGAGGGAGTGGGCCAATATGCGGGCGAGAGTGGTCTTGCCCACTCCGGGAGGCCCCCAGAGGATGAACGACGAAACGGCACCGCTCTCTATCATAGTGCGTATCACCGCCCCGGGTGCCAACAGATGCTGCTGCCCTACATACTCATCGATGGTGTTGGGGCGCATCCTTTCGGCAAGTGGCCTATGCTCGGAGAAATCCATATCAGAAGAGTTTCTTTGCAATGTTGATGATGTTGTCCGCCTTACCCATAGGATAATAATGTAGAATCGGCACACCGGCGGCGATGAGTTCCTCACTTTGGGCGATGGCCCATTCGGTTCCTATCTGACGGATTGCATCTGGGCTGTCCTTGTGCGCCAGGACTTCGGCTGCAAGGGTTTCGGGAATATCGCAACCGAAGAATCTGGGCAGCACGGTAAGGTGGTTAAGTGTCGATAGCGGCTTGATGCCCGGAATAATGGGCACATCTATCCCAGTTGCCCTGCATCTGTCCACGAACTCGAAGAAATGGCGGTTGTCATAGAACAGCTGGGTCACGACATATTGCGCCCCCGCATCCACCTTGGCCTTCAGGTGCTCAATATCCTTTTC
>JABUTP010000096.1:4423-6760 GCA_021443625.1 Bacteroidales bacterium | reverse complement strand
TGTGTTCACTGGTAAAGTCGAGGTACCTGCCGCTGTTCAGGTTGGTAATCTGGCGCACCACATCCACTGCGTGGGCATAACCGTTTTCCACGGGAACGAACGACGTTTCGGTGCGGAGTTTGTCCCCCCTGAGTGCCAGCACATTGTCCAGACCGAGATAACTGAAGTCTATCAGCTGGTCTTCGATGTCGTATTTTGAGTTGCCCGCACAGATGAGATGGGGAACAACCGGAATGTCATATTTGCGTTGGATGGCCGATGATATGCCTATGGTTCCGGGGCGCTGGTGAACCTTGTGATACTGTACGCTCCCGTCGGGCTGGACGGAGGGCATGGTGCTCTCGCGGTGGCAGGTGATATTGATGTATGCCGGATTGAATTCGATAAGACTGTCGATGCACTCCGACACCTTTTCGAAGCCGTCACCTTTGAGTGGCGGGAGTATTTCAAAGGCAAACCGTGACTTTTTCTGCAGGGAAGCCTCTTTTATGAGTTCGGGAACACTTTTCATATATTCTTGGGTATCATCTTCTTGACCTCTTCTATATCCATTTTTCTGCGGGCGGCATAGTCTGCGAGCTGCTCCCGGGAAATCCTGCCCACGCTGAAGAACCTGCCGTTGGGAACAATGATGCCGCAGATGGATTCGCCGGGGGCTATCATATAGTTGCCGGTCAGGCTCATACCGGTGGCCGATTCCACTCCCAACAAATCGAAGACATCCTTTTTGAGGGAATGGTCGGGGCAGGTGGGGTAGCCGAATGCAGCCCTGCATCCGCTGCCTGCGGGGCAGATTACCTCCGCAAATGCCTCTGCAAGGCGGTCAGCCAGCAGTTTTGCAATAATGGCCCAATAGTCGTTGCCCTCCGCCCTGCATTTCTCAATGAAGCGGTTTGTGCCGACTCCGGCCGTAAGTGCGAAGATGGTGATGTCCTCGCCGTCAGCGCTCACAAAGTCTGCCAGAGAGACGTTGGCCTCGCCTTCGGTCTGGTTGCGGAGCATAGGCAGGGGATACTCGGTGCCGTCGCCGAGGTCCAGCACGATGTCATCGCCGCGGCCTTCGGCCCGATAGGTGCCTGTAACCCCTTGCAAATCGACATTCTCTCTCATCTCGGTGAGCACGGCAAGGGCATCATTGTGCAGGGTTTCCTTTTCCGCCGCTGCGTTGCCTACCTGCCAGGCGGCATAGAACATATCCCAGTCTATCAGTTTTTCCACATCGGCCAAAGGGAAGTTCCGATAGACGGTAAGGCGAGGGGAGTGGCCCGCCAGAGCGCCGAAGCTCTCTTTGACAGCATTTTTACGGACGGTGTCATAATCGGCAAGGGGGCGCGATGCGCTCATATTGAGATATTGCGCGCGCAGTTCCTCCTGACGGGAGCGCACCTGCTGCCGGTACTCTGCGGCGGAGGGGGCCACCAGCGCAGCCACAATCCGGGCGTTTTCGCTTGCATTGGCACTCCGGACCACCGTCCCGCCATACACGGGGGCAATCTTTACGGCACAATGGAGGTCGGAGGTGGTGGCGCCGCCCACCACAACCGGTATCGAGAGACCCGCCGCCTCAAGGGCTTCGCAGACCTTTATCATTTCGTTGAGAGATGGCGTTATGAGGCCGCTCAGGGCGATCACGTCGGGGGAAATCTCCTTCGACTTGGCGACTATCGCTTCGGGTTCCACCATCACCCCCATATCAACCACTTCGTAACCGTTGCACGCCATAACCACCCCGACAATGTTCTTGCCGATATCGTGGACGTCTCCTTTAACGGTGGCAATCAGCACCTTGGCGCCATATTTCACCTCTTTGGAACTCTCCAGATAGGGAGTCAGCGCCGCCACGGCCTTTTTCATCACGCGGGCGGTCTTGACCACCTGGGGGAGAAACATTTTCCCTTCGGAGAAGAGACCTCCCACGGTTTCCATAGCGGGCATCAGCTGCTCGTCTATCACACGGATGGCGTCCCCGGTGGCGGAATATGCCTCAACCACATCGCTTTCTATGGTGTCGGGAATCCCCTTTACCATAGCATATCTGATACGATCCCCAACAGGCAGGCTGTGCCAACTGTCGGCGGTTTCGGCAGCGGGGGAGTCCTGCTGTTTGAGAGACTCCGCATATTCGATGAGGGCGGTAGCGGCATTCTCGTTCCGGCACAGAATCACGTCTTCCACCTTTTCCAGCAGCACGGGCTCGATGTCGGAATATATCTTCAGCATCTGGGGATTCACTATACCCATATCCATCCCCGCATTCACGGCGTGGTAGAGGAACACCGAATGCATCGCTTCGCGCACCGCGTTGTTGCCCCTGAAAGAGAATGAGAGGTTGGAAAC
>JABUTP010000096.1:0-4401 GCA_021443625.1 Bacteroidales bacterium | reverse complement strand
AGTTCTCCTTAATCCACCGGGTGGCGTCTATAAATGCCTTGGCATAGCCGTCGTGCTCGGGCATTCCGGTAGCCACCGCCAGAATATTGGGGTCAAAAATTATGTCCTCGGGAGGGAATCCTATGGAGGCCAGAAGGGCGTAGGAACGCTGCGCCACTTCGATCTTTCGTTCGTAGTCGGTGGCCTGACCCTTCTCGTCGAAGAGCATCACCACGACCGCCGCACCGTAACTGCGGATGGCGCGGGCCTTGTCGAGGAATGCCTGTTCGCCCTCCTTGAGGGAGATGGAGTTGACAATGGACTTGCCCTGAACACATTTCAGACCCGCCTCAATCACTTCCCACTGCGAAGAATCTATCATCACCGGCACTCTGGCCACTTCGGGGTCGGAGGCAAGCATATTCAGGAATCTGGTCATTGCGGTCACACCATCGATGAGGCCGTCATCCATACAGACATCCACAATCTGCGCTCCGCTCTCAACCTGCGTTCTGGCTATGGTCATAGCCTGTTCGTAGTCATTTTCCCTGATGAGACGGGCGAATATCCGGGAACCGGCGACGTTGGTACGCTCGCCGATATTGACGAAATTGGATTCCGCCACAACCTTCAGCGGTTCCAGACCGGCCAAAGTAGTGACAGGCTGCTTTTGCGTCACCTTATGCGGCCGGTATCGGGCCACCAGAGGGGCAATGGCCTTGATGAATTCCGGAGTGGTGCCGCAGCATCCGCCCACTATGTTCAGGAGGTTTTGTTGCAGATAAACTTCGATTTCGGCGGCAAACATCTCCTCGCTCTGCTCATATTCCCCCATAAGGTTGGGCAGACCGGCATTGGGATGCACGCTGATGCGCGTTGCGCTGCACTCAGCAAGCCTTTTAATGTAGGGGAGCATCTGTTTGGCACCCAGAGAGCAGTTCATTCCCACAGAGAGAAGGTCGTAATGGGACACCGAAGCGTAGAAGGCCTCTATAGTCTGGCCGGAGAGGGTTCTGGCTGATGCATCTGAGATGGTAACCGACACCATAACAGGAATTTTGCAACCCTTGTCGCATCCCAGGCGCCCGATGGCATGCAGTGCCGCCTTGGCGTTCAGGGTGTCGAAAATGGTCTCTACCAGCAGGATATCGGCTCCGCCGTCCCAAAGACCCGCCGCCTGGGTATAGTATGCAGACTCCAGTTCATCAAAGGTGACGGCACGCTCCGAAGGGGCATCCACATCGGCAGAAATGGAGGCCGTATATTTTGTGGGGCCCATTGAGCCGGCCACAAAACGGGGTTTCGAGGGGGTGGAAGCGGCATCCGCAGCAGCTCTGGCCACCGTTGCGGCGGCTCGCGAAATGTCGTACGCCTTATCGTCCAAACCATATTCTTTAAGGGACAATGCGTTGGAATTGAACGAATTGGTCTCAATTATATCGCTTCCTGCAGCAAGATACGCGTCGTGAATCTGACGCACTGCGTACGGGCGGGTAATGGAGAGCACATCAAAACAGCCTTTGAGCCGGGTGGGATGATTACGGAAGATATCCCCGCGAAAATCTTCTTCATTGAAGTCGAACCGCTGGATCATTGTGCCGAATGCGCCATCCAACAACAAAATTCTGTTTTCTAATGCCTCGTAAATATTCATAGTTTGCAAAAATACAAAACAATTGCGGATATATAAAAAGGAAATCCGGCCCAGGGGTGGTGCCGGATTATCCTATTTTACATAATATAAATTGTGTGAAATATGGGATTATCTGCGTTTGCCATAAACACTGTGCGAACGGCGCGATTTCTTCCTCATTCTGGCCACAATCAAAATTATGAAGGCAGCAAGTGTAACTGCGAGTATCAAGACCGTCATTGAGCTCATGTTGCTTCCCTTGACCGAGCCCCACATTGTAATGAGTTTTGCGGTGTTCTCACCCCAGTCGTGCTCCATACAACTGCGCTCGATATCCTGTGTTGACGGATAAAGTATCGGGTCGAGCCTTACTGCGGTTGCCTCGGGTCCAAAGAAATACGAAACGTCAATGGGTTCTAGAGATTCGTCTTCAAAGGCTGCCATCACCTCAGGCGCTGCAGACGACGGAATGTAGCCGGTCTCTTCGCTGTTGCGTATCACGATGTCGGGACGGCTCATGAAGTTGATCCAATATTTGGCAGCCTTGACGTTCTGGGCATATTTGGGAATCACCCAGCCGTCGAACCATACGGTATAGCCCTCTTTGGGGAGCGCATATCTCAAATCCACGCCCAGTTCCTGTGCCTCCTTGATGGCCCATACGGCATCTCCGGCCCAGGTCAGGTTGACGTAACCCCGTTCCTGAATCATCTGTTCCTTGCCGAAATCTGCCTCCCAGCCGGCCACAAGGGGCTTTACGTCGCTCATAAATTCCTCAACTTCAGCAATTTCACTATCAGAACGATATACCATAAGTTCATCCTTGGTAACTGTACCTTCCAGGAGTTCCTTGTACTTCAAGTAAAGGATAATCTGCGAATAAACATCTCTTGCAGAGTCTTTTATGAAGATTCTACCCTCGAATTTGGGATTGCGTACAATGTCCCAGGTCGAAGCCTCCTCGTCGGTCACGTATTTGGCATTGTAGAGGATACCGGTGGTGCCCCACATATATGCCACGGCATAGTCGTTGGCGTTCTTCCCCCCTCCCCTCATATTGCTGAAGCAGCCGCGGATGTATGGCGAGAGATTGTCATCAATATAGTTGGGGGTATCGCCGAAATCCCTGTCGATGGGGAGCAGCAGATCCTGACTGAGCATCCTCTCGATGATGTAATCCGAAGGGCAGACGACATCGTAGTCCTCGTGGCCTTTCTCAATCTTGGAAAGCATCGTCTCGTTGATGTCGAATGTCTGATAGATGACTTCCACCGATTCGCCGGTCTGCTGCTCATACCACTCTTCGAAATCACCGATAACCGTTTCGTCGATGTAATCGGACCAGTTGTAAACTTTCAGCACTGCACTCCGGTCGCTGCTGCAACCTGCCGCAAGAAGCACTGCCAGGGCAAAGAAAAGGAACTTCTTCATTTTTTACTTTTTCTTGTATGCGCGGGACTGACGGACATTGCTGACCACCAGCAGCGCAAGGATTATTATGAATATAATGGTCATCAGAGGCCGCAGTTCGGGAGTGAGTCCCCCTTTGCGGGCATCCGTATAGATGTATGTAGAAAGGGTTTCCAGACCCACCGTGCCGCGGGTGAAGAAGGTCACGGCAAAGTCGTCGAGACTCATGGTGAAGGCCAGGACAAAACCGGTGAGCATACCGGTCTTGAGTTGCGGAATAAGCACCTTCCAGAGAGCCTGCATAGGGGTCGCCCCGAGGTCAAGGGCCGCTTCGTAGGTATTCTGGTCCATCTGATGCAGTCTCGGCAGAACGTTCAGCACGACATACGGGGTGCAGAATGCGATATGGGCCAGCACCACACTCACATACCCTTGCGAAACGCCCAGAAAGACGAACAGCAGAAAGAGCGAAACGCCGGTTATGACGTCAGGGTTGATCATCGGGATGTTGTTGAGAAACAATATCGCCTTGCGCGCCCTGCCCCGCGTATTGTAGATGCCGATGGCTGCCACCGTACCCAGTATGGTCGCCACCAAAGCGGCGATGAGGGCTATGAGCAGCGTGTTGTTGACGGCGGTAACCAGAGCGCCGGCACTTCCCCCCATTCCGTTGAACAGGTTGGCATAGAGTCTGGTGGAAAAACCGGTCCAGCTGCCGAACACCTTGCTCTCCGTAAACGAAAAGACACCGATGAATATCAGGGGAGCGTAGAGAATGAGCAGCAGTACCCAGATATAACTTTGTGCAAGGAACTTCTTCATACTTATGCCAACTGCCCTCCTCCGGCATCTTCTTCGGCGTCACCTTCGCCCAGAAGAGAGGTGATGCCTATTATTATCAACATTATGAGCGACAAGGCCGCACCATAGTTCCACATCGATGAGTTGATGTTCTCCTGGATGATGGTTCCGAAAAGCTTTATCTTGTTGTTGGTCAGGAATTCCGAAATGGCAAACGTGCTCATTGTGGGCATGAACACCATAAGGACCCCGCTCAACACTCCGGGGATTGAGAGAGGCACCGTAACCCTCCAGAAAACCTTCCAGGGGGTCGCCCCCAGGTCCTGCGCCGCCTCGCTGTACGAGATGTCCATACGGCTCAGAACGTTGTATATGGGGTAAATCATAAACGGCAGGTAATCGTAGGCCATACCGAAAAGAAGCGTCCCCTTGCCCAGTTGCAGCCCGAACATATTGAACAGTTCGGCGGTGGCCAGAGTTCTCATAAGGGCGTTGATCCACATCGGGAGCATGAATATGATGATGGTGACCGAACTCCGGTTGTAGTTGCGATTGGCCAGAATCCACGCTGCAGGATA
>JABUTP010000095.1 GCA_021443625.1 Bacteroidales bacterium | reverse complement strand
ACCGAGAGTGACTGGCTGTTCTGGTGGAATGAGAGCCAGAAGAACACCGCTATTCCGAGCACTGCAAAAAGGGCGGCCATACGCTGCTTGATTTCCTTTGCCATCGCTGCTTTCTCTTCCGGAGTGTAACCGGCAGTTTCTGCGGCGACCTTCTTGTCGGGCTGTGGGAACTTCTTCTTGTTGACAAGGAAGATGACCAGCGACACCAGCATCGCCACCATAGAGGCGATGAATGCGAAGTGGATACCCTTGTTGTAAATCTCCACATAGTCGGAACTGAACTTGGCCAGATCGGCCACCTGAGTCGGGTCAATCACCGAATTTGCCATCGTTTCGGTGAACTTCTCGGTCACCTGCCCATCCTTGAGGAACTGGTGGCAGAGAGCGGGCATATCTGCGTTGTATTTGAAATTGTTGATGGCAAGAAGCCACTTGCGCAGCACCGGAGCCACGAACGGAGCTATCACGCCGCCAATGTTGATGAACACATAGAAAATCTGGAAACCGCTGTCGCGTTTGTCCTTTGCCTCTGCCACGGCTGCGGGGCCTTTCTCGGCAGCCTCGGCCTCAAAGTTGTCGTACATCTTGCCGACCAGCGCCTGCAGGTTGCCCTTGAACAGACCGTTGCCGAAGGCAATCAGCAGCAGGGCCACGCAGGTGAAGATGAGGATGCCCCACCAGGAGCCGTTGCCATCGACAATCATCCCGTCGCTCTTGCTGAAGAGGGGGATTGCCAGGGCGATGTAGCCCACCGCCATTATGATGAGGCCCCACTGGATGGTGCGGTTATAGTTCTGCGTCTTGTCGGCGATGATACCGCCCACAAGGCCCAGAATATATATTCCGAAATAGAAAACCGAATAGATGAGTCCGGCCGTACCGTCGGGCAGACCGAATTTTGAAACCAGGAACAGCAGCAGGATGGCGTTCATAATATAGTATCCGAAACGCTCTCCCATATTGCTGAGGGCCGCTGCCACCAGCCCCTTGGGATGTTCCTTGCTGGCTACTCTTAAATAATACACCAGGAACGGAATCACTACGAGAATGATTGCCGCGAAGATTACTCCCGTGGAGTGGTTTTGCCAAAGATTCTGAAGCATATACTTGATGATTTACTATTATTATTTCGTAGGAATGTTTTTGAGAAGTTCCACTATGAAGTCCCAGAACTTGGCCACGCTGGCGACGTTGACGCGCTCGTCGGGTGAGTGGGGCGAGCAGAGCGTTGGTCCTGCGGAAACCATATCGAGTCCCGGATAGGTGGCGCCGATGATACCGCACTCCAGACCGGCGTGAATGGCCATCACTGCGGGTTCAACCCCGTAGAGTGTCTTATACACAACCTTCATCGCGGCCAGCATGGGAGATTTCATATCGGGCTTCCATCCGGAATATGCTCCCGAGATTTCAACCCGGGCACCGGCCAGTTCCATAACCGACCTAACGGCGTCCGCCAGGTTCTCCTTTGCCGAATCCACTGAACTGCGCAGCAGACATACAATATCTATCTTACCGTTTTCAGACTTGACTATGGCCAGATTGTTGGATGTTTCCACCAGACCCGGCATATCGGTACTCATCCGCTCCACCGCATTGGGGCAGGCCATCACGGCCCTTACCAGACGCAGCGCAACGTCGCCCTGCATCACGGGAGCGGCGGCGGCATCTTCCACAAAAAGACTTACATTTGTTTCAACACCATCCAGTTCTTTACGAACTATTTTCTCCAAAGCGCCGACGTGTGCCTTGAGGGCTGCTGCGTTGCACCCGGGAACCGCCACCACTGCCACCGCTTCGCGGGGGATGGCGTTGCGCAGATTGCCGCCCGAGATGGAAACCAACCGTCCGTCCATCTTTTCAAGCACGGGGAGCAGCAGCCTTGCCATTGTCTTGTTGGCGTTGCCGCGTCCTTCGTGGATATCCATACCGGAGTGGCCTCCGCGCATACCCTTGACGTTGACTGTGTAGAATTCATAACCTGCGGGAGCCGGCTCGGTGGTATAGTCCCAAGTTGCCGACACGTCCATTCCACCCGCACATCCCACATAAATTTCACCTTCGGTTTCGGAGTCGAGGTTCAGGAGAATCTCCCCTTTCAACTTGCCGGGTTCAAGGCCGAAAGCGCCCGTCATACCGGTTTCTTCATCTATTGTGAAAAGAGCCTCTATGGGGCCGTGCTCCAGGTCTTCCGCCTCAAGCACTGCCAGCGCCACAGCCACGCCCATACCGTTGTCGGCGCCGAGGGTGGTGCCGCGCGCCTTTACCCACTTCTCCCCGTCAATTTCGTATTCGTAGGCGTCAATGGGGTCGTTTTCCCAGTCGTGGGGAGTGTCCGCATTGTTCTGGGGAACCATATCGAGGTGTCCCTGAAGGATGACTCCCTTGCGGTTCTCATAACCCGGAGTGGCGGGTTTTCTGATTATGATGTTGCCCAAGGTGTCGCGATAGGTCTCAAGACCGTGCTCCTTGCCGAATTTCTCCACGAAATCCGCCGCTTTCAGCTCTTTCTTGGAGGGACGGGGAATCTGTGTCAGTGCATAAAAAATTTTCCACACCCTTTTGGGGTCCAACTCTGCTATAGTCATGTTCAATCTTTTTAGAAGTTATCGGGTTAAAACAAAATTGTCTTTGCAAGGCGTTTACTGGATTGCCGTTCCCAGAGGGAATGACATCGTCTGTCCCAACTGGTAGATGGGAATCCGGGTCTGCAGCAGCATCTTTTCGCCGTCAAGCACTCTGGCGGTGGCAGTGCGGGGCACGCGGTAGAAAATGGTTTCTCCCCCCTTGGAAGCCTCCTTGACAGTGTTCTGCACCAGATTGTCAAGCTCGAGCTGCAGCACTATCGGGCGTCCCATCACATCGCTGGCGGGGAGCAGGCCGTCGCTGTCGGAGAGTCTGAAAGCGACATACATCTGATCTTTCTTATCTGCCGAAGGCACCACGTCGAAATTCATACGCTCCACCGATTCTATGCTTTTGCCATAGAACAGACTCATATACTCCGATTCGAGACGGTTTATTTCACCTATCGCCGCCCCCATTGCTTCACCGCTGTAGGTGGCATCGGTATCCCCCGTCACGATGGCGAGCCGCTGTCTGCGGAGTTCGAATATGGTGGCTGCGGTTTCGGCAGCCTTCTTTTCGGCAGATTTCTCCACCACCTGCTTTTGCGACACCGACACTTTTTCATAACCGCCGGTGGAAGTCTTTACCGTACGGTAGAGGGTGGTGTTGGCGTCTGTCAGATTCCCATCCACATCCTTTCCGGCAAACTGGTCGTTGTTGGCGATGGAGGGGAACCGCCACGCCTCAGCCTTGCCGGTGTAACTGTCGGAGGCCACGATAAGCCCCTGGGAGCAGAATTGGAGGAAATTGGCCGATGCCGTGGCCTTTCCCTTGAGGTTGATGGCCATCCTTACCGAAGGGTCGGCCTCAAGATAAGGCACGAGGTCTATCGACTTGAGCGAATATGTCACCTCGTCTGAGGTCCTCGCCTCGCTTCCCATATATTTCTGGGCATACTGGGCATAGGGCCCTGCCTTGAAATCCTCCCTGACGGCCTCCACGCAGAATGTTAAGGATGTTGAAGGAAGGGAATATATCACCACACCCGAGGGAACTTCGCTCCCCTTGAAAAGCTGCTGTGCGTCAGCCGTCACAAACGGCGCCGCTGCCACCGATGCGGCCACAAGAATCTTTGCTATCTTTTTCATATCAAATCGTTTTCTGTTGTTTCAAATCACTGATTGTGCAAATAGTCGCTCCCTCTAAGGTTCTTCCACCGCTTGTGGCTCCAAAGCCAGCAGGCGGGGCGGGCCAGAATGTCGCTTTCCAGCAAAGCCGAATATGTCCGCACCGCCTCGGATGGTTCAACCGCCGAAGCATCATTGCAAATTTGCAAAATTTTAATGACATATCCACATCTTTGCTCTCTGTCAACGTAAATATAAAGCACGGGCGAGTGGAGCCTGCGGGCTATCATCTCCCCTCCTCCGGCCCATCCCGTCTCAAGTCCAAGAAATGTGGTGGTGCAGGTGGGAGTTGACGTATATTGGTCTGAAATAAGGAAATAGGCCCTGTTTTCGTCCTTGTGCCCGAGCGCGTACCTCACGAACTTGTGGGACGGTACCAGATTCCCCTCCAGATTCATGTGCCGGCGCCGCATAAGGAGCATCAACTCCTGCGAAAGGGGGCTGTGAAGCTGTTTGTAGGCGCAGGTCACCTGGCTGTAATCCACTTCGGAATGGGGCATATACACCGCCATCCCCGTGAGGAGTTCCCAGTTGCCGCAATGTCCCAGCAGCAGCACCACGGAGCGTCCTTCAAGCAGCGCATTGTTGAACACTTCGCAACTCTGGTCGTCTATTCTGAACATTCCGCTGCGGCGAATCTGCTCGAACGAGCGTCCGAG
>JABUTP010000094.1 GCA_021443625.1 Bacteroidales bacterium | reverse complement strand
ATGAAATCCCAGGTGTCCTTGAGGTTGGCGCGGGTGATGTCCTCCTCGAAAGAGGTGGATTTCTTGAGGGTGATTCCGAGTTCGTCGCCATTGGTCCCGTCATAATAGAGGGTATGGGCAAGGGCGATGGTGAAGAAGCAGTATGCCCTCAGGAAAGAAGCGTCGGCCTTGAGAAGGGCCTTCTGCTTCTCGTCTCCCTTAACCTTGTCGAGGTTGTCGAGAACAAGGTTGGCATAGAATACCTTGGTGTATTCACCATTCCAGGTGGGATAACGGTCATCGACGTCGTTTTCGTTGTTCCAGAGACCATAGTAGAACATAAATGTACTGTAGGGCTTCTGGTCGTGGATGTTCATCAGGTAGCCGAAGTCGTCGGTCGAGTAGAGCATATCCGGCTTCTCCTCAAAGAAATGCACCGGATAGACAGCGTAGGATGCAAGTACAGCATCAAGCTGGTCAACGGTCTCGATAGCCTGCAGTGTGTTCTTTGACGGCTCTTCGTTGAGAAAATCGTCAATCTCGCTGCAACCGCTGAGAACAAGAGCGCCAAAACTGATGGCTGCAATGAGTGTTTTATATATTTTCATAATCTCTCGTCAATTTAGAAGTTACACTTTACACCAAAAAGATATGAAGACAGGAGGCGTTCAGTTCCTCTGCGGAATTCAGGATCCTCGTTCCACTCGTTGAAGTAGATGTTGAAAGGATTGTTTGCCTGAACATAGAATTTGACACCGCCGATGCCAAGCCAGTCCGTATAGGCCTTGGGAAGGTTGTAAGCAACCGACAACTCCTGGAAACGGATGAACGAAGCGTTGGCCACGAGGTAATTCATATAAGGATAGAACCTGTCCCACATTGTGACTCCGGTATCGTTGTCATTCATAGGGAGAGTAATCATCTCGCTGGGGTCTGCATTCAGCACCTCAGAAAGTTTGGCGTTGGGGATTGTTCCCGAATCAACCATAGGATAGTTGAAACTTTCACGGAGGAACTTGTGTCCGAACTTGCCGGTAAGAATCATCGAGATGTCAAAGTCATAGACCTTCAAAGAGGTATTGAAGGCAATGTTGACGGGAGCAACCTTGGTACCCATAGCATAGGAAACGTCAATTGCTTCACCGGTGGGCCATGCATTGATGGTCTGGGTGGAACCGTCCTTGGCAAGGATTACGGGCTGCATATTGGGGGACTCTTCGGTACCCTTGTTCTCCACACCGCCGTAGGTGTAGGTCCAGAGGGTATTCATATCATAGCCCTCGAGCCAGTTGGATGAAGGGGTGCTGTTGGATGTATATACGAGAGCGTAAGCGTTGGTGGGTTTCTGCTTGAGCGAAAGAATCTCGTTCTTGTTGTAGGAGAACATAAGGGTTCCGTCCCAAACGACTTTCCTGCTGATGGGGAGGGTTGAACCGATTTCGAATTCAAAACCCTTGTTGCTGATCTCACCGTTGTTGAGGGAGATTGAGCTTGTACCCATTACCTTGGTGAGTGTCACCTTGGCAATCAGGTCGTATGAATGTCTGTTGTAAACATCAATCTTACCGTGGAGTTTGCCGCCGAGGAGGTTGTAATCAACACCAAGGTCAAATGTCCTGGTCCTTTCCCAGCGGAGGGTAGGGTTACCATAGCTTGAGATGGGGTTCATACCGTTGGGGCCGAGCATATTCTCGCCTGTGAGGATGCTGGGTACGGGGTTGGGGGCAAGGAGCGGCTGGAAAGAGGTAGTCTTGTCCACGTTTCCGTTGTGGCCGTATGTGGCGCGAAGCAGGAGACCGTCAACCCAATCCAAGTTGGACATGAACTCTTCCCTGCCCATCTGCCAGCTGGCGCCTACAGACCAGAAAGGAGCGTAACGATACTTGGGATCGTCGGTAATCAGGTTGGAAGCATCGGTCCTGATGCTGGCCGAAGCAGTGTATTTCTTGTCGTAGGTGTATGAAGCATTTGCAAATGCGGAGAAGTAGCGGTCAGTTGTGTATCCGAAGGTGTTCAGATAATCAAAGCTTTCCGAACCGCCCTGCCAGTCCTTGAGCTGATATATGCCGCTGCCGCCGACACCGTTAGCAAGGGCGCCTACGGAGAGTTTCTCCTCACTGTACCCGTATGTCCTCGGATAGCCGAACGACTGGGTTACGTTGTCAGTGGTCTCGATACCGGCAACTGCAGCAATCGCATGCTTGTTGGCAAAGGTCCTGTTGAAGTTGGCCTGGGTACGGAGAGTGAGAATGCTTGTCTCGTATGAACTCTGGTCCAGGAAACCTCCCGAAGGAAGGTTTGCAACGACACTGTTGTCCTCCTTGTTCCAGCTTGCAGCGGTGTTCACGGTTGTGCGGACTTCGTAGGTCTGGTCGCTGTAATAATTGTGGGTACGGCTGGCAATGCGTTCGTACTGAGCCTTTGCATCGATGGTCAGGCCTTCGATGACCTTGAAGGTGAGACCGCCCTGGAACCTTGCCATAGAGGTGTAGGTATTGAAGCTGCGGGCTTCTCCCTCCTCAACGGGGTTGAAAGTCCAGTCGTTGTAGGGGAAACCGAGGAGTTCACCGTCATAGATTTCCTGAGAGGGAAGGTTGGCGTCAAGATATGCCTTGGGATAACTCTTGTAGTAGCGAATCAGGTTGCCGCTTTCGTCGGCAAGCATTTCGTAGGGAGCCATACCGGAAAGACCGTAACCGCTGTTGTTCTTCTTTACATAATTGTAGGTGGCTGCAACGTTGAAATCGAGCCATTTGAAGATGTTGGTCTTGTTGCGGAACGAAAGATTGTACTTCTTGCTGTCCCTGTTCTTGTAGATCTTGTCATCATCCTGATAGAGGAGCGAGATATAGGTCTGGGACCGCTTTGTACCTATGTTGAGGTTAACGTTCTGCTGATGTGTGGAGGCGTTCTGGAGGAGGTAATCCCTTACCTGGTCGTAGTTGTTGTTCTGCCTCAGCGCATTGATGCGGCTTTCAGCCTCGCTTGCGGAGATTCTGCCGTGGAACTTGTCGGTGAGAATGTTATAGACGCTGGTCCTGGGAGTCACGGAATAGGTCTGGTCGTCGGGAACCCTGCCGTTGGACCAATACTTGTCGAAATACTTGACCTCGTAATCGATGATGTCGTTTACGGAAGCCTCTGACAGAGTGTAGTCGAGGTCAATTTTCGGAGAAACCTTGTAGAATGCAGAGTATTCAACATTGATTACAGGCACGTCCGACGTGGTGGCCTTCGCGTTCTTGGTGGTGATGACGATGACGCCGTTTGCCGATTTGGCACCCCAGATGGAGGCGGCGGCAGCATCCTTGAGGACGGTGATGCTCTCAACATCGTTGGGGTTGATGGACTCGAAAGTGCTTTCAACCGGGAAACCGTCGATGACGATTAGCGGAGGAGCCGAGGCGGCAAAAGTGGAGATACCGCGAATCTGGAAAGTAGGATTTCCATAGATATCCTCTGAATAGGCAAGACCGGTGGCAGCACCGATGATGCGGTCTGCGATGTTGCCCGAAGGCTTCTCTATCTGAGCCTTGCTCACGATGTCAAACGAACCGGTGGCCCTTTCCTTGGAGATGGTCTGATAACCGGTCACCAGGACGCTTTCGAGAGTTTTGACATCTTCGGTAAGAGTCACGTTGATTACCGACTTGGTGCCTACAAGTACCTCTGCCTCCTCAAATCCGAGACAGTTGAATACGAGACGGGCATCTTCTTTTACAGTGAGAGAGTAGGTACCATCTACAGCGGAAGTGGTACCGTTTGTAGTTCCCTTGACAAAAACGGCAACACCCGCCAGAGGGTCGCCATTGGGGTCAACTACCTTTCCCGTGACCCTCGACTGAGCAAATGCACTGCTCAGACTGAGCACACACAGGAACAGAAAAACAGCAATTTTTCTCATTACGTTGTTTGTGAAGTGAATAATAAAGTGGTTATAAATGTAATGTCCCATCGGCACACAAAATTTAAGGCCCGCAAAGGCGGACCTCAAATTTCTGCACTAATAAGACTTTGCTATTGCTATGAAGTCATCTGCCTTGAGGGCTGCGCCCCCTATGAGACCCCCATCGATGTCAGGGCAGGCAAAGAGTTCTGCGGCATTGGAAGGCTTGCAGCTGCCTCCATAGAGAATCGTTATCTCCTCGGCCAGGGCACCGAATTTGGCGGCCAGCACCTCGCGGATGTATGCGTGGATTTCCTGTGCCTGGGCACTGGTGGCGGTAACGCCCGTGCCGATGGCCCAGACCGGTTCGTATGCGATGACTATCTGACTCATCTGCTCTGCGGTAAGACCGAAGAGAACCTCCTCCAACTGGGCCTTTACCACTGCGAAATGGTTGCCGGCCTCACGCTCCTCGAGTTTCTCTCCCACGCAGTAGATGGGCTTCAGGCCGTTTGCAAGGGCCAGGCCAATCTTTGCAACGAGGGTTTCGCTGGTTTCGC
>JABUTP010000093.1 GCA_021443625.1 Bacteroidales bacterium | reverse complement strand
TCATATCCTTCCGAGAGTCGCATAAAGCGACAGAACTCGCCCGCACCCAACGTTTTTTCGGCCCCAAAAACGGCAAACAGGCAGATCCGACAGATTGTTGTGTTCTACACCGACGGCACCTACGATGTGAGATAGTCCCACCCCACCATTTGTGTGTGACCTTCTGGCGGATTACGATTTTTCGTTGCTGCGGTTTGGATTGTGCTGGCGCTCGGAAAAACAAATCTTTGTTTTGTTATTCTCTCTCTATGTACTAAATTTGGGACTTATGTACAAAAAGTTTATTCGTCCCATTCTGTTTCTATTTTCGCCGGAGAGTGCCCACAAGATTATCTTCGGTCTGTTGAAGTTTGCACGGCACATCCCCGGGCTCGGGGCCATCATCCGACTCATATATAAGAGAAAGTCCCCTTCCCTTGAGAAAGAACTGTTCGGTCTCAAGTTCCCCAATCCGGTGGGAATCGCGGGAGGTTTGGACAAGAATGGGGAGTTTTACAACGATTTGTCCAACTTCGGATTCGGGTTTGTCGAAATCGGCTCCCTTACGCCCGATCCCCAGGACGGCAATCCCCAACCCAGATGCTTCCGGCTGCCAAAGGACAAAGCCATCATCAACCGGATGGGCATAAACAACAAAGGGGTCAGGTATGCCATAGACCAGCTCCGCAAAGAGCACCCCAAAATCATTGTTGCCGCCAACATCACCAAGAATTCCAAGACGCCCAACGAACTGGCCTACAAGGACTACGAACGTTCGGTCTCGCTCCTCTACGACTTTGTCGATTTCTTTGTGCTCAACATATCTTGTCCGAACGTCAAGAACCTGACGGAACTCCAGGACATTACGATGCTCTCCGAAATCATCGACAGGGTTATGACGGTCCGCCGTTACAACGAAGACGTCCGCCCCATCCTGCTGAAGGTTTCGCCCGACATTCCCAAGGAGCAGCTCGACGAAATCATCAACCTTTGTCTTACCTGCGGTATAGACGGCATTGTGGCCACCAACACCACCCGGAGTCGCGAAGGGTTGTCGTCCCCCAAAGCAGTTGTGGATAAAATTGGCAACGGCGGACTCAGCGGGGCTCCGCTGTTTGTCAGGTCGCTTGAATTTGTGCAGTACATTCATCAGAAGAGTGACGGTCTGCTGCCGATAATCGCAGTGGGCGGCATAATGACGCCCCAACAGGCACGCCAGATGCTCGATGCCGGCGCTTCCCTGATAGAGGTCTATTCCGGCTTCATATACAACGGGCCGTCGTTTGCCAAACAGATTATCAAACATTTACAGAAATAAACCGATGTCCAGTAACTCCATAACGGCCGCAATCTGCACCATAGGAGATGAGATTCTCATAGGTCAGATTGTCGATACCAACTCATCATTCATCGCAAGGGCGCTGGAATCCCACGGAATCAAGGTCAGGACTATGCTGTCGATAGGCGACGAACGCGGAGAGATTCTCTCAAATCTAAGCCATTGTCTTGCCTGTCACGACATTGTGGTGACTACCGGCGGTCTCGGCCCTACCAAGGACGACATCACCAAATCGGTTCTGGGAGAGTTGTCAAAAGCCACCGGCACCTTTGAATCTGCAGAACAACTCGCTGTCATAGAAAGGATTCTATCGGCAAGGGGCATCGAGATGCTGCCCGCAAACAGAGCGCAGGCCACAGTTCCCGACTCCTGCCGCGTCATAGTGAACAAGCTGGGCACCGCCCCCAATATGGAATTTGAGTTCCAACCGGAGCAGTTCGGTCACAAGGCGGTGCTGTATGCCCTCCCCGGTGTGCCGCATGAGGCGGAAGGGGCGATTCCGGACGTTCTGAAATCCATTGAGGGCAAGTTCGAGACTGGACGGATTCTCCATCGAACTCTGGTTACATTCGGACTTGCAGAGTCGGTATTGGCAGAGAAAATTGCGCAATGGGAAGATAATCTCCCCGAATTCCTTCATCTGGCATACCTTCCCAACAGCATTATCGGAGTGCGACTCCGCCTTTCGTGTTACGATGCAGACATTGCGGGAAGGGAAGAACTTCTCAACACCATGTTTTCCGAGTTGCGCGACATTCTCGGCAGTTATGTATATGGAGAGGGTGAAGACACCTTGTATAATATACTCCCCCGCCTGCTGCAGGGACCTCCCGTAGCCAGCCGACAGGAAACCCTCGCCGTGGCGGAGTCGTGCACCGGCGGGCTGATTTCCCACCTCATCACTTCGGTTCCCGGATGCTCCGCCTTTTACAAAGGTTCCGTAACGTCTTATGCGAATGATGTAAAGGCTTCGGTAATAGCCGTTCCCGCCGAAATCATAGAGACCTACGGTGCCGTAAGCCGCCAAACGGCGGAAGCTATGGCCCGCGGGGTGCTCGAAGCGCTCGGTTCCGATTACAGCATCGCCACCACCGGAGTGGCCGGCCCCGACGGCGGCACCGATGAGAAGCCGGTCGGCACCTGCTGGATGGCCGTGGCCCACCGCAACGAAAACGGCGAAGTGGAGATTTTCGCAAAATGCCACCACAGCGGCTCCAGATTGCGCGAAGTAAATATCCGCAGGTTTGCCGCCAACGCACTCAATATGCTGCGACTTATGATATCACAACAATTATTTATAGATTAACGATGAAAAGATTTATCACATTGACCGGGATTCTTGCCTTGTGGCTGATGCCCACCACTGCAAAAGCCCAGGACACAGCCAACTCTGAAGAACCCGTATTCACGGTAGTCAAGCAGCTGCCCATCACCTCCATCAAGAACCAGGCAAGTTCCGGCACCTGCTGGAGTTTCTCCACAATATCCTTCCTGGAGTCAGAGGCCATCCGCAAAGGTTACAAAGGAGATGACCTGGATTTGTCGGAGATGTTTGTCGTAAGCAAATGCTACAGTGACAAGGCAGAGAAATATATCCGTCTGGACGGCCATCTCAACTATGCGCAGGGCGGTTCGTCGGAGGATGTGCTCCACGTCCTGAAAGATTACGGGCTCGTTCCCGAGAGTCTGATGCCCGGCCTCAACTATGGTGAAACCAGGCACTCCCACTCCGAGATGCACGAAGGCCTCAAAGGTTACATTACAGGCATTTACAAAGGTTCCAAGAACAAACTCACCACCGCATGGATGGCAGGTCACCAGGGAATCCTCGATGCCTACCTCGGCAAATGCCCCGATGAATTCGAATACAACGGACAGACCTACACTCCCCAGAGTTACGCCGCATCGCTCGGTCTGGTTGCCGACGACTACGTTTCGATAACATCCTATACACACCACCCCTTCTATACCCAGTTTGCGATAGAAGTGCCCGACAACTGGCGCTGGGATTTGAGTTACAACGTTCCGCTCGACGAAATGATGGAAATAATGTACAACGCCATTGACAAAGGCTACACCATCGCGTGGGGGTCCGATGTCAGCGAGGCCGGTTTCACCCGCAACGGATTGGCCAACTATCCGGACACCAAGGCAGTCGCCGAAGCCGGGAGCGACCAAGCCCGCTGGGTTGGGGTTTCTCCCGAGGAGAAGGAGGCCCAGCTCCGCAAGATGCGTGAAGATGCCCCCGAAATAGTTGTGACCCAGCAGCTCCGTCAGGAAGGATACGACAACAAGACCACTACCGACGACCACGGAATGCACAT
This sequence comes from Bacteroidales bacterium, assembly GCA_021443625.1. Classification (GTDB taxonomy): domain Bacteria; phylum Bacteroidota; class Bacteroidia; order Bacteroidales; family UBA932; genus Equibacterium. The sequence continues at coordinate 797 of JABUTP010000093.1, read as the reverse complement.
CTACGGCATTGCCACCGACCAGAAGGGCACCAAATATTTTATGGTAAAGAACTCCTGGGGCGAAACCGGCAAATACAAAGGCATCTGGTACGTATCGGACGCTTTCGTAAGATACAAAACCATGAGCATAATGGTTCACAAGGATGCCATTCCCAAGGAAATCCGCAAGAAAATGGGAATCAAATAATCATCTGTCAGGGAGGTATCTTCAATGAAAAAACACATTCCCAACATCATCACAACCCTTAATCTGGTGTGCGGATGCGCGGCTGTCATCCTTGCGTTGTGGGGTAACTTCTGGCAGGCATTCTGCTTCATTGTGGCCGCCACTCTGTTTGATTTTGCAGACGGGGCGTGTGCCAGACTGTTGAAGGTATCTTCCGAAATCGGGCGGGAACTCGATTCGCTGAGCGACCTTGTCAGCTTTGGAGTCGCTCCGGCAATGATGCTGTTCACCTGGTATTTCCGCATTTCGGCACCCGTCTTCGGGCATCCCACCGCCCTGGCATTCACTGCCCTGCTCGTTGCGGTGGGGGCATCCCTGCGGCTTGCACGGTATAACATCGATGGGTACAAGAGCCGCAGTTTCTCGGGACTCCCCACCCCCGCCTCGGCAATGATAGCCGCACCGCTGGTGGCCTACGGACACCTTTGCACCCCCGACGGCATCACTGCGGATGGCGGTGTGGTCGTGACTCTCCTCTGCTCAGTCTGGTTCATCCCGGCGCTGGCGGTCGTACTGATGTTCCTTATGCCGAGCCGGCTGCCGATGAAATCGACAACTTAGAAATAAAAGT
>JABUTP010000092.1:4489-8763 GCA_021443625.1 Bacteroidales bacterium | reverse complement strand
GAAGGATTAACCTTGAACGGTTTGGGGTTCAGAACAACGGTCTCCTCCGCCTGGGGTGCGGCACTGAGCGCCGCCTTGCCTTGTCGGATAGGTTTGCCGTCTTCCAATATGGCGTAAATCAATTCGTACCCTTTCAGCGAGGTAAAGAAAAATCTGTTGAACACATTGACCTTTATCGCATTGAGGTCTGAGCAATCTTCAAGGTTGAACGCCACGTTGGAATAAGCGTACTTCACTTCCGCCATCGCCGGATGGGGAGTTCTGTCGGGGGCGAGCAGACCGTTGCAGCAGAAGTTGGCATCTGAGGGTTTGTTCACACCATAATCGCCGCCGTAGGCCCAATAGGGCTTGCCGTCGGGTGTCTTCTCATACAACCCCTGGTCAATCCAATCCCAGATGTATCCTCCCTGAAGGTTGGGATAACGGTAAATCTCCTCCCACTGGTCCCACAGGGCGCCGTTGCTGTTGCCCATTGCGTGCGAATATTCCTGAGTTATCACGGGGCGGTCCGTTCCCCCGCTTCCGAGTTTGTGGAGTTTCCCCGTATCGGGATACTGGAACACGAAAATATCGCTGTTCCACTCCCACTGCGCCCTCTCATAGGTGACCGGACGGTTCATATTGCCCACCTCGCGCCGCTTGAGAAGGAGATATGTCTGATAGAAATTATAACCGTTGCCCGACTCGTTGCCGAGGGACAGAATGGTGACGCACGGAAAATTCTTGCACCTTTCGTACATATCCGCAGTGCGGTCCAGATGCATTTTCAGAAAATCGGGGTTGTTGGCAAGAGTTCCCCCCTTCATCAGTTCATAGCCCATGCCGTGAGCCTCGATATTCGCCTCGCAATAGATATAAATACCGTATTCGTCGGCCAGTTCATAGAATCTGCGGGGCTGGGGATAGTGCGAAGTGCGGATGGTGTTGATATTGTTGCGCCGCATCATCTCGAAGTCGCTGCGGATATCCTTCTCGGTGATATAGTGGCCAGTAAGATGGTTGTGCTCGTGGATGTTCACCCCTTTGAAAATTACGGGACGGCCGTTCACCAGAAACTGCGTGCCGTTTATCTCAAAATGGCGGAATCCCACCCGGTAGGGGATATACTCCCCGCCGGAGCGGATGACCAGTTTATAGAGTGCAGGACTCTCCGCCGACCAGGGTTGCGGGGCATCTATTGAAGCTGCAAATTCCACTTTTCCGCCGTTGCCCGCAGATGTCGCAGCGTCTTCCTCCGCCACAAGATTTCCCTGAGGGTCATATAACTTATATGAAACGTCCCCGTCGCCGTTTATGGCCGTAAGGCGGAAAACACCCTTTGACAGAGTTGAATCCTCAAAAGTCGATACGATTTCAAAATCGGTAAGAGTTCCCTTTGCTGTGGAGGTTATATAGACATCCCTCTCTATGCCGCTGAGGTCCCAGAAATCCTGGTCTTCCAGCCAGGAACCGGTGCTCCAGCGCCATACTCTCAACACCAGCGTATTGTCCCGCCCAACTTGAGCCACGTCACTGATGTCGATGCGGGCCCTGTCCTTGGCATTTTCGAAATACGCCTTGCAGGTTCCGTTTACATAAACGAAAACTCCTCCCTTGACGCCGTCCAGATTGAGATGGATGTCGCGCCCGCTCCACTCCGAAGGTATTTGGAAAGTTGTCCGGTACATTCCGCCGGGTATTTCTTCCGGAAGATACGGGGGATTGGGTTTCTCCCCTACGGGAACAAACGGATAGGGAATGTTGGCGTAGATGGGGATTCCATAGCCCTGCACCTCCCAATTGCCCGGGACGGTTATTGGGCTCCACCCCTGGCTGACGTCAATGTCGGGCATCTGGCGCATATCGTCGCGGTAAATGAAATCCCAGGTGCCGTTCAGACTGCGATACCAGGGAGAGGATTCGTAACGCCCGTCAAGGGCCTCCTCTTCACTTGGGAACACTGCGAACTCGGTGGCCATAGGCTCGAGTCCCACGGAAGTGACATTGATGTCTGTGGCTATTTCCCTCTCCTGTGCTATGGAAAGGGGTTGTCCCGCAATCATTACGGACAAAAGAAATGAAAATATCATACGGTCAATTTTAGGAATCTTGGTAAAGATAAGAATTTTTGTCAAAAATGGATTGGGCTGCAATATGGCCCATACTCCAGGCCGCCTGAAGGTTGAACCCGCCGGTTATGGCATCCACGTCCAGCACTTCTCCCGCAAAATACAATCCCGGGTGGCGGCGGGCCTCAAGGGTTGAGAGATTGATTTCCGAAAGGGAAACCCCGCCGCAGGTGACGAATTCTTCGCGGAAACGGCTCTTTCCTTCAATCGGATAGGGATCACAGGTAAGGAGCCGAACGAGACGGTTCCGCTGTTTGGATGACAGCGCGGCCCAGCGGGTGTCCTCCCCGATTGCCGCCTTGCCTGTGAGGTGCTTCCACAAGCGGGAAGTCAGCTGCGGGGGTCGGACATTGGCCACCAATTTCTGTCCGTAAACGTTTATAAACGTTTCAATCATATCTTCCACCTCGCTTTCGGAGGCGCTGCCAAGCCAGTTTATCAGCAGTTCTGCCTTATAATCTCGCTCTGCCAGATAGCGGGCTCCATAGGAGGAGAGTTTGAGCACGGCGGGGCCGCTCACCCCCCAGTCGGTCACAAGCAGCGCCCCCTGCGCCCTGAACTTGGTTCCCGAAAGGCGGCAGACGGTGTTTTCAACCACGCATCCCATCAGGCTGCGGAGCGACTTGTCGTTGATGTTGAAAGTGAAGAGCGACGGCACGGGCGGCTCGATTTTCAACCCAAGGGGCTCGAGAAACGAAATCCCCTGCATCTTGGGACTGCCGCCCGAGGTGACCACCACAATGTCAAAAGATTCGGCATTGTCGTTTGGCTCAGATGCCCCGCTGGCGGGTATTTGCCCCTTGGGGAGAGACGTTTCCCCCTTGGGCAGAGGTATCTCCCGGGAAATCCTGTATTTGCCGTTCTCGCGGCAGACCGAAGCGACCTTCCATCCGGTACGGATTTCCACGCCGAGAGAGCGGCACAAACCCTCCAGAAGGCGGACTATCTGCATCGCGTCCTGCGACTTGGGGAAGACACAATTGTCTTCCTGAAGCACCAGCGGAACCCCCTCGCGCTCGAACCACTCCCATGTCTGCTTCCACCCGAAGACGGACAAGGCCCGTTTCATAAGATTCTCCCCCCGGGGATAGGCCTCGGCCAATCTTGAAATGCCCTCGAAAGAGTTTGTGAGATTGCACCGTCCCCCTCCTGTTATGGCAACCTTTGCCAGCGGGCGGGGTCCCGCTTCCAGCACGACAACCCCGGCCGCCGGAAGCGAACGCTTGAGAGCGACTGCGCAAAAACAGCCAGCCGCACCGGCACCGATTATGGCAATGTCCATGCGGAATTCAATTGAGGCGGGATGGTTTTAGAAAAGACCGTGAAGCTTCGCTTCAATTTTGTCGCAGACAATGTTGAAATCGTCCTGGTTGCCTTCAAAATCGAGCTTATCGACATCGAGAATGAGCAGATTGCCGTCGTGATAGTTGTTTATCCACTTCTCGTAACGGTCGTGCAAACCCTTCAGATAATCTATCCTGATGCTGTTTTCGTATTCCCTGCCCCGCTTCTGGATGTTTCCGACAACGCTGGGGATAGTGCTGCGCAGGTATATCAGAAGGTCGGGAGCCTTGATGAGCGACAGCATCAAGTTGAACAGATCGACGTAATTTTCAAAGTCCCTCGTGGACATAAGCCCCATATCGTGGAGATTGGGGGCGAAAATGTTCGCGTCTTCGTAGATGGTCCTGTCCTGAATCACGATTTCCTGTCCTTTGTTTATCTCGACGACATCGCGGAAACGTTTGTTCAGAAAATATATCTGGAGGTTGAACGACCACCGTTCCATATCCTGATAGAAATCTGCGAGGTATGGATTGTAGTCAACCGGCTCGTACTGGGCCTTCCATCCGTAATGTTCACTGAGCAGGCGGGTGAGAGTGGTTTTTCCGCTGCCGATGTTTCCTGCGATAGCAATATGCATGACTGTATAGTTTTAACCTTTCAAAATTATAAATAAATTCCGAATAAATGGTTTTTTCTTTAGCGGGTGGTTTTATTACCTTTGTCTGTCCGTTGCATAAGAGAACCATTTATGTCTAAATTCAACTATAAAGTATTTTATTTCAACCCGTTGAGGGTATGCACATACGTTTTGTGGGACGAGACGATGCATTGCGCCATCGTTGACCCGGGATGCATTTCGCCCGGAGAAGAGCACCGGCT
>JABUTP010000092.1:0-4483 GCA_021443625.1 Bacteroidales bacterium | reverse complement strand
TTTGTGGAGCAAACCGGTCTTACGCCCGATTGCGTTCTCCTTACCCACGGCCATTTCGACCATATTTTCGGACTGGACTTCGTGGTGAGGCGCTGGGATATTCCCGTTTATATGCACCCTGCTGACAATGTCCAGATTGAGAGATCCTATATGTTCGCCCAAAGTCTCGGATTCGAATTCAACCGCCCGTCCGCAAACATAAGTCCCCTTGCCGAAGGCCCCATAAAGGCGTTTGGAGAGACTTTTTTGGAAGTGATTTCAACCCCCGGACACACCCAAGGCGGAGTATGCTTCCATCATAAGGACGAGGGCATCCTGTTCAGCGGGGACACCCTGTTCTGCCACGGAGTGGGGCGCACCGACCATCCGGGGGGTAATTTCAGCCAGATGATGGCTTCCATCAGGGAGAAGATTCTCCCCCTCCCCGTCCGGACCAAAGTGCTGCCGGGCCACGGTTACGACACGACCCTGGAAGAGGAGCTGGCCTCCAATCCGTTTTTGGCAGAATAGCCACCGACTCTCCGGATGGATACCATTGACATCATAGGGGCACGCTCCCACAATCTCCAGAACGTTTCGCTCTCCATTCCGAGAGGGAAACTGGTGGTGGTTACGGGGGTGTCGGGCAGCGGCAAGTCTTCGCTTGCCTTCGACACGATTTATGCCGAAGGGCAGCGGCGCTATATGGACACGCTGTCGGCCTACGCCAAGCAGTTTATGGGAATCCTCGAACGTCCCGACGTGGATGACATCAAAGGGCTCAGCCCCATTCTCGCCATAGAGCAGAAAACCACGGGACGCAACCCCCGCTCCACCATCGGCACCCTTACCGAAATTTACGATTTCTTCCGTCTGCTCTATGCCCGGGCCGCCGGTGCCTTCTCTCCCGAAACCGGAAAGGAGATGGTGCGCTATAGCGACGAGCAGGTCACAAATCTTATTCTCGAAAAATACAACGGGGAGAAGATTCTCCTTCTCGCACCCATTGTGAAGGGGCGCAAGGGGCACTACCGGGAGTTGTTCGCCCAACTCACCACAAAAGGTTATTCACAGGTTCTGGTGGATGGGGAGTTGCGCGACTTGGCCGGCATCGCCCCTCTGGACCGTTACAAAGTCCACTTCATCTACCTTGTGGTAGATAAGCTCAAACCCACCGAAGAGAGCCGGAAGCGCATTGAGACGTCGGTCCGCACCGCGCTTGCGCAGGGTAAGGGGAGTCTGGCGGTGATGGAACACGGCGGGGGGCCGATGCGCCACTACAGCCGCAATTTCGTGTGTGAGGAGACCGGCCTTTCGCTGAGCGCCCCCGCCCCGCACACCTTCTCCTTCAATTCGCCGCAAGGGGCCTGCCCCCACTGCGGAGGGCTTGGGAAGGTCGTCCGTATGGACCTCGGCAAAATAATCCCGGACCCCGACAAATCCATTGCGGAGGGCGGCATTGCCATTATCGGCGCCCTGCGCAGCAATTCGACATTCGAAATTCTGGAAGAGATTGCACGCAAATACGACTTTTCGCTGACCACCCCCATCAGAGATATTCCCGAAGAGGCGATGAGCATCATCCTATACGGGAGCGACGATCTGTTCCGGGTGGGACAGGGCAGCGGAACCCAGATGGTTTCTTTTGAAGGCGTCATAGCAAAAGAGGGATTGGGAGAAGATCAGAGCGAGGAGGACTTCGTCAAAGCTGAGAAATTCGCCGCCGAGAGCACCTGCCCGGTGTGTATGGGTACCCGTCTGAAAAAGGAGTCGCTCTATTTCAGACTGGGAGGGCTCAACATCGCCCAAGTGGCGGATATGGATATAGACGCCCTCTACGAGTGGGTAAAAGTACTTCCCGACCGGCTCGACAACCGCCAGAACACTATTGCTTCCAGCCTTCTGAAAGAAATCGGAGACAGGGTGGGCTTTCTGAAAGATGTCGGTTTGGGCTATCTGTCGCTCTCCCGCGCCACCGGCACCCTGAGCGGAGGGGAGAGCCAGCGCATCCGCCTTGCCACCCAGATAGGGAGCAAACTGGTAAATGTGCTCTACATCCTCGATGAACCCAGCATCGGGCTTCATCAGAGGGACAACCGCAAGCTGATAGCATCCCTCAAAAGTCTGCGTGACGAAGGAAACTCAGTAATGGTGGTGGAACACGACCAGGAAATTATGGAAAATGCCGACTGGCTGGTGGATTTGGGCCCCGGAGCGGGACTGAACGGAGGCAAACTCCTCTACAACGGCTCCCCGAAGGACATTGCGGAAGCCGGCATATCCACCCCCACCATCGACTACCTGCTGGGGCGCAAGACCATCTCCCTACCGCCCCTGCGGCGCAAAGGGAACGGTCTGAAACTCTCCCTTCGCGGGGCCCGCGGCAACAATCTCAAGAACGTCAATCTCGAACTTCCCCTGGGGTGCCTGATAGGCATCAGCGGGGTAAGCGGCAGCGGCAAGTCATCTCTGATATGCGAAACCCTGATGCCCATTCTGAGCAACCATTTCTATAACGCCAATTATCCGATACTTCCTTACGACACGATAGAGGGGCTGGAAAACATCGACAAGGTGATTGAGGTGAACCAGCGCCCCATAGGCAGGTCGCCAAGGAGCAACCCCGCCACATACAGCGGAGTCTTCACCCCCATCAGGGAGTTGTTCGGACAGACCCCCGATGCCAAGGTGAGGGGGTTCAAGGCGGGACGATTCTCTTTCAACACGAAGGGAGGCCGTTGCGAAGCGTGCAAAGGGGCCGGCATACAGGTGATTGAGATGAATTTCCTCCCGCCCGCCCACGTAATGTGCAAGGAGTGCCGCGGCAAACGCTACAAACCCGACACGCTGGCAGTCAAATACAAGGGGAAAAACATCAACGACGTCCTCGAGATGGACATTGCACAGGCCGCCGATTTTTTCAAGTCCAACCCTTACATCTATCCCAAACTCAAGGCCATGGATGCCGTCGGGCTGGGATATGTAACCCTGGGGCAATCCTCCACCACCCTGAGCGGCGGCGAAAGCCAGAGGGTGAAACTCGCCACCGAACTTGCCCGCAAAAGCACCGGAAACACCCTCTATCTGCTGGATGAGCCCACAACCGGACTCCATTTTGAGGATATTAACACCCTGATGGGGATTTTGCATCGGCTGGTGGACCAGGGAAACACGGTGGTCATCATAGAGCACAACCTCGACGTCCTCAAAAGCGTGGATTACCTTGTGGATATGGGACCCGAAGGGGGCAGCGCCGGAGGAAACATAGTGGCCTGCGGCACCCCCGAAGAGGTGGCCCGATGCGGAGAATCGTTCACCGGACAATATCTGGCTTCACTGGTTTAAGTCACAGGAGATTTCTTCTCCTCCCCCATATCAGGAAGAAGGTTATCAGGGAGACTATGCCGCAGACAAGCATCTGCAGAATCTGCGACTCGTGGGAAATCGTTGCAAATATCAGCCCCGTATGCTGCTCTATTCCATAGACGGGAACCAGCGCCATCGCCACCAGGAAATGGTATGCCCCGAATCCACCCTGCACGGGAACAATCCATCCGAGAGAACCCACCATCATCACGAAGAAGGCATCCGATGCGTTCAACTGCTGCATATCGGGGAAGGCATATATTACGAACAGCACCTGCAGCCAATACATCACCCAGATGAACACGGTATGCAGGAAAAAGGGAATCTTGTGCTTCATGGCAAAGCCGGCCCTGATGCCGCCCCCCAGTCCCGCAAGGAAATCCCATATCTTCCTGACAAAAGCGTAGCGGTTGCGGAAATGGAAAATGGCCCATATACTCACGCCGAGCAGGGCGCACAGCCCCACCACAAGCCACACCGCGTTGAAGGAGAGGGATTCGGCAAACGGCTTCCACATATCATCCAGCAGAAACGTTCCGAATCGGGTGAACAACACCATCCCCAACCCTATGAGAAATGCCGACAGAAGGTCCCACGTCCGCTCGAGAGCCATACTGCCAGCCGCCTGCTGGAACGAAATCTTGCCGGTGCGTGCAAGCATCGCGCATCTTACCAGTTCGCCCGAGCGGGGTACCGCCAGATTGGCCAGATAGCACACATTGTAGGCATCATAGCACTCCAGACGCGTCAGTTCCGCAGAGATGGGCTGCATCATAAGGCGCCACCTGCACCCGCGGCTTACCACAACCGCCCAACCTACCGCCATCGACGCCGCAATCCACCACCAGTTGCACCTTGCAAACCCATCCATCATATCGTCCCAACTGATGCCCCTGAATGCAAACCAGAGAAGCAGGACCGTGATGCCTATGGTCAGCAGATATTTAACTATGTCTTTGAGGGATACCTTCATCTGACTGCATTAGAAAACAAGTCCCGCCGACAGAGATGCCGCCGCACGATTGATGTTTTTGCCCAGGGGACTGACCATCCATCCGTCCGCTTCGCAGTAGAGGGATATCTTCCCCAAGGAACGGGTATAGCGCAACGTCAAACCGGAACGCATCCAGGGAGTCTT
>JABUTP010000091.1:14033-17157 GCA_021443625.1 Bacteroidales bacterium | reverse complement strand
TGGAACCGGTTTGCAGAAGGGTTGGACTTCCTGCTGGGCAACCCCAATTCCAACCTGCGCAACGAAGAACTCTACATTCCGCTGCTGCAGAGCCTGATTGACTCCCCCTTCGCCTCCGCTGAAGAGAAAGAGAAAGCAGTCCACGACTTACCCCTTTTCAAACTGAACCGAGTAGGGCAGAAAGCCGCCGACTTCCCTTTCAGACTGATGAATGGGCGGACATCCTCCCTGTATGCCATAGAGAGCGGTTATACTATTCTGTTTTTCAGCAATCCCGGCTGTCCCGCCTGCCGCGAGATTATGGAAACTCTCGCCTTGCTCCCCGATTTTGACCAACTTATTGAGGACAAGACTCTGGCCGTGGCCAACATCTATCCCGACGAAGACCTTGCGGCGTGGCGCGAATACGCCTCCATCTATCCGAAGAACTGGTATAACGGATACGACGAATATCAGACAATCTACAACACCCCTCTCTATCACATACGGGCCATTCCATCGGTATATCTGCTGGACAGCGAAAAGAAGGTCATTCTGAAAGACGCGCCCACCGAACTGCTCGTCAGCGTCCTCTCCCAACTTCTGGGCGGGGAATAAGAATCTACAGGCTGACTCCCGTGACGAGTCTGAAACTGTTGCTCCACTCTCCTTTGCGGGTGTCGTACCACCGGCCGGCCCTCACTCCGACCTCAACCTGCGCTCCGATTCTGAAATAGTGGCCCACGAAAGAGACAGATGAGCCGTAACTGCACATCCTCTGCTGCCTCTCCGTGCCGACCATATTCCAGGCGACATCGACAAACGGCACGCAGTTGATTCTCATCAGATAGAGGATGGGGACAGGATGCCAGTCATTGAGACTGATAGGGATGGCATAATCGGCAGTCAGTTTGCAATAGTTGTCGAGCACTTCTCTGGAGTAACCTCTCGGCAGGGAAGCAATGCTGCTGAGATAAGTGCCCAGCGCTCCGGTAAACTGTTTCTGGGAGGTGACCGTAAGTTTCACCCCCTGCTGTTTGCTCAGCCCGGGAAGATATCCATACACGTAACCGCAGGCCACCTGACTGCCCATTCCCCTGGGTCCGGGAACATAGACCCCGCTGGCTTCAGCCCCCCAGCCACAACGCGGCATCAGGCTGCTGCGGGTCTTGGGAAGCATCTTGTAAAATCTTACCCCGTAGGAAAGCGACTGATTGCTGACCTTGCCCAAACGGCCGTAATCGTATTCGTCGTTGGAATAATTGAATGTTATTTTGGGGATAAGGGCGCTGCTGTAACCGCTGCGGGAGAGATTGAGCGGGGCATAAATCAGCAGGGAAGCATCAACCGAAGGCTTCCCCGCCCCAATGGGGTCCGACAACTTGCCCTCATCGGTAAATTCGTAGAAACTCTTTTCCCTGTCATTGACATCAAGGCTTAATTCAATAACGGGAAAAAGTCCTGTGTAGTTGAAGTTGAGGTGCCCCTGGTGCCGGCCGTCGTGGTGGGAATAACCCAAGGTGGTGGTGGCAGTTCCAAGAAGGTTTTGGGAAATCAGGGTTGCGCCCGGCGCCGCCAGCTGGTACAACTTGTCATAGCTCATATCCATAATGCGCTCAACGTTGACATAAACGGGAGCCCACGAATGGATATTCATCAGATGGCCTGTCTTGCGGAACGGCTTTGCCTGCAACGAGGCTATCTCCTGCTTCAAAGTGGAATCCTGACGGGCATCCGGCTCCGGCACAACCGAGCGGGAAGCCATTGAGAATATCCGGGGATACAGGAAGTCGTAAGGTTTTTCAAAAGAAGCCTCGCTCCACTTCAAATCAGAGGCGTCGATGGCAGAAGGATGGTATCCGAAACGGTCGTAATCCGAGACGAACAGCCTGTTGGTGGTGGCGTCAAAATAGGGATAAAACACTCCGTAGCGGGCATTTGTCAGTTTGTGAAGGGCGGCGGTGGCGGGATTGTAACTGTAGATGTTGGTCACCCCGTCAAGGTCTGTTTCGAAGATGATGTTCGGCCCTATTGTCCGAAGATTCACTATGGAACGCGACTGGGGAGCAATCTCCTGGCTCCAGGAGGCATCCATATCATCTATGTTTTTGGAGTAGAGCCCCCACCCTTTTTCGGTGATGGCATCGGCATACACTTTGCTGCCAACCCACACCGAACCCTTTATCTGACCGTTTTCGGGAGCCGCCGCGCGCATTATCTCGTTGCCCGATGCGGCATCCAGAATCACCAGCGAAGAACCTCCCTCCACAGGGTATTCGGTTACAGCCATCATCGTTGTGTCGGGGGAGAACGACGGATTGAAGTACCGGGTGCCGCGTGTCAGATTCCTTATCTTGCCTGTTTGGGTGTCGTACTCTCTGATAATGGACTTAGACGATAGTTCCCATCGCAGGTCGGGCACAATTTCGGACCACACCAGCGTATGGTCATTCTTCATTACCACCGTGCTTGTAAGGTTCTGGGCTGCAAAGGGACGGACAAACTTTTCTTTCCCCAGACTGTCTATCCTCACAAGTTTGCTCACGTGGGCAAGGCCCGCCTTTACGACATACAGTCCATCCTCCATAGGAAGGGGAGAATGATAAGTCGCGTAATATTTGTTGTCGTAACTGCTCAGGGACGTCATAGGGGTATATTCTCCCCGTTGGGTGTAGTCCCATTTCCAATAGTCGGTCATCATCGACGTGACGGCGCGGAAATGCTTTCGGCCCGTTTTGCCAGTATATTTCCTGAAGGCCTTGTTCCAGATTGAGGGGTCGTACCACTTGTAGGCAAAATCGTGGTAGATGTCACCCATCATCTGATAGTTGCCCGAAGAGAGGCGCATAGAGGTCTGAACAAGATAGCCGAAGGCATATTTGCTCGGGGTGTAATTTCTGAAAGAGCCGTATCGCCAACGGTCATACGACCTGTAGTCCCCCTCAACGAAGGAGGCCTTGAAAAACATCAGGAAGTTGGGGTCGCGCCCTCTCCCCGCCTCCGAAAAGTCGGTTTCGTTGTGGACTGCGTCCCCCTCAAGGGTCCAGCCGGTGGGATAGAGTCCCGCCCCCAGGCCGGTGGCCTGCTCTCCCACCAAGTAGTGCAGCCATTTGAACACACCGGTGGTGTAATGGGTCATCTGGGC
>JABUTP010000091.1:11492-13972 GCA_021443625.1 Bacteroidales bacterium | reverse complement strand
TCGGGAGTCGTGAAAATATCGACCCTCCGGGGGGCCCAAGCCACGGTGGCATTGGACTGAATGGTGTAGGGATGAAGCACCAACGGCATTTCGGCCATCGAGATTTTCATTCCCATCTGGTCCAGGGGGCGGGCTTTTTCAAATTCGTAAAGATATACCCTGGCAAGGGAATCAAGGGGTCTGGGATATATAACCCTGAAGTTTTCGCTCCGCATTATGTTCCAGCGGACACGCCACGGGTCGCTCCCCACAGTATAATACTGGGAGTATCCCGCCACGGAAAGCAGCGTCAGGAATATGACCAGCAGCCCCCTTCTCATCCGAGGTCAAGAAATCGTGCGCGAATTTTATTTTACCTTCTGCAAAACGATGTTTTCCATCACCTTGTAGCACTCGAGCACAGGGTGGCAACCGTCTGAAGTGTAATTCTTGTCCAATCCGTCCTTGCGGCCTTTCACTTTGTTGAATAAATCTATGTAGGTCACTTTCCCGTGCTTTGAAGCATAGGCTTTCATCTCGGCGTTGATATCCTTGATCCACTCGGTGGAGTGTTTGATCTGGGGCCTCCACGCATATTCGGAGCAGGGGAGGATGGAGCAGATATAAACTTTGATGCCGTGCTTTGTGGCAAGCTCGCACATCGCCTTGAGATTCATTATGATGTTCTCCTTGGAGATGAACCCGTTGTTCATGGCAATGTCGTTGGTTCCAGCCAGCAGCACTACCGCACGCGGTTTGAGGGCTATCACATCCTGATAGAAACGGCAGAGCATCTGTTCTGTGGTCTGTCCGCTGATGGCACGGCTTACAAAACCGTTTGTCACGAAAAATTCGTGGTCGAGGCTGTTCCAGACTTCGGTGATGGAGTCACCCATAAAGATTACCTGACCCTGAGGCACACGCCCGTTGTCCTGAGAAAACCTTGAGTAACCGGCCCAATCCTTCTTGATGAGTTCTTCATAGGTGGGAATCTGGGCAGAAGATATTGTCGTTGAAGCAACGAGCAATGCAAATGCAATCACAAAAAACTTTTTCATATTCTATTTTTTGAAATGTTCATATACAAGCCGGGCCTGACGGCTCCCGACCACTGCGGTAAGGTCATCTAAGGTAGCACTTTTTATTTTGACTACACTACGGAATGTTGAAAGAAGTTTGTCGGCGGTTTTGTCACCCACCCCTTTTATCTCTTTCAGTTCGGTGGTTATCAGCGATTTCCTGCGCAGACTGCGATGGAAGGTTATTCCGAAGCGGTGGGCTTCGTCCCTAATCTGCATAAGGACTTTGAGTGTCATCGAATTCTTGTCGAGAAACAGGGGGTAGGGGTCATTGGGAAGAACCACCTCCTCAAACCTTTTGGCAAGCCCCACAATCCGCATCCTGTCGGCTATGCCCAACTCCTCCAAAGCCTCCAGGGCGAAACGCAACTGCCCTTTGCCGCCGTCTATCACCACGAGCTGAGGCAGAGTCTCCCCTTCGGCCATCATCCTGGAATAGCGCCTGTTGACAACCTCTTTCATAGAGGCGAAATCGTTGGCCCCCACCACCGTCTTTATCTTGAAACGGCGGTAGTCCTTCTTGCTCGGGCGGGCGTCGCGGAACACCACGCACGAGGCCACCGGATTGGTTCCCTGTATGTTGGAATTGTCGAAACACTCTATGTGGCGGGGCAGTTCGGTCATTCCCAAATCCCTACGGATGGCCTCCAGAACCCTCTCGGTATGTTGCTGGGGGTCACTCTTCTCCTCCACCTTGAGTCTTTCGGCCTTCATTGCAAGGGCGTTCTTGCGGCTCAGGGCGAGCAACTCCGTTTTGGCGCCTTTCAAGGGAACCGCAAACTGCACCCCCTCGAAATTGCAGGAGGGAAGCGACGGCACTATGACTTCCCTTGAGAGTTTGCCGAATTTTGAAATCATCTCGCCTATGAACGACGACAGGATATCCCCTTCGCTCTCCTCTATCCTTGCGCTGAGTTCCATATTGTAAGACTGGATGACCGACCCCTTGCGGATGCGCATGAAGTTGCAAAACCAGTCCAACCCCTCTCCCACGACGGAAAAGATGTCGGTATCGTTCTGTGTCTGGCTGATGATGGGCGATTTGGAATAGTGCTTCTGAAGCAATTCCACCCTTTCCTTATACATTTGGGCATCTTCGAACCTCAACTCCGCCGCCGCCTCGTTCATTCTGGCACGGTTCTCCCGGATGATGTCCCCCACTCCCCCATTCAGCAGATGGGCCACAGAATCAATGAGGGCATCGTAATCTTCGTGCGAAACCGCCGCCACGCACGGGGCGCAACATTTGTCGATGTGGGCGTTGATGCACACCTTGAACTTGCCCGAGGCTATCGCCTCATCGGAAAGTTTGTGTTTGCAGTTGCGCAGCTTGAACAGGGTGCCGATGATATCCATAAGGGCGTGGGCATACGCCACCGAACTGTACGGACCGAAATAGCGGCTGCCGTCGCGCACCATCTG
>JABUTP010000091.1:8398-11466 GCA_021443625.1 Bacteroidales bacterium | reverse complement strand
CTCCTTCCTGATGCATATCCACGGATAGGTCTTGCCGTCCTTCAGCAGGATGTTGTACCGCGGCTGGAGCTGCTTTATGAGGTTGTTTTCGAGCAGCAGGGCATCCGCCTCCGAAGAGACGACCGTATGCTCGAGATTGGCTATCTTGCTTACCATCACCCTCGTCTTGCGGTCGAGCGACTCGGGGGGACGGAAGTACTGCGAAACCCTGCGGTGAAGGTCTATCGCCTTGCCCACATAAATCACAGTACCACTTTCGTCGAGAAAACGGTAAACCCCCGGAGTGTGCGGAAGCAGTTTTACCTTTTCCCTTACATTCACCTGTTGACGTTGTCTATTTGCGCCTGAATCCAGTTGAATTCGTCTTTATAACCGGCGTTGGAGAACATCGTGGCCAGATATGAAAGGTAGTTCATATCTCTGCGCAACAGATTCTCCCCTATCACATAGCCTTTTACGCTCTGTACGGAATAAATCATGGTCTTGACCGCCTCCTCCACATATTTGCGGGAGAGCGCCTGGGCCTTTTCGAACCTGTCGAGATGGAGATAGAGATCCACCGATGTCAGAACCTCATACTCGTTGGTGCCACCTATGTAGGAGAGATTGTACGGTATGTTTTTCTGAGGGGTGACTTCGTAGCAGCGGTCCAGAACCTTCTCGGCATCTTCCCGTCTGCCGTCCGCCAGCAATTTGGCTGCAACGTTGTTGAAAATGCCGCGAACGGGGGTCACCGAACTGAAGGTGTAAAGATTCGTGTAGTCGAAATTTATATCGGTGTCGGCAAGGCTGTTGTAACGATAGACATTCATCACCCTGTCGTACATCTTGTCCACGTCCATCTGCTTGACGGGCTCCTCCGTTTCACAATACAGCGGCACTATCTTGTAGGCATATCCGTCGAATTGCAGGCAGTTCTCCACGTCAAAGGTGCAGTCCCCCTTCTGCGAAACGAAGTAGATGGGGCGGTCCCACTGGTAGTTGCTCATTATATCGAGGATTATGAGGTCCGTCTTGGTGATGGTGGTGGCATCCTTGGGAATAATCCAGGTGAGGTAATCCAGCATCTTGTCGGCATCCTCTTCCCTTACGATGCCGTATTTCAGGGCATTCTCCTTGTTGACGGGGATACGGATGGTGTCGGTGGCGATGATTCCCGTGTTGCCCTCCCTGTACCTGGGCATTTTGAACACCGTCATCACATCCTGCACCGTGGCCGCCTTGCCGAAAGCTTCGGGATAAACCCTTACGAAATCGTTGGTGCCGTAGAGATAGTCTTTGCGGGGCAGGGATATGGGGAGCGGTGCGGAATTGTTGCTGCGGCATTTCATCTGGTCTATGTACCAGTCCATCCCGAGCAGCGAAGTGTTCATTATGCGGATGTCTGTGCGGACATTCTCCACCTCCTGGGCATACCACAGGGGGAAGGTGTCGTTGTCGCCGTGGGTTATGAGGATGGCATTTTCGTCACAACTGTTGAGGTAGTTCCAGGCGTGTTCGGTAACCGTGTAGCGCCCCGAACGGTCGTGGTCGTCCCAGTTTTCGCACCCCATCAGCACCGCCACGGCAATGGCAAGGGCTGAGGCAACGGAAGCCGAAGCCACCGCCTTGCCGGACTTTTCCTCCCTTGCGGAGAACAATTTCCCTATCCAATCCTTCAAAGGCAGCACTGCCAACCCTATCCAGATGGCAAACACGTAGAACGACCCTGCGTATGCGTAATCCCTCTCGCGGGGCTGGTAAGGGGGCTGGTTGAGGTAGATTATGATGGCAAAGCCGGTCAGAATGAACAGCAAAGTGTTGATCCAGCTGCCGCGGGCATCCTTCTTGAGCTGGAAGAAGAATCCTATGAGGCCGAGGATGAGCGGCAGGAAGTAATAATGGTTTTTGGCTTTGCTGTCAACCATATAGTCGGGTCCCACAGAACTGTCGCCGAGGCGGGCCTTGTCCAGGAACTTTATGCCGCTCTCCCAGTTTCCGACCATCACGTCCCCGGGGCTTTGGGCCTGGATGTCATTCTGACGCCCCACGAAGTTCCACAGGAAATACCTCAGGTACATGTGGTTGAACTGATAGTCAAAGAAGAACACCAGATTGTCTATCATCCGGGGCATAGGCACACTCTCAATGCGGCCGCTGGCCATCTGGACCCTGCGGACTTTGTAGTTGCCGGCGGTGTAGGCTTCGTAGAAATTGCGGTGGGCCGATGTCTGCGTGCTCCACATCCTGGGGAAGAACATCTTTGCGCCGGAGGGATAAGTGGCCTCAAGCGGCGCTTCCGTCCTGTAATATTTCCCCTCGAGCGGGGTCCAGTATTTGCTTTCCTTGATGTCGTAGGTCGAAGTGAACGCCTGACCATAGACAATGGGGTTGCTGCCATACTGCTCCCTGCCGAGATAACGGACCAGCGTGTAGGGGTTGTCGGGAGAATACTCGTTGGTGGGAGGATTCGCATTTGCCCTTATGACCACCACCGCGAACACCGAATATCCTATCAGGATGGCCGTAAGGCACAGGGTGACGGTATGCGCCACAACCTTCTGTTTGATTCTGAAACGGTTGAGCAGGAAGAAGCAGAAGGCGAACATCAACACCGTAAAAATGGCTGCCCCGAGATTGAAAGGCGCCCCGAAGCCATTGACCGCAATGCGGTCGGCGGCGGCGATAATCTTGGGAATGTATGGAATGATGCCGAACAGTATCACCGCCAGAATCACTCCGGAGAGGCAAAGCACTCCGAAGGCCTTGAGCAGCGACACGTGCTCTTTTTCGTGCATCTTGTAATAATAAATGAACACGATGGGGGGAATCACCAGCAGGTTCAGCAGGTGGATTCCGATGGAGAGGCCCATCAGCAGTGCTATGAGAACGAGCCAACGGTCAGCGTACGGCTCTCCCGCCTCATCTTCCCAGCGGAGTATGGCCCAGAAGACCACCGCCGTCACCAGCGAGGACATTGCATAAACCTCCCCCTCCACCGCCGAAAACCAGAAGGTGTCGGAGAAGCAGTAAGCCAGGGCGCCCGCAACGCCCGCGCCCAGTATCGTGATGACCTGCGACAGCGGAAT
>JABUTP010000091.1:0-8388 GCA_021443625.1 Bacteroidales bacterium | reverse complement strand
TTCCTGACAGAGATTCTGCGGCCGAAATGGACTATTGTCAGAAACAGAAAGAATATGGTGAATGCGCTGCACAGCGCGCTGCAGCAGTTCACCGCCATCGCCGCGTGCATATTGTCTGCAAACAGGGTGAAGAACCTTGCTATGACCTGGAAGACGGGGTTTCCCGGGGGATGGCCCACCTCCAGTTTGTATGACGATGCAATGAACTCCCCGCAATCCCAGAAACTCGCAGTGGGTTCAATGGTCGCGAGATATACAAAAGAAGATATTGCCAGCACTGCCACGGCAATGATATTCTTCCAAAGGTTGAATTTTTTCTGTTCCATACAAACGGCAAATATATAAAATATATGGTTAACGCATTACAGCAGCGCTCTTGAAACTTGAATCGCCGGGCAAATCAAAAGAGTTTTTGTATCTTTGCGGTGATTATTGCAGACACTATGGCCAACGACTGGAAAGACCGCCTCGGGGTCGTGTTCTCCACCGACCCTGATTTCAAATACGTTACAACCGCCGACCTCGAAGAAGAGGCCGACACCCTCCCTGCCGCAAGCCAGAAACTGACGGTTTCCATAGACCGCCGCAGCCGCGGAGGCAAGCAGGTGACCATCGTGAAAGGGTTCGTGGGCACAACTGCCGACCTCGAGTCGCTGGGCCGCACGCTCAAGACGCGGTGCGGTGTCGGTGGCAGCGTCAAGGAGGGGGAAATCCTCGTACAGGGGGACTTCCGCGACCGCATTGTCTCCCTTCTGCAGGATATGGGTTACATCAAGGCAAAACGGGGGAACTAACCCCGACTCTCACAAACTTCAAGGATGTCCGATGCTGGCTGACAATCTCCATATTGGCAAAGATTGCTGGGAAGGGAGTTCCCTGGTGATTTCCGACGGAGCGGCGATTCCCGCCGCAACGTTCGAGAGTTACCCCATTGTCTCTTCCATAGTCGTATTGTTCTGCCTGCTCTACGTCATCCTTTTCATCGGCAACATAATCCTTGCCACCGGCATCTCGTTCCGCTCCATCTTCCGCCACCTCAGTCTGGAAGAGATTGCGGGAAACAACTCCTCTCTCGGCGCCCTCAACTTCGCCTCGGTGCTGTGCGTGCCGGTGCTGGCGCTGCTGCTCGATTTCCGCAACCTGTCCCCACTCAACCTGCTCTATATCCTCTCGGCCCTGGTCGGATATTTCGCGGTGAAGGCGGGGCTGTTTTCGCTGATGGGGTGGCTCAGAAAATGTCCCGAGGCAGCCCAACTGCTCTCCATTAACAACCGCGTCCACCTCGTGGTGTGCACCATCCTTGCCCTGCCCGCCTTTTTCATAAGGGTAAAACTCTATATTCCCGTACTTCTTCTGGCGGTGCTGGCAAGTTATCTTGTCAAGGGTTTCAAAATTTTTGCATCAAACAAACTTCCTATATTGTTTTGGTTTTTGTACCTTTGCGCCCTCGAAATCCCGACGGTTGCCGCAATTGTTGGAATTCTCGTTTGAACTTATTGAATTTTAGTTAGTTAGCTGACAGCGCTTATTATATGATGAATGACATCAAAGGCAAGAAGATATTGATTGCCCAACCTTCTCCCCAGAATGGCTCACCATATTCCGACCTCGAAACAAAATTCGGTCTCCAATTTGAGTTTACCCCGTTTTTCAGGGTTGAGCCCGTTTCGTCACGTGACTTCAGGGCTCAGAAAGTCAGCATTCTGGACCATACTGCCATAGTTTTCTCCTCCAAGAGTGCCATCGATGCATTCTTCAGGATTTGCGAGGACAACCGTGTCGCAGTGCCCGAAACCATGAAGTATTTCTGCCAGAGCGAGCAGATTGCCCTCTACCTCCAGAAATACATAGTATATCGCAAACGCAAGATTTTCTTTGGAGACGGCAAACCCCTCTCCATAGTGAACAGCATTTCCGCCCGCCATCACGGCGAAAAGTTCCTCATTGCCTGCACCGATGCGCTCCGCGAAGACATAGCCCTCTCTTTCAGCAAAGAAGGGTTGAACTTCAGCAGTGCCATCTTCATGCACACGGTGCACAATGACATCAGCCACCTCAATCTTTCCGACTACGGCATGCTGGTATTCTACAGCCCCGCCGACGTCAAGTCCCTTTTTGAAAGTTTCCCCGATTTCAGGCAGGGGGACTGCATCATAGCCACCTACGGCACTATGACTGCAGCGGCCGCCCGCGATGCCGGACTCGAGATTGGCATTACCGCCCCGACTCCCGAAGCCCCCTCCATCGCGCAGGCCATCTCCCTCTTCTGCGGCAAGGGGAAATAGCGCCACCACGTAACCTATGCCTTTCCTTTTCCCAAAGAGCCAGAAACTTACCTCCCGCGACGAGATTTCGCAGCTGGTTTCCCACGGGAAAACCCTTTTCAAATACCCCTTCAAGGTGTGGTATATCCCCCGTCCGGACGGATGGGAACCGCGGTATGTGGTCTCCGTGCCCAAGAAAAACTTCAAGCGGGCGGTGCATCGCAATCTACTGAAACGCCGCACCCGCGAAGCCATACGCCTCAATCAGAAAGAAATCCTGGGGAGTTTCACCGCCGATTACTTTTTTGTGTATATTGCAAAGGAATTTTGCGATTACAGTGTGATAGAGGCGGCTGTAAAGGAACTTCTCCACACACCCAAAAAACATCTTGAGCAATGAATGTCCTGGTAACCGGTGCCAACGGCCAGTTGGGGCGGGAAATGAGGCGGGCCTCCCGCGGGTCCGAGTCCAAATTTGTTTTTTCTGATATCGTCTGCGTCCCGGGCGAGGATACCGTTTGTCTGGATATCACCAACCCCGATGAGATTCGCAGCGCCATTGAGCGGTACAACATAGACTGCATTGTCAACTGCGCGGCATACACCAATGTGGATAAGGCCGAAGACGAGGAAGATACCGCCGCTCTGCTCAACGCCACCGCCCCGGGATATCTTGCAGCCGCTATGGCACGCGTGGGCGGACTGCTGATACACATCTCCACCGACTACGTGTTCGGCGGAACGCCCGTCTGCACCCCCTGCAGGGAGACGCAGGAGGGAGCGCCGCTGGGAGTCTATGGGCGCACCAAACTCCAGGGAGAGAAGGCGGTTATTGATTCGGGCTGCCGCTATGCCATAATCCGCACCGCTTGGCTCTACTCCCCCTACGGGAAGAATTTTGTGAAGACGATGCTGTCTCTGCTCGACACCAAACCCGCGCTGAAAGTGGTTTCGGACCAGATTGGCTCCCCGACCTGCGCCAAGGATCTGGCAGGGGCCATAATGACCGTCCTGGCTTCGTTCGCCGGTGGTGCCGAATACACCGGCATCTATCACTACTCCAACGAAGGCATCTGCAGCTGGTATGAGTTTGCCTGCGAAATCGCAGCGCTCTCCAACCACGACCCCTCCGTGATTTCCCCCTGCACCAGCAGCGAATATCCCAGCAAGGTGACCCGACCCGCCTATTCCGTACTGGACAAAACTCTCATAAAAGACACCTTCGGCATCGCTGTCCCCCACTGGAAAGAGTCCCTCAGGGAGTGCCTTGCCGCCATGGGGATTCTTTAGGATTCTTCATCGGACTTCGACTATGCAGAGCCCTGTAAGACAAACGATTCGCAAATGGACATCGCTGCCCTTTCTGGCTCTGATACGCCTTTACAAACTCTTCCTTTCGCCCTATATGGGCCGGCAGTGCCGGTTTACCCCCACCTGCAGCACCTATGCTCTGGAGGCTATCTCCAAGTATGGAATCATCAAGGGGGGATGGCTCTCAATCCGCCGCATCCTGAGATGCAATCCTTGGGGCGGAAGCGGCTACGACCCCGTTCCGTAGCCATTTTTTTTCGAAAAAAAATTTGGTTTTTAGCAAAAAAAAACGGGTTCGCTATCTTTGNAAAAAAAAAAAAAAAAAAAACGGGTTCGCTATCTTTGGCCTCAAAACTTTTTTTTAATCACTAAAACCAACCCATGAAACACTTTTTTCACAGATTGTGGGGGATTCCTTTGGCAATAATTGTCATGTTGGCTGTCTCCCCGAACTTCGCTGCCGCCCAAACGGCACTGAAGATCTATGGACGTGTCGTTGATGTTGCCGGTAACCCCATTCCCGGTGCAGCGGTTCTCAACAAGGACGTTGCCCAGTCGGGTACCGTGACCGACATTGACGGAAAGTTCTTTCTCAGCGTCCCCAAGGAGTGTACCCTTGAGGTATCTTTCCTCGGTATGAAGACCGTTGTGGTCAAATCCGTTTTTTCAAAAGAAATGGTGATAACCCTCGAAGACGACCTTGAAAGTCTGAAGAGCGCGGTTGTCACCGGTTACACCGAAATCGACAGGCGTATGCTTACCAGTTCGGTTACAACCATCAAGGCGGAGGACCTCGAGCGCGTAGCCGCCCTCAGCATCGACCAGATGCTCGAAGGCAAGGCCGCCGGTCTGCAGATCAACACCCTCTCCACAACCCCTGGTGCTGCAGCCAAAGTCCGCGTCCGCGGTTCGGGTTCGTTTGTCGGCAGCCGTGAACCTCTCTGGGTTATCGACGGTATTCCCTACGAAGACCCCGTTGAACTCGATGCAGCCGAAATCAACTCGCTCGACAACATCAACCTCATAGGTAACGCCATCACCGGCCTCAACCCCAACGACATCGAGAGCATCAACGTCCTCAAGGACGCCTCCGCAACCGCCGTTTATGGTTCCCGCGCCGCCAATGGTGTTATCGTGATTACCACCAAGCGCGGTACCTCGGGACGCAACGCCGTTTCCTATCAGGGTACTGCCACTGTCATCAGCGCTCCCACCTACGACCAGTTCAATATGATGAACTCTCTCGACCGTGTGGATGTTTCGCGTGAAATGTATCAGAACTCAATGGCATTCAAGACCTCCGGTTCAATCAACCCCGTAGGCTACGAAGGAGCCCTTATGCAATACTGGAAAGACCGCGACTACGACGCTTTCTCAAGCAAAGTGGGCGCGATGGAAACTCTCAACTACAACTGGATCAAAGAGTATTACCAGCCCGCAGTTCAGCAGTCCCACTCGGTAAGCATGTCGGGCGGTAACGACTCCGCAAGATACTATGCTTCCCTGGCCTACAACAAGCAGCCCGGTACTGAAATCGGCACCGGCCTCGACCGTATCACCGCCAGGATCAACCTTGACGTCAACATCCGTCCCAATGTCCTCGTAGGTTTCAACATCGAAGGTTATGTTCAGAAGGCATACTACAACACCGGTGTAAACGCTTTTGACGAAGCATACTACGGCAACCGCGCCATCTCTCCCTACAACGAGGACGGCTCCCTCTTCTACTATGACAGATCCACCGGCTATCAGGATGCCATTCCCACGTTCTCCGGACTCGGTGGAGGTGCCTACCCCACAACCAAGGTCAAGGAGACTCTTGTATATGGCAAATACAGCCCTCTGCACGAGCGTGACGTCAACAACTACACCGTTGACAACAAAGGTCACTCCTTCAGGGCCAACCTGCAGTGGGACATCAACGAAGATCTCAGGTGGACCACCCTCCTTTCATATCGCAACACCAACACCAACGAGAAAAAGACTTATGACGAGAGTTCATGGGTTATGACCGTTCTGAGGGGTGACGACATTGAGGATATCGCCAACCGCAGCGACAAATACAGGGCCCTTTACACTGTTGTTCCCACCGGTGGTCTGTACAACGCTTCCTACAACGAGAGCGAAACCAAACTCATCAGGAACCAGCTCAACTACAAGAAGACTTTCGAAGGCAAACACTATCTGAACGTCAACCTCACACAGGAGGCGCAGAGCATTCTCTACAAGGGTGCCAACAACTGGTGCTCCGGTTCCTATTTCGAGAATCAGGGTAACGCTTTCAGCAAATATCCCCAGTGGTCACCTTCCACCTATTCTTCGGCAACAGTTGAATCCAACAACGGGCTTATCCCCTACGCCGCCATCTACAAGGCATTCTCGGGACAGGCTTCCAACTATTCGGCATTCCCTACCATTACCGACAAAGTGACCAACACGATGTCGTGGCTCGGAATCGTGACCTACTCCTACAGCAACCTCTATACTGTCAACTTCAACATCCGCAACGACGGTTCCAACGCCTTCGGACAGTATGAGAAAAACAAATTCCGTCCTTCGTGGTCAGTGTCCGGAAGGTGGAACATCCACAATGAGAAATTTATGGACAACGCCTCCTGGGTTGACGAACTGGCAATGCGTGCATCGTACGGTTACCGCGGAACCCGCCCCGGCGCAACTCCCTATCTGACTCTCACCAACTACCAGCAGCAGAGCCTCTACTACCCTATGTACTCGTCTCAGCTCTCGTCTCTGGGCAACTCCAACCTCAAATGGGAAAAGTCTGCAACCGTTGACCTCGCCCTCGAGTTCTCTCTCCTGAAGGCCAGAATCTCCGGTGAATTCGACTTCTCCTACACCAACGCCACGGACCTTCTCCTCACCCGTCCCGTATCAATGGTAAACGGTATGGCATCGGTTCTCTACAACGGCGGTGAGAAAGACGACTTCAACTACGAGTTCACCATCAACGCCATCCCCATCAAGACCAAAGACTTCACCTGGTCGTTGAACCTCAACTACACCTATCTCAAAGAGAAGGTCATCAAGGGTGCCGACGACAGCTACATTGAAGTGGCCAAGTATCTCAATGGTGACATTGTTACCGCCGGCTTCCCCGTTGACGGATTCTTCTCATACAAGTTCACCGGACTCAACGAAGCAGGTCTGCCCACCTTCGACGGTCTTGCCGACCAACACGCCAACGAGTACGAAAAACTGCTCAACGGTATGGTTTATATGGGCAACCGCCTTCCCCAGCACTATGGTGGGTTCAGCACCAACCTCCGCTACAAGAGACTTACCCTCAGCGTAGTCGCTTCCTACAAGTTCGACTATGCCATCCGTCTCCTCAAACTCTATGGTGACGGGACCTCAATGCCGCGCAGTTACGTTAACCTTTCCAATGACTTCATTAACCGCTGGAGAGTTGAAGGTGACGAGGCCACAACCGCCATTCCCAAGCTGAACGAGACCACAACCTCCATCAGCGCTGTCGGAATCACAGAGTCATCCGTCACTACCGGATACTCCACACTTGAGAGTATGTACGATATGAGTGATGTCCGCACCGTAAGGGGCGACCACATCCGTCTCAAATCCATCACCCTCTCCTACAAGGTTCCCGAATTCTGGAAAATCAACGGTATGACCGTCCGTCTGCAGGGACAGGACCTCGGAGTGTTCTGCTTTGACAAGAACCTCAAGGGTATGGACCCCGACCAGCAGAGGTCAATCGGTATGCCCGTGCTTCCTACCTACACTTGTGCCCTTAACTTCTCATTCTAAAGAATACAGCTATGAACAAATATATCAAATCACTTCTTGCCATTGCGGCAATTATGGTGCTTGCATCCGGCTGTAAAGGATTTCTCGACGAAACTGACCAGTCCAAGTTCCTCCCGAGAACCGCTGACCACTACTCTTCCGCTCTTCTTGGAGAGTTCAATTACAACTATGCTCCCTTTGCTTATGCCCAGTTCCTGTCGGATGAGCTGCAGGATGCCAACGTTGTCCAGATGAACAACGACACCCGCGAAATCTACCGTCCCTACCTCTGCTGGCAGAAAGACTTGGAGTTGAACATGACCAGCTACGCCAAGAACGACCACAGCACCTACTGGGCATACTGCTACAAGGTTATCGCTCTCTGCAACAACCTTCTCGAGAACATCGACGGGGTTGAGGAGGGGACCAAGGCCGAAATTGAATATGTAAAGGCCGAGGCCTACTTTGTCCGCGCCTACCTCTATTTCAACCTTGTCAATCTCTACGGCGAACCCTACGAGAATGCCGAACAGGCCAAAACCGCGCTCGGAGTTCCCTGGAAAGACGCTTCCGGCGTAGAGAACTACTACGACAGGGTTTCACTTGCCGAGACCTACGAAAACATTCTTTCGGACATTGACAACTGTCTTGCAAACCTCGCTTCCAGCGGTCTGAAATATGACTCCATCTACAAGATCAGCGAAGATGCCGTCAAGATTTTCCAGTCAAGGGTTTATCTCTTCCTGAAAGATTACGAAAAGGTTGTTTCGGTGCTTGAGCCCGTCATCAAAAACGCCAAACTGGTTGACTTCAGGTATCTCTCCTCCGAGACCTGGCTTAAAGGCAACGTTGAAACCGTATATTGCTTCGGTGCAAACACCAAGAACAATGTTTATTCAATTTGCTCCAACGCCTACTTTGAGAGTAACTGGGACGTATTCGCAATATATCAGGAAGATGACCAGCGCCGTGAACTCTGGTTCACCTGGTCATTAGACAACAACAAGGAAATCAATCTCATCCAACCCTACAAGCACACCTGGTCCAA
>JABUTP010000090.1:6549-11066 GCA_021443625.1 Bacteroidales bacterium | reverse complement strand
TCCGCCGGCTCGTTGGTGGCGGGGTTGGCATATATGCGGAACATTGAAAAATCCCCCGTGTGGCGCGGCCACATCCAGTTGTCGGTGTCCCCGCCGAACTTGCCTATGGAAGAGGGGGGTGCTCCAACGAGCCGCACGTCCCTGTAAATCTTGAAAAGATAGAGAAAATACTGATTGCCGTAGTACAGCGGGGCAACCTTCGCCTTCAGGTCTCCATTGCCACCTGTGGCAGCCTCAATTAGCGCCGCCGAATTCCTTGCCACAATCTCCTCCCGCTCATCCTCGCTCATCCCTTCTCTGTAACCCGCCAGCACCTCGTCCGTAACGTCCCGCATCCATTCCAGGAAACTTACCGTAAGCCCCGGACAGGGGAGTTCCTCCTCCATATTCAGCGCCCAAAACCCGTCGCGCAGGTAGTCGTGTTCCACAGTGCTGTGGCTTGAAATGAAATAATAGCCGCAGTGATGGTTTGTAATAAGCAGTCCCTTGTCCGAAATCAGTTCGCCGGTGCAGCCCGAACCGAACAGCACCACGGCATCCTTCAGACTCGCCCGGTTGACACTATACACGTCCTCGGCATCGAGCCGGAACCCCTTTGCCTGCATATCGCCAATGATGTTCTCAATCATAGAAGGGAGCCACATCCCCTCATCTGCCGCTGCCGCAACGGAAACAACCACCGCGGCCAATAATGTCAACAATCTTTTCATGGTTAAACAGCTTCTAAATCGTAATTGCAAATATAACGATTTCGTAAACAAAAAAGCCCGACATCTGGTGTCGGGCTTTATATGTGTGATGACTTTCGGGCCGGATTCCGGGTCGGAAAGTCCTTCTTTTGGTCTTATTCGGCCTTGCCGTTGCTGCCGAGTACATTCACAATCTTGTGCATGTACATCTTCTTCATGTTGTCGCGGGCGGGAGTGAGATACTGGCGGGGATCAAAGTGGCCGGGGTTCTCGTCGAAATGCTTGCGGATTGCGGCAGTCATTGCCAGACGGGAGTCGGAGTCGATGTTGATCTTGCAGACAGCGCTCTTGGCAGCTTCGCGGAGCTGTTCCTCGGGGATACCTACTGCATCGGGGAGTTTGCCGCCGTGGGCGTTGATGGTGTCAACTTCTTCCTGGGGAACTGAAGATGAACCGTGGAGCACGATGGGGAAGCCGGGGAGCTTGGCCTCTACCTCGTGGAGTACGCTGAACGCGAGGGGAGGGGGAACGAGTTTGCCGGTCTTGGGGTCACGGGTGCACTGCTCGGGAGTGAACTTGTATGCTCCGTGGGAAGTTCCGATGGAGATGGCGAGGGAGTCGCAACCCGAACGGGTGGCAAAGTCGATAACCTCTTCGGGCTTTGTGTAGTGGGATTCGGCAGCGCTGACCTCATCCTCAACACCTGCCAGTACGCCGAGTTCGGCCTCTACGGTAACGTCAAACTGGTGGGCATATTCCACAACTTTCTTGGTGAGGGCGATGTTCTCTTCGTAGGGAAGGGAAGAACCGTCAATCATAACTGAAGAGAAACCCGAGTCGATGCAGCTCTTGCAGGTCTCGAATGTGTCGCCGTGGTCGAGGTGAAGCACGATCTGGGGCTTTTCCCAGCCGAGTTCCTTGGCATACTCAACGGCACCTTCGGCCATATAGCGGAGAAGGGTGGCGTTGGCATATTTGCGGGCACCTTTGGATACCTGGAGGATAACCGGGCTCTTGGTTTCTGCAGAGGCCTGGATGATGGCCTGCAGCTGCTCCATGTTGTTGAAGTTGAATGCAGGGATGGCATAGCCGCCTGCAACTGCCTTTGCAAACATCTCGCGGGTGTTTACAAGTCCTAATTGTTTGTAAGATACCATGTTTTGATATTTAATAATGATTAATGTAACCTTCGTGGGGGCAAAAACGCCGCTAATTTATGCAAAAATTGGTTAACTTTGAAGCATGAAACACAAAGTCATTATTTTTTCGGCTCCCTCCGGCTCCGGAAAGAGTACCGTGGTGGGACATCTGCTCCGGAAGTTCCCCACTCTGGAGCTTTCGGTGTCGGCCACGTCGAGGGCACCGCGCGGCGAAGAGGTTGACGGCAGGGACTATTATTTCCTGAGTGTGGAGGATTTTGAAAAGAGGATTGCGGCGGGGGAATTCATCGAATACGAGCAGGTCTATAAAGGGTCCTATTACGGCACGCTCAAAAGCGAAATCGAGCGGATATGGTCGGCCGGACACACCATTGTGTTCGACGTCGATGTCAAGGGAGGCATCAACCTGAAGCGGATTCTGAAGGATGACGCCCTGTCGGTGTTCATACAGGCCCCTTCGGTGGAGGTGCTGCGGCAGCGGCTGGAAGGGCGGGGTACCGACACCCCGGAGGCCATCGAGACGCGGCTGGCAAAGGCGGCAGAGGAGATGTCCTACGCTCCGCAGTTCGACCGCATTCTCATAAATGACAATCTGGCGGAATGTCTTTCGGAGGCGGAAACTCTGATAGAAGGGCCCCGCACCGTGGCGCTCTATTTCGGCACATTCAACCCGCTGCACAAGGGGCACACCGCCATCATCGAGAATCTCCTGAAGGAAGGATACGATGAGGTGCGTCTGGTGGTCTCCCCCCAGAGTCCTTTCAAACCGGGGGCGGAGGAGGGCGCGAACGAGCGGCTGGAACGTGTCCGCAGGGATGTGGCGCGGCTCGGTCTCGCGGCGGTGGTCAGCGATGCGGAATATCATCTGCCAACCCCCAACTACACCGTCGGCACATTGGCACACCTTAAACAGACCGAACCCGACGTGCGCTTCGTGATAGCTATGGGGGCAGACAATTTTGCAGCCATAGAGCGGTGGTACAATTTCACCGAAATCGTTGACAACTACAGGATTCTGGTCTATCCACGCCGCGGCTTTGACGTGACGGCACTCTGCCGGAAATACGGCGCAAGACTTATGGGAACGCCACTTGTTGACATATCTTCCACCGAGATCCGTGAAGGACGGGGCGACAAAAACCTGATGATATGACATACCGGACATTATCGGAGGAGGAATTCAACGACCTCGCCTCCCGCATTCTCTACGAAGACAACCATCTTCTCATCATAAACAAAAGGGTGGGGGAACTGGTGCAGGGGGACAAGACCGAGGACGAACCCTTGAGTGAAACTCTCAAAGCGTTCATCGCGCAGCGCGACTGCAAACCGGGGCAGGTGTTTATGGGGGTACCCCACCGTCTGGACCGCCCCGTGACGGGGGTCTCC
This sequence comes from Bacteroidales bacterium, assembly GCA_021443625.1. Taxonomy (GTDB): domain Bacteria; phylum Bacteroidota; class Bacteroidia; order Bacteroidales; family UBA932; genus Equibacterium. The sequence continues at coordinate 7,828 of JABUTP010000090.1, read as the reverse complement.
CTCTTTGCCAAGACCTCCAAAGGGCTGGAACGGATGAACGAAGCGTTCCGCAGCGGGGACGTCCACAAGACCTACTGGGCGCTGACCTGCAGCAGGCCCGAGCCGGCCGAAAAGGAGCTGACGGATATGCTGCTGCGCAACGAAAAGCAGAACAAATCGTATATCGTAAAGTCGCAGCAGGTGCCGCAGGGGGCAAAGCAGGCACGGCTTCGCTACAGGCTGCTCCGCTCCTTTGACCGATACCATCTCGTTGAGGTGGAACTGCTTACCGGCCGCCACCACCAGATACGCTGCCAGCTTGCCGGCGCCGGCTGTCCCATCAAGGGGGACCTCAAATACGGCGCCCCCCGTTCCAACCGCGACGGAGGAATCTGCCTCCACGCCCGCTCCATCTCGTTCCTCCATCCCGTCAGGAAGGAGATGGTGACGGTGACCGCCCCTGTCAACTGGCCCCCCTTCATCTGCGAACAGGAATGCTGACAATGTGTCAGTAAATCGTGCCAAATCTTCCGTAAAATCGCGTTGGCACAATCTTCGTTATACCCATAGCCGCATCCCCGCCGTTGGAGATGCGGCAATTTTTTTGAAAAATCTAAAAAGTAAATATTATGGGAAAAATTATCGGAATTGACCTCGGCACCACCAACTCGTGTGTAGCCGTTATGGAAGGCAACGAGCCTGCAGTCATCATCAACAGCGAAGGCAAACGCACCACCCCTTCGATAGTGGCGTTTACAGACAATGGCGAACGCAAAATCGGCGACCCCGCAAAGCGTCAGGCCATCACCAACCCCCAGCGTACCATCTTCTCCATCAAACGCTTCATGGGCGAAACCTACGCCCGCGTCGCCAGGGAAGCGGACCGCGTTCCCTACAAAGTGGTAAGCGGTGCAGGTGACACCCCGCGCGTCGATATCGACGGCCGTCTCTACTCACCTCAGGAAATCTCCGCAATGGTGCTCCAGAAAATGAAGAAAACCGCCGAAGACTATCTCGGCCAGAGCGTTACTGAAGCGGTCATCACCGTGCCGGCATACTTCAGCGACAGCCAGCGACAGGCCACCAAGGAGGCGGGTGAAATCGCCGGCCTCACAGTGAAGCGCATCATCAACGAACCCACCGCAGCCGCCCTTGCCTACGGCCTTGACAAGAAAAACAAGGATATGAAGGTGGCAGTGTTCGACCTCGGTGGCGGAACATTCGATATCTCCATCCTCGAACTCGGTGACGGCGTGTTCGAAGTGAAGTCCACCAATGGTGACACCCATCTCGGAGGCGA
>JABUTP010000090.1:0-2491 GCA_021443625.1 Bacteroidales bacterium | reverse complement strand
TTGAAGCATACGACCTCAGTGGCAAAACCATCATTCCATTCTGCACATCGGGAAGCAGCGGCATCGACACTCCAGTGAGCGAGATACGCAGCCTTGAACCCCAAGCGACAGTGATAGATGGTCGCCGGTTCGAGGGTAATGACAGTGAGCAGACTGTCAAAGAATGGGTGGAAAGTGTTACAGCCATCGCAGGCCGCTGAGCAATAGCTTAAAGAACTCTTAAAAATCGCCGGAGCCTCACCGTCTGTCAACAATTTGTTGTAACTTTGCCGCCAAGTAGCCTCAAATTACAATCACAAATGGAAAGGAAAACACTATCGGTCGAAAGTTTCGTGAAGCGGAACTATGCGAAGCCCGCTGTCGAACAGTTTGAAATACTCTGCGAAAACATCTGCACAGGAAGCGACCTGGAAGATTATGAGGAAGAAGACTGGCTGACGGGAGGCGGCGAGTAGCGATTTATGAAGAGAATGCTTTCAATCGCCGTATGTACGGCCATCCTTGCCCTTACGGCCTGCACGGAGAACATCGCCCCTGCAGATGACGACCGGAGTGAGCCAATCACCACCATCCGGGCCACCCTGCCCGGCGACGACGTTACCAAGACCGCCTATGAATACGACCGGACGGCAAAGAAACTCAAGGTCACTTGGAAGTTGCGGGATGAAATCGGTCTCTATGCGGCAAACAACGCCACCACCACGCCCGACGTTGTGATGGCAGCCACCGCCATCAGCGAAAACGGCAAGTCCGCCACATTCACGCTGACCGAAGGAACAATAGATGCCGGAACGGCCTACACCGCCGTCTATCCCAAGTATGCGGGAAAGGATGATGCCGCCTGGAAGGCTTTCCTTGCGCAGCCCCGGACGCAGGATATGTCCGAGTATGGGGATAATGTGACCAACCATCTTGCCGACTGCGCCATTATGAGCGCCCAACTTGCCGCCGGCTCCACCTCGGTCAGCTTCCAAAACAAAGTGGCCGTCTTCAAGGTGACCGCCAAACTGGACTCCGACGTGCTGGGACAGTATATGCAGCCGATATCGGCAAGAGTGTCTGGGGCTTGGGGCGATGACGTCTATTCAGTCAATCTGTCAGGCGCCAATACTGTTGACGGCGTGAAGACAATAACTGCCTACATCCCAACCCCTCTGGTAGATGAGGCCGCTCCGGTCAATCTGCGGGTTGCCGTCAATGTCAATTACACCTACCGCGGCACCAAGGGCTACCAGGTGGCATATAACCTTGAGGGCAGGAACACCGCCATTGCGGCAAAACTCTACAACGTCGATTGCTCCGGCAGGACTCCCGAAATCATTCAGACGGCAGGGATGGACGAATACGGTGAACACGAATGGGTCAACCTCGGGATAACCCGTGCCGACATATATGAAGATACCAACCCGGAGACCAAGGACAAGTGGATTGCCTTTGCCACAGCCAATATCGGCGCCGCATCAGAAACGGCTCACGGCTTCTACTTCCGCTGGGGCGAACAGCAGGGCTGGAAGGTTGACGTTGATGTAATGGACACCCAATGGAACATCGATCTCACCGGCGACAATTGTGTCCAGTACGACGATGCCAATGGATATCATCCTACCGGCGCCGAATGGAGCAATACAACTTTTTCCTCGCGCGGCTGGGGACTTTATGAACAGGCGGACGTGACGGATTTCGCGGGGAAGATCAATCTCGGTCCCGTCAATGGTGTCATCTACGGTGATGCCGCCACCTACAACTGGGGCTCGGAATGGAGGATGATGGATCTGGAATTGCTCAACAAACTCGCCCCCGGCAGAAATCCCGAACAAGTGACCATTGGCAACGCCACCATCAGAACAGAATGGGATGCGGACAACAAGGGGTTCAGACTCGTCAATGAAAAACTTGGCACCTGCGTCTTCTTCCCGGCTGCCGGCTATTGCATGAACGCCAGATTGATGCACGTGGAAAGTGAAGCCGGCTGTTTCGGAGCGTATTGGAGTTCATCTCCATACAATGGCGATATGGACCATTACGGCCATTGGTTAATCTTCCACTCAAGCCGCTTCGACTCCGCCTCCGGCTGGCGCGACCTCGGCTGCCAGGTGCGCCCCATAACCGAGCGGTAAGACACTTCTTCCAACAAAATCGGTGTAACCTCACCGTCTGTCAACAATTTGTTGTATCTTTGTAGAATTGTTATCCCCCTTTAGGGGATATGACACACTTTTTTGTGCTGCAAAACTACTTGATATGCCACGGCCGCAAGAAACCGCCGTTGCACCAACTCTTTCTGACCAACCTTGTAACTGCGTGGAGAGCAACAACTTGCTGGTCCGGGCAGGATTAAGTGTTTTGTTGGGGGGCAAGGATAAACCGGCTGGCGAATGTTAAGCGCTGCATAAATTAGATTTCGTAGAAGATGGAAAAAGAAAAACAACAGATTGCCGGTAAAGTAAAGCATGCCACCAAGTGGTCGGCAATAACAGAGATTGCTGCCAAA
>JABUTP010000008.1:14769-30358 GCA_021443625.1 Bacteroidales bacterium | reverse complement strand
TTTCTGGATATCCGCGAAAGACTCTCGGTGCAGGTGCATCCGACCGATGAAATAGCCCTCGAACGCTACGACAGTCTGGGCAAGACCGAATTCTGGTATGTGGTGGATGCGGCTCCCGATGCCAAAGTCTATATGGGATTCAACAGGGACGTGACGGCACAGGAGTTCTACGATGCCTGCAAGGCCGAGACCGCTCCCAGCCTGATGAACGTCTATAATCCCAAACCGGGCGACTGCTTCTACATTAAAGCCGGAACAGTCCATGCTGCCGAAGGGAATGTTCTGATAGCAGAGGTTCAGGAGAACAGTGACGCCACCCTGCGCCTCTACGACTGGGGGTACGAAAACAATCCCGCCACCCGCCGCGAGATGCACCTCGACGAGGCCATCGACTGCATAGATTACTGCAAATACAAGGCGGACGAACTCTATATCCCCGCCGCCCGTGCCAAGGATGTGATATGCCGCGACAGGTATTTCACCATAAAACGGATTGAACTGGCATCAGAGGTTGAGGTTAATACCGACAACTATACCAGTTTCATCGTGTATATGTGCATCGACGGAGCGGCCAGCCTCAAGTGGGACGGGGGTGTGATGGAAATCGAGAAGGGGGACACCATACTGGTTCCCGCTTCTTTGACCGACTTCTCCCTCCAACCCAAGGGCCTGGGTACCATTCTCATAGAGGCCTCCATCGATGAGATGAAAGAAGAAGGGGAGTAGGGGATATGTCGGACTCCGCGAGAATAGACAAATATCTGTGGGCCATCAGGGTGTTCAAGACACGCACCGAGGCCACCGAAGCCTGCAAGGGGAACAGAGTCACCCTGCAGGGGCGGGAGGTCAAACCCTCCCAGCAGGTTAAATCGGGAGATGTGATTGTTGTGCGCAAAGGTGTCGTTCATTTTACTTACAGGGTGGTGATGCCTGTTGAGGCGCGCCAGGGGGCCAAGCGGGTGCCGGAATTTGCCGAAAACATCACCCCCCAGAGCGAACTGGACAAACTGCACGCCCCCAACGAGACATTCTTCGTGGTGCGTGAGAGAGGGGCGGGGCGTCCCACAAAAAAAGAGCGCCGCGACATCGACACTCTTTATGACAATATCCAGGTGGGCGGCTACGCTCCCGGTTATTTCGGTTGGGAAGATGATTCGGAGGACGATTCTGCCGAAGACTGAACCTTGCCGACTCCCTTCTTGTTGAATTTGTTCATGGCGTTGCCGACCCCCTCCAGCACGAACGTCTTGATTGCTTCTGAGGCGGTTTCCAGCACTTCGGGGAGCATTTTCTGCTCTTCGGGGCCAATCTCGCTCAGCACAAAGTCCACCTGCGCTCCAGGGGCGAAGCCGCTGCCAATGCCGAGCCGCAGGCGGGCATAGGAGTTGGAGCCGAGATGCTCATCAATGCTGCGGAGGCCGTTGTGGCCGCCGTTGCTCCCTTGGCCGCGCATCCTCAATGCCCCGAACGGCAGGGCGAGGTCATCCACAACCACAAGCAGCTGCTCGGGCTGGATTTTGAGTTTGGTCACCCAATGGGCAACCGCTCTGCCGCTGTTGTTCATATAGGTAGAGGGTTTGAGCAGATTCAAGGTTCTGCCCTTTATGCGGAGGGTGGCCATATCTCCAAAGCGCTTCGATTCAAAAGTGACATTGGATGCCTTTGCGAGGGCATCCAATGTCATAAAACCCATATTGTGACGGGTCGAAGCGTATTCCGGGCCGATGTTGCCCAGGCCTACGACAAGGTAGTTCATTATTCTGCAGAGGCCTCAACGGCAGCGTTGCGGGTACTCTTGATGGTGCAGATGATGGTGGTCTTGGGGCTGAGGATGGTTACATTGTCATACTCAAGGTCACCTGCGTTGATACGCTTGCCAATCTTAAGAGTGGTGATGTCAACGGGAAGTTCGTCGGGAAGGTTCTTGAGGAGGGCGCTGACGCGGAGTTTGCGGCAGCTGACAACGAGTTTGCCTCCGAGTTTGACACCTTCCGAGTTGCCGGTGATGGCGAGGGGAACGTTGATGGCAACGGGTTTGTCTTCGGTAACGACGATGAAATCGGCGTGGATTGCATTGTCTTTTACGGGATGGTACTGAACCTCACCGAGGATGGCCTTGAAGGTGTTGCCGTCGATGTCGAGGTTGATGATGTGGGAGTAAGGAGTGTTGGTGATGGACTCCAGATCCTTTACTGTGATGGCGAATGAGAGGTTTTCGATGCCTGCGCCATAGATGTTGCAGGGAACGAGGCCTGCACGACGGACTGCTTTGACGTCGGCTTTGCGGCCGGTGGCTCTTGCAGAGCCTTTGATGTTAAGTTCTTTCATTGTGTTTTTAATTAAAATGTGTTACTCAGTCCGGCAAACGGCGCCGGACCCCATTGCACCAAAATGCCTGACGCATTTTAACGCTTTACGCGGGGACGCAAAGGTAGCAATTATAATGATAACACCAAATCAGAAACTGTTTAAACTTAATTGCAAAAATTCGAATTAAATTTAAACAGCTTCTAAAACTTTCTATTCCAGCACTTTTACCTTGCGGTTCCAGGATGTCTGGCGGTAGGCGGCGTTGAGATTGACGTAACTGCTCTTGGGAATATAGGTGCTCAAACCGCTGAAATGGTCTATGGACACCCCTAAAAACTTGGGGGTGGCATATTTGCAGATGACGGCCGCGTCAAGACGTGTAGTCAAGTCACGGTATTGCTCGGCAGTGGCGAAAGATTCGTAATAATGACCCAGGTCAAAGAAATAGTCTTTCCGCGCAACGTAATGATAGGGCTGGATATCCCCCCGTTTTACACTGCTCATCTCACTGCGGCGGTCGGCCACGATATCGCGGCAGATGTCGGCAAGGGCCTCCAGTTGGCTGCAGTCAACCAGCGCGATGCAACCCGACTGTTCCATACCTATCTGATTGTAATACATTTCGTAGTATTTCTGGCAGATGAACTTCAAACCGACTTCCCCGCGGTTGTTGAACAGTTCGTTGAGCAATATCTTGTAGGGGAATCCGTATCCGAGTATTTCGGGGGCCGAGCCTATCAGATAGTCGCATATCGAGCGGAGCTCGTAAGCCAGCTCGACTGAGCCTCCGTAGCAGCAGTCAATCAGTATCGAGTCCCAGTGGTAGCGTCCCGCAATCCGTGCGAAATCGGTGATGTCAAGTTCGTTTCCGGTATCGGCATCCTGCCCGATGCTGTTGACGGCGGCGTGCGGATAATCCGCTTTGGTGACGGGGACGGCGAGCCGCTCTTCAGCTGCCCCGGATGCGTCCGTGCTGTGGCTGTAATATCCGGACGGGAGCCAGGCGCTGCCGTGGGACGAAAATAACATTGTGCGGTGGGTGGGGTGGCATATCAACTCGGCGTCGTCCAGAATCTGCGCCAGGGCATCCGGGGTGCAGGCGTCGAAATCCTCCCCGTAGTTCTTCAGGTCTTCATACAGGACTTCCCCCTTTTTGTTGCAGCAATAGCGTCGCAGCACCGCATCGTCCCCCACAAGACTGATGAACACCAGCAGTTGCTGGTTTTTGTTGGACATCGGCGGGATGTATCCTCCGACGATCTCCGTGATGTTGTTGCTTATATAGCTTGAGAGATTGTTGTTGCCAGCCAGATAGACAAGTACCATATTCACTTCGGGTTCGGCCTTGGGACCGAGCCAGTCGCATCCTGTGGGTACAACCAGCAGCAGGAGTGAGAGTATGCGGAGAATTTTTTTCATTTTATTTCCATTTTTTCTGTCAGGGTGTAACTGCGCCCTGCACACAATGAGTCCAGAAGGTTGCGCACTCCGGCATTGAAGGTTCCCGAGGAGAGAAACTCAATGGTGGCGGGGGCTGCAGCCGCCTTGGGACTGTAGTTGCGTTGCAACTGGCGTGCCACAGCCGGGGCGGGGTTCACGATGTTGACGTCCGGCCCGGCGATGCGGGCAATCTCTTCGGCCAGAAAAGGGTAGTGGGTGCAACCGAGGACAATATGGTCGGCCCCCTGCTCCTTCATCGGCAGAATATATTTTTCGAGCAGAGCTACGGTTTCGGGAGAGTGTATCCTGCCGCTCTCCACCGCCTCGACCAATCCGTAGCCAACCTGCTCCATTATCCTGATGTTGGGATTGCCTCCGGCATATTGGAGACGGGTGTCGTTGTATTTCTTCCCCTTGAAAGTGACGGCGGTTGCCAGAACCCCCACTACGCCGCTCTTGGAAGCAAGGATGGCGGGTTTCACCGCTGGTTCCATTCCGATAAAGGGTATGTCGAAAGTCTTGCGCAGGGTTTCTATGGCAGCGGCGGTCGCGGTGTTGCACGCCACGGCAATGATGTCGCATCCGCGTTTTATGAGCATTTCGGAGATTGCCAGGGCACGCCCGGTGATGAAGTCGGTGTCCCGCTCCCCGTAGGGGCAGTATCTGGCGTCGGAGAAATAGGCGTAGGATTCTTCCGGCAGAAGGTAAAATATCTCCCGCCAGACCGAAAGGCCGCCTATCCCCGAATCATAAACTCCTATCATATTTCGAATTCAAAATACTGCCGTATAACCAGACAAAGGTAAACATTCTTTATCACAAACGGCAACCGAGCATAAACGAAATGGAGTTGCCCGCCGATATATAAGCCGCCCCAAGCCGTACCTTCCATAAATGGACATTCCCGCCCAATGTGGCGTAGGATGGTACCGCCAGTTCATTGGCGGAGTAATTGTATCCGCAGCTGACCGTCACAATCCTGTTCCAGGTGTAGGATGTGCCTATTGCAAACAAAGCGGACATGGACTCATTCACCACACATCCGGCATCTGCCGCCACCTCCATTCTGTGGTTGGGGCTGAATCTCAGAACCGAAAGTCCGCCGGCTTTCACGACAATCGGCAGTTGGTACGCCCCATATCCGTAATTCACCTTGCTGCCTATGTTGGCCACCTTGAGGCCGGTCTGGACCCCTCTGAAGGAGTAGAGGCACGCTATGTCTGCCGAGAAATGGTTTGCGGTGCGGCCCGGCGCCAGAGTGGATTGCATATAGCGTAGTTTGGCGCTTGCCGTAATCCGTTCCGTAGCCTTGAACGCCCCCATAAGTTCCACTTTCCACTCGCTCGGTGAGAACCATCCGGCAGAACTCCCCATATCGTCAAACAGCTCCATCTGCGGGATATTGTTATGGGTGAAAGACCCTCCCAGCATCAGATCGGGAGTTACCTTACCCTTTGCGGAGAGGGAGTAGATGGTGATGTCTGTGGTTTCCGGAAGCCATTTCAGGAGATTTCCTTCGCAGTCCAGGGAGAAATCCTTCCCAACCATAGCAGTTTCGCGGACAACGTCGGTGCCACCCATTGCAATGTCGTCAAAACGTAAGGGAATGCCGACACTCTGCATCATCTGGGCGCTGCAGACGAGGCTGCAGAAAGCGAAACACGTCACAATTATGATTCTTTTCATACCAGTTTCTATAGTTTTACAATGCTCCGTGTCACCTCTCCAGATGCCATCTTTACCTTAACGGTATAGACTCCCGCGACATATCGTTTCAAATCCACGACAGCGGGCTCGAACGGGCCGTACTCTCCCTTGACGTCACAAACCGTAGCTCCGGTGGGACCGGTAACGGTGATTCGTATCTCCTGTACGGATAGCGGGCGGATGTGGAGCTTCCCTTCCGTAACTGGATTCGGATAGATATCCAGAGTCCCCGCCCCGTTCCTCGAAATCACCTCGAAGGAGCCGGACGTATGCAGGCCGCCCAGATCTGTGGCGTGGATGGTCACCACAGTCTTGCCTGCCGACTGGGGCACCAGACTCAGCGTTCCTTGGAAAATGGAGGCGCTGACCACGCCGTTGGGTTTGGTTTCGATAGTGTATCTCAACTCTTCGCCGTCTTCATCAGAGAAGTGTCGGGCGAGGTCGATTTGGGCTGTCTCTCCCACGACAATGTTTTCGAACCCGCTGCAGAGAACCGGGGCTGTGTTGGACAATATCGTATAAGGTACGGTAACCGAAGTCTCCGCACCGCTTTCATCGCGGAATGAGAGAGTGAATGCATATTCTCCGGCGGGGGCTCCGCTCCCCGAAATACACACCTTTGCGGTCTGCCCTTCCTTGAAAAGGGTGACGGCGCCGGAACCTTTCTCGATGGAGCAGTCAACATTCTCCCCTTCGGGGTCACTGAACCGATATTCCACAATGACGGTTTCGTGATGGCGCACCGTCAGCGGGGAGGTGTCTCCGCTGAATGTCGGCGGGATATTCATATCTGTGACGATTGAGACAATCTCCGACAGGGGAGAAACCCTTCCGCAGTAGTCATAGACCACTGCGGCGAGCCAATATCGGGTATTGTAATCCAAGGTTGTCAGAACCGGCGAAAGTTCCTTGTCGGAACCTTCAATCCTCTCCTCGAAATTGACTGCGGCAATACCGGTGGTGTCGGTGAACTGTTCCGGTGAATAAAATATCCTCACCCCTTTGGCAACGGCGGCCGGGGTGTTGTTGTGCACTCCGACTCTGATGGCGACCGAGTTGTATTTTACAGAAGGTTCGAAAATGGTAATCTGCTGCAACGGAGCGTCGTTGTCGGCTTCAAGCGAGGCGGCGGCATTTGCCAGCCCCTTCCCTATAGGGCGGCCGTCGGAGAACCTTGAGATATCCTGGGCCCCGTCGTAAAGAAGATTGAGCAGACTGTCCCGGGTAAAACCCTGCCCCCCCCTGTTTGCAACGATGAGCGCAGCCACCCCCGAAGCGTGGGGGCAGGCCATCGACGTCCCCGCAAGATAGCCGTACTGATTGTCGAGAATCGTGCTGAGAATCCCGCCGCGGGAGTTGCTTATACCCCCCGGGGCCGCCAGATCCACCCAATCCCCATAATTGGAATAGGACGGTCTCGTATAGTCCGGCCCCACGGCGGCAACCGCCACGCACCCTTCGTATGCTCCCGGATAAACAATGTCGGTTCCCTTGTTGCCGGCAGAGAAAAACACCACCCCTCCGGCCATCGGCCCTACCTGGCGTCCGTCCGCATCTTTACCGGCATTTTCATTGAAATAGTCAATGGCAGCCCGGGTATGCTCCGGCATATATGCGGTGGATTCGTAGGACCAGCTGTTCTGGACAATCACCGCCCCGTGGTCGCAGGCCCACTTTATGGCTTCGGCTCCGTTGCCGCTGCCCGATACGTTGGGCTTGAAAATCTGGCACGACATAAGTTTCACCCCCTTGATGCCGTGACCGAGGTCGCCTCCGGCTATGCCGCAGACTCCCTTGCCGTTGTTGTTGACAGCCCCTATGGTGCCGGCCACGTGGGTTCCGTGCTTATCCTTAACTATCAGATACTCGTGGTCAAAGAAATTGTACCCGAGGTTCTCGCCGTGGACATTGTTTTCGGGATTCACCCAGAGATTTCCCTTCAGGTCTTCGTGGTCATAGTCTATGCCTCCGTCCACCACACCCACTATCACGTCCGGATTGCCGGATTTCAGCCGTTCCCAAACGGGGAGGACACCCACGTCGCACCCTTTCCGCATTGTAACAGACTGGCCGCTCCGGTCAATGCCGTCATTGAAATATCCCCACTGATATTTCAGTTTGGGGTCGTTGAACAGCCAGGTGGCTTCGTTGGCGTAATCTCCGCTGTTTTGAACGGAGCAGACCTCTGCAGAATCCGTCGCTGCCCGAAGGGGCGCGGCGGCATACATCCAGGTCAGGTCCGTAAAGTCGGGTTTCAGGGTGATCGGGACATATTCGGCAGACTCTATCCCCTCCTCGTCAAACAGGGAGTTGCCTGCCCGGGTAAGGGGTACGGACTCGTCAAATGTGAGATTGTAGAACAGGTGCAGACCCGCCCTGCGGCTTCTTTCCTCAAATTCACCGGCCTCGGGAAAGGTTCTTTCGACAGATTTCGCCCCCATCCAGTTATGGCTTTCGATGAATGCCCCCGGGTTTTCTTCAAGGGCGGAGGCCAATTCTTTGCTGACCTTGAGGGTGATGAGCCCTTTTTCGAAAAGGGAGGCCTTCACCTCGGAACCATCCTGCAGTGTGATATAATCTGCCTTCGGAACGGGGGGCTCGGGGGTAATGGTAGAGTGGTCGCACGAAACGACTAAGGGCAAAAGGACGAGCTGCAAAAGCAGAACGGTTTCCGCCAATGCCCGTTTCACTCTGGTGGACCACTTACGCATAACCCAAAGTTACAAAAAATCGGGCTGATTCCGCGAATCTCTTATTCGCAGGAGCTGTCGGATGCCAGGTTTTCCTCAGCGGCGCACTCCTTATAATCAGGGCCGAGATACCACTCCTTGTATTTCAGGTAGCCCTGGGCGTTCTTAAGGGCCCTGGCTGTGGTTTCCTCGCTCCCTTCCTTCACCAATTTTGCGGGGATGCCGGCGTAGGTGCCTGCATCAAGCTGTTTGCCCGCAAGAACCACCGCTCCCGCAGCGATTATGGTGCCGTCAGCCACCCGGGCGTTGTCCATAATGATGGCGCCCATTCCCACGAGGACGCAACTGCCCACTATGCCACCGTGAATCTGGGCAAGATGGCCCACCGAAGAGTCGTCTCCCAGGACAACTTTCGAACAGTTGTATGTGGTATGCAGCACGGCATTGTCCTGGATATTGCAGCGGTTGCCCACTATTATCGGGCCCACATCACCGCGCAGCACTGCACCATACCAGATGGTGCAGTCGTCGCCTATTGTTACATCTCCAATCAGAACGGCGGTTTCTGCAATGAAACAGTTCCTGCCTATTTTGGGTTTTATTCCGTTGAGTTCTCTTATGATAGCCATTTCTTTACTGATTTTTCCGCGCGAATTTAGAAAAAAAGAGGCTGACAACCTTCATTGCCAGCCTCTTTTGATATTATTTGAACAAGATTAGTTGTTGTAGCGGGCAGCCATACGGGCAAAGTCCTCGGCTGATGTAACAATAATCTTTTCGTAGTCACGCTGTCCCGTACCGGCAGGAATCTGGTGTCCGCAGATGACGTTCTCCTTGAGGCCCTCGAGGAAGTCAACCTTTCCGCGGATGGCGGCATCTCCAAGAACCTTGGTGGTCTCCTGGAAGGATGCGGCGGACATGAAACTGCTGGTGCGCAATGCGGCGCGGGTGATACCCTGAAGCACCTGGTTGGAGGTGGCGGGAACGGCATCGCGGGCAACGGCCACTCTGAGGTCCTGACGCTTGAGCATCGAATTCTCGTCGCGGAGCTGCCTTACAGAAACAATCTGTCCGGCGTGGAGAACCTGGGAGTCACCGGCGTCGGTAACAACCTTCTTGTCGTAGATGTTGTCGTTCTCTTCGAGGAATTCCCATTTGTCCACGAGTTGCTCGGGGAGGAAGCTGGTGTCGCCGGGTTCTACAATCTGAACTTTGCGCATCATCTGCCTTACAATGACTTCGAAATGCTTGTCATTGATTTTCACACCCTGGAGACGATATACCGCCTGAACCTCATTGACGATGTACTCCTGAACCTTGACAGGACCCAGGATTGCAAGAATGTCACTGGGGGAAACAGCTCCGTCCGAAAGTGGCATACCGGCTCTTACATAGTCGTTCTCCTGAACCATAATCTGCTTGGTGAGGGGAACGAGGTAGCGTTTCTCTTCGCCGCTCTTGGCTTTGACGATAATCTCACGGTTACCCCTGCGTGCCTTGCCCATGATGACCTCACCATTGATTTCAGAAACAACGGCGGGGTTCGAAGGGTTGCGGGCCTCGAACAGTTCGGTGACGCGGGGGAGACCACCCGTGATATCGCCGGCCTTTCCCGAGGCGCGGGGAATCTTGTAGAGAATCTCACCGGTCTTGATGGCCTGGTTGTCGGAAACGTTGATGTGGGCGCCTACGGGGAGGTTGTATTGAACCAGATCATTACCCTCAACGTCAACAATATGGATGACAGGGGTAATGTTGCGGTCCTTGGACTCGATGATGACTTTCTCCTTGTGGAGAGCCTGCTCGTCGGTAGCCTCTTCGCGGTAGGAAACACCGTCGGTAAGACCTTCATAACGGACAGTACCGGAGACTTCCGAAATGGCGAGGGCGTTGTATGCGTCCCATTCGCAGATAAGGTCGCCCTTGGTAACCTTGGCTCCCTGGTTGAAATACAGTTCTGCACCATAAGGAATGGTATATTGCGACAGAGTCATATCGGTATTGCCATCCTTGATGGTCATTTCGCAGGTACGGCTCACAACTATGGTGTGCTCTGCACCTTCGGCATCGACCTTGGTGATGGTACGCAGCTCCTCGAAGTCGAGCAGACCGTCGTATTTGGACTTGATTTCGCTGTCCGAAACAACGTTGCCGGCAACACCACCGACGTGGAACGTACGGAGGGTAAGCTGGGTACCGGGCTCGCCGATTGACTGGGCGGCGATGACACCCACAACTTCTCCCTTCTCGACCATGCGGCTCGTGGCAAGGTTGCGTCCGTAGCATTTGGCGCAGACACCCTTGCGGGACTCGCAGGTGAGTACCGAACGAATCTCGACGCTCTCGATGGGGAGAACCTCAATCTGTTCGACAATGGCTTCGGTAATCTGCTCGCCGGCCTCGAGAATGAGTTCGCCGGTGAGGGGATTGTAGATGTTGTGGACAGATGTACGTCCGAGAATCCTTTCTCCGAGGGTTTCCACAATTTCGTCCTTGTCCTTGATGGCAGTGGCCACCAGACCGCGCAGTGTGCCGCAATCCTCCTCGTTGATGATGACGTCGTGCGACACGTCAACCAGACGGCGGGTGAGATAACCGGCATCGGCAGTCTTGAGGGCGGTATCGGAAAGACCTTTACGGGCACCGTGGGTGGAGATGAAGTACTCGAGCACGCTAAGTCCCTCCTTGAAGTTGGTAAGGATAGGGTTCTCGATGATTTCATTTCCGGACGAACCGGCTTTCTGGGGCTTGGCCATAAGACCACGCATACCGCAGAGCTGGCGAATCTGGTCCTTGCTTCCGCGGGCTCCCGAGTCAAGCATCATATATACGGGGTTGAATCCCTGGTTGTCAGACTTGATCTGTTTCTCGACAAGGCCGGTCAGGGCGTTGTTGGTCTTGGACCAAACGTCGATGATCTGGTTGTAGCGCTCGTTGTTGGTGAGGAATCCCATACCGAAGTTCGCCTGGATTTCGGCAACCTCATCGTAACCTTTCTGTATCAGTTCGCCTTTCTCTTCTGGAACCAGAACGTCGGCGAGGTTGAACGACAAACCGCCGAGGTAGGCCATACGGTAACCCAGGTTCTTGATATCGTCGAGGAACTGGGAGGTTCTGGCCACACCGGTATATTTGAGCACGTCACCGATGATGTCGCGGAGACTCTTCTTCTTGAGCAGGGTGTTGATGTAGGGAACTTCATCGGGAACAACCTGGTTGAACATGATTCTGCCGGGGGTTGTGGTGACGAGTTCGGTACCCTTCGAAGGGTCAAGCTTGTCCTTGGGAAGACGAACCTTGACTATTGACTGGAGAGTCACGCGACCTTCGTTGTAGGCAATGATGGACTCTTCGGGACCATAGAAGGTGAGGCCTTCACCCTTGGAACCGGGACGCTCCTTGGTGATATAATAGAGACCCAACACCATATCCTGAGAAGGCACGGTGATAGGGGCGCCGTTGGCGGGGTTGAGGATATTGTGGGAACCGAGCATCAGCAGCTGCGCCTCAAGTATGGCGGCATTGCCCAGAGGGAGGTGGACCGCCATCTGGTCACCGTCAAAGTCGGCATTGAACGCCGTACACGACAGAGGATGAAGCTGGATTGCCTTTCCTTCAATGAGTTTGGGCTGGAAGGCCTGGATACTGAGTCGGTGAAGGGTAGGGGCTCGGTTGAGGAGCACGGGATGTCCCTTCATCACATTCTCGAGAATATCCCATATCACGGGGTCGTGACGATCGACAATCTTCTTGGCGGACTTCACGGTCTTCACTATGCCGCGCTCGATGAGCTTGCGGATGATGAAGGGTTTGTAAAGTTCGGCTGCCATGAACTTAGGCAGACCCACTTCGTGCATCTTGAGTTCGGGACCTACCACGATAACCGAACGTGCCGAATAGTCAACACGCTTGCCGAGGAGGTTCTGGCGGAAACGTCCCTGCTTGCCCTTGAGGCTGTCCGAAAGGGACTTGAGGGTACGGTTGGCCTCGCTCTTGACGGCATTGGACTTCCTGGAATTGTCGAAGAGGGAATCCACGGCCTCCTGGAGCATACGCTTTTCGTTGCGGAGGATAACCTCGGGAGCCTTGATGCTGATGAGTCTCTTGAGACGGTTGTTGCGGATGATGACCCTGCGGTAGAGGTCGTTGAGGTCCGATGTGGCGAAACGGCCGCCATCGAGGGGAACCAACGGTCTGAGGTCGGGCGGAATCACCGGAATGACCTTCAGAATCATCCATTCGGGACGGTTGATATCCTTGGCCTCGCGGAACGCTTCCACAACGCTGAGTCGCTTCAAGGCCTCGGCCTTGCGCTGCTGCGAGGTCTCGGTCTCGGTCTTGTGGCGGAGATCGAACGAAAGGGTGTCGAGGTCGATGGTCTTGAGCATGTCGTAGATAACCTCCGCACCCATACCGGCAACGAACTTCTGGGGGTCGTCATTCTCGAGCTGCTGGTTTCCCTGGGGCAGACGGTCGAGAATCTGCACATATTCGTCTTCCGACAGGAGGTCGGCGTTGCTGACTCCGAATTCGGCAGCCGCACCGGCATTTACAACGATGTATTTTTCATAGTAAATGACGGCTTCCAGTTTCTTGCTGGGGATGCCGAGAAGGTAACCTATCTTGTTGGGAGTTGAGCGGAAATACCAGATATGGGCAACGGGAACGGTAAGGGTGATATGACCCATACGCTCTCTGCGCACCTTCTTCTCGGTAACTTCCACGCCGCAGCGGTCGCAAGTGATGCCTTTGTAGCGGATTCTCTTGTATTTGCCGCAGTGGCACTCATAATCTTTCGACGGACCGAAAATTCTTTCGCAGAACAATCCGTCCCGTTCCGGTTTGTAGGTACGGTAGTTGACTGTCTCGGGCTTGAGAACCTCACCGTGCGAATTCTCGAGAATCTCTTCGGGAGACGCGAGGCTTATGCTGATACGGCTGAAGTTGCCCTTGGCTTTTGTATCTTTCTTGAAAGACATATAGTTACACTTTTATTATTACAACAATTAATCGAGATGTACGCTGAGAGCAAGACCCTTGAGCTCGTTGATAAGCACGTTGAGCGATTCGGGGATACCTGCTGCAGGCATCGGATCTCCTTTGACAATGGCTTCGTAGGCTTTGGCACGTCCGGTAACGTCATCACTCTTGATGGTGAGGATTTCCTGAAGGATGTTGGCGGCACCGAATGCTTCCAGTGCCCAAACCTCCATCTCTCCGAAACGCTGTCCACCGAACTGGGCTTTACCTCCGAGAGGCTGCTGGGTGATGAGTGAGTAGGGACCGATGGAACGGGCGTGCATCTTGTCGTCAACCATGTGGCCGAGCTTGATCATGTAGATTACGCCCACGGTAGCCGGCTGGTCGAACCTTTCGCCGGTCTCGCCGTTCCTGAGGTAGGTCTTGCCGAAGCGGGGCACGCCTGCCTTGTCAGTGTATTCGCAGATATCGTCGAGTGACGCACCGTCAAAGATAGGTGTGGCGAACTTGACGCCAAGCTCCTTGCCGGCCCATCCGAGAACTGTTTCGTAAATCTGTCCGAGGTTCATACGGCTCGGCACACCCAGAGGGTTCAGCACGATGTCAACGGGAGTACCGTCGTCGAGGAAAGGCATATCCTCGTCCTTGACAATCTTGGCAACGATACCCTTGTTTCCGTGACGGCCGGCCATCTTGTCACCGACTCTGATTTTGCGCTTCTTGGCAACATATACCTTGGCCAGCTGTACGATGCCGTTGGGCAGTTCGTCACCGATGGTGAGGTTGTAAGACTCCCTCTTGTAGTCGGCTTCGAATTCCTTGCAGGCGAGAATGAAGTTGCTTATCAGGGCCTTCACCAAATCGTTGGTATGGTTGTCGGCGGTCCACTTGACGGGGCTTACGCTCTCAAAATCGCTGATGGAGTTGAGAACCTCGCGGGTGAACTCGGTGCCCTTGGCTATAATCTCGGTGCCTACGTTGTCGAGGACTGCATTGCTCTTGCGGCCCTTGAGCAGACCCATAAGCTTGTCGAGGAACACCTCGCGGAGCTCGGCCTTGCGGCGGTTCTTAACCTCTTCGGCAGCAGCGATTTCCTGTCTGATGCGGGCTTTCTCCTGACGGGAAGTGTCCTTGCCGACGCGGGAATAGAGCCTTGTGCCGATAACGGTTCCCTCCAATGAGGGGGTTGCCTTGAGAGAGGCGTCCTTCACGTCGCCTGCCTTGTCGCCGAAGATGGCGCGCAGGAGTTTCTCCTCGGGTGAAGGATCGCTTTCGCCCTTGGGAGTAATCTTGCCGATGATGATGTCACCCGGCTTGACGGGGGCACCCACGCGGATGATACCGTTGTCGTCGAGATCCTTGGTGGCATCTTCGCTGACGTTGGGGATGTCATTGGTGAGCTCTTCCATACCGCGCTTGGTGTCACGAACTTCCATAATGTATTCAGATACGTGTATGGAGGTGAGGATATCTTCGCGGATCATACGCTCGCTGAGCACGATGGCGTCCTCGAAGTTGTAACCTTTCCAAGGCATGAAGGCTACCTTCAGGTTGCGGCCGAGAGCAAGCTCGCCCAGCTGGCTGGAGTAGCCTTCGGTCATTATCTGCCCTTTCCTGACCCTGTCGCCCTTGCGGACAATGGGGGTGAGGTTTACGGTAGTGTCCTGGTTGGTCTTGCGGTAGTGGGGCAATGTATAGACAACGACGTCGGAATTGAAGTTCACGTAATTCTCGTCGTCGGTGCGGTCATATTTCACGTGGATTTCACGGGCATCCACAAAGATGACCGTACCGTCGCCTTCGGCTGCAATCTGGGTGCGGGAATCCCTGATGACGGCACCTTCGAGACCGGTACCCACGATGGGGGATTCGGGCTTGATGATAGGCACAGCCTGGCGCATCATGTTACTTCCCATCAATGCGCGGTTGGCATCGTCATGCTCCAGGAAGGGGATGAGCGAAGCGGCGATGGACGAAATCTGGTTGGGGGCAACGTCCATAAGGTGAACGGACTCTTTCCCCACTACGGGGAAATCCGCCTGGTGGCGGCAGCTGATGCGTTCGTCGGTGATGTTGCCCTTGTCATCGATGTTGATGTTGGCCTGGGCCACCATCTGGTTCTCCTCCTCTTCGGCACTGAGGTAAATGATGCCATCCTTGGAGGTATCGACAACGCCTCCTTCCACCTTGCGGTAGGGAGTCTCGATGAATCCCAGGGGATTGATGCGGGCATAAACGCAGAGTGAAGAGATAAGACCGATGTTGGGTCCTTCAGGGGTCTCGATGGGGCAGAGACGGCCATAGTGTGTATAGTGGATGTCACGTACTTCGAAACCGGCGCGGTCGCGCGAAAGACCTCCGGGACCCAGGGCTGACAGACGGCGTTTGTGCGTCATTTCTGCCAGAGGGTTTATCTGGTCCATGAACTGCGACAGCTGGCTGGTGCCGAAGAATGAGTTGAT
>JABUTP010000008.1:10271-14732 GCA_021443625.1 Bacteroidales bacterium | reverse complement strand
GTGAACACTTCGTTGTCGCGAACGTTCATCCTTTCGCGGATGGTGCGTGCAATGCGGCTCAAACCCACGTTGAACTGGTTGGCCAACTGCTCGCCCACGGTACGGATACGGCGGTTGCTGAGGTGGTCGATGTCGTCAACGGTCGATTTGGAGTTGATGAGCTGGATGAGATATTTGATAATCTCGATGATGTCCTCCTTGGTGAGCACGCGTACGTCGGCGGGAATGCCGAGGCCGAGCTTGCGGTTGATGCGATAGCGGCCGACATCTCCGAGGTCATAGCGCTTGTCGGAGAAGAAGAGCTTCTCGATGACGTCGCGGGCTGTGGCTTCATCGGGCGGTTCCGAGTTGCGGAGCTGGCGGTAGGTGTAGTAGATGGCCTCCTTCTCAGAGTTGCAGGAGTCCTTCTGCAGGGTATTGTGAATGATGGCGTAGTCGGAGAGTTCGGGGTCGTCCTTGTGGATGAGAATCTTGGAGGCACCCGAATCGAGGATGTCCAGGATATTGTTCTCGTCGAGGATGGTGCCACGATCGAGGATAATCTCGTTACGCTCGATATATACAACTTCTCCGGTGTCCTCGTCCACGAAATCTTCGTTCCAGGTCTTGAGAACACGACCGGCAAGTTTGCTTCCGATGTGCGCCTTGAGGTTCTTCTTGTTCACGTCAATCTCATCCGCGAGGCCGAAGATGTCGAGAATGGCGGTGTCGCTCTCGTAACCGATGGCACGCAGAAGGGTGGTGACGGGCAATTTCTTCTTGCGGTCGATGTATGCATACATGACGTTGTTGATGTCAGTTGCAAACTCGATCCAACTTCCCTTGAAGGGAATGATACGGGCTGAGTAGAGCTTTGTGCCGTTGGCGTGGAGGCTCTGTCCAAAGAATACACCGGGAGAGCGGTGCAGCTGTGATACCACAATTCTTTCCGAACCGTTGATGATGAATGTTCCTCTGGGGGTCATGTAAGGAATTGCACCCAGGAACACATCCTGTACGGAGGTATCGAAATCTTCATGCTCGGGGTCGGTGCAGTAAAGCTTCAGTTTGGCTTTCAAGGGCACGCTGTAGGTGAGACCCCTTTCAAGGCATTCATCCATCGAATAACGCGGAAGATCGACAAAATAGTCGATGAACTCCAGCACGAAATTGTTTCGTGTGTCCGTTATTGGAAATATCTCCTGGAATACCTTGAACAATCCTTCGTTCCTGCGGTTTTCTGCAGTGGTGTCGAGCTGGAAGAAATCCTTGAACGACTTCAGCTGTACCTCCAGAAAATCGGGATACTCGAGATGAGTCTTTGAAGTTGCGAACGAAATTCGCTGATTAGTAACTTGTTGAGACATTTTTATCGTTAGATTGTTAAAAGTGTATCAAAAAATGACAAAAGGTTTAGAGCCGTTTAGGCCCTAAACCTGAGATTGTCAATCCCTATGGGGAAGTGGAAATTATTTGATTTCAACTTCTGCACCGGCTGCTTCAAGAGTCTCTTTGATCTGCTCTGCCTCTGCCTTGGAAACTTTCTCTTTGATCTTGGCGTTGGGAGCTGCATCAACGAGGTCTTTAGCCTCTTTGAGTCCGAGGTTGGTGATGTTCTTCACTTCCTTGACAACGCCGAGTTTGGCCTGGCCTGCGGAAACGAGGATTACATCAAATTCAGTCTGCTCTGCGGGAGCTGCTTCGCCTGCTGCTGCAGGACCGGCTGCCACTGCTACAGCTGCAGCTGCGGGCTCGATGCCATATTCTTCCTTAAGTACCTGTGCAAGTTCCTGTACTTCTTTAACAGTGAGGTTTACCAACTGTTCTGCAAATGCTTTAATATCTGCCATAATTGTTTATAGTTTTAATTGTTTTTGTTGCTAAAAAATTATTCTTTCTCTGATAGGGTCTTAACAAGACCTGCAATACATCCACCGGCATTTGCCTGAAGTCCGGAAATGACGTTCTTGGCAGGAGACTGGAGTATTGTGATGATGTCACCGATGAGTTCTTCACGAGACTTGATGTTGCAGAGAGTTTCGAGGTTGTTTGCACCCACATAGGCACATTCCTGAACATAAGCTGCCTTGAGCTCGGGTTTGCCGAGTTTCTTGCTCTCTTCCTTTATGAGTTTGGCGGGAGCGTTGGGAGTCTCAGTGAACATAAGGGCAGTTGAACCCTTGAGTACGCTTGTGAGGGACTTCATTTCGTCGCCTCCTTTCTCAAGCACTTTGGCGAGAAGGGTGTTCTTTACGACGAAAAGCTGGATGTCCTTCTGGAAGCATGAACGGCGGAGGGACGATGTCTGCTCGGCATTCAGACCTTCAACATCAACGATGTAGAAATTGGGCCTGGCCTCAATGAGAGCTGCAATCTGGTCGATTACTTGGGTTTTAAGTTCTTTTCTCATAATCTCCTGATATTATTCGGCAGCACCGATTGATTTAATGTCCACAGCTATACCGGGGCTCATAGTGCTGGAAACATATACGCTTTTCATATATGTGCCCTTGAGAGCCTGGGGTTTGAGTTTGGTGATGGTGTTGAGGAGCTCCACTGCATTCTCGTTGAGCTGTGCGGGAGTGAACGACACCTTACCAACTGCGGTGTGAATGATACCGGTCTTGTCAACCTTGAAGTCAATCTTACCTGCCTTGACCTCTGTAACGGCTTTGGCGATATCCATTGTAACGGTTCCGGTCTTGGGGTTGGGCATAAGGCCACGGGGACCGAGGATACGGCCGATAGGGCCAACCTTACCCATTACGGAAGGGGTACAAATGATGACTTCGACATCTGTCCAGCCACCCTTGATCTTCTCGATATAGTCGTCGAGACCAACATAGTCGGCTCCGGCTTCCTTGGCTTCGTTCTCCTTGTCGGGAGTGCAAAGTACGAGAACACGGGTGGTCTTACCTGTGCCATGGGGAAGAGTCACAACGCCACGAACCATCTGGTTCGCTTTACGAGGGTCCACGCCAAGGCGTACAGAGAGCTCTACCGATGCGTCGAACTTGGCATAGTTTACTTCCTTCACCAATTCGCATGCTTCGGTAAGCTTGTACAGCTTCTTGCTGTCGAATTTAGCGAGAGCTGCTTTCTGATTTTTTGTTAACTTACTCATTGCGTGTGATTTTCTTATTTGACATCAGCGGGAAATTCGCCTTCTACATAGATACCCATACTGCGGGCGGTACCGGCAACGAGTTTCATGGCAGAAGCCTCAGTGAAGCAGTTGAGGTCTGGCATTTTCTCTTTGGCGATCTCGCGCACCTGGTCCCATGTGAGAGTGGCGACTTTCTTTCTGTTAGGCTCCGAGCTACCCTTCTGAACCTTTGCTGCATCTTTGACCAGAATGGCCATGGGGGGCTGCTTTACCTCGAACGAGAAAGATTTATCACTATAAACAGTGATTACAACAGGAAGGATTTTACCTCCTTTGTCCTGCGTGCGGGCATTGAACTGCTTGCAGAAATCCATGATGTTCACACCCTTTGAACCCAAAGCGGGACCTACGGGAGGTGAAGGATTGGCCGCGCCGGCTTTTATCTGCAATTTGATAAACCCTGCAATTTCTTTTGCCATAATTTTTAAACTTTTGTTACTTGTGCAAAATTAAGTTCCACGATAGTCTTGCGTCCGAAAATCTTGACTGTAACGGCAAGCTTGCGCTTGTCATCCATTATCTTCTCAACACTGCCGTCAAACCCGTTGAAGGGGCCGTCGATAATCTTGACAGCTTCGCCCACAACGTATGGTACAACCGTCTCCTCTTCCTGCTGTGCAACTTCGTCCACGCTGCCAAGGATGCGGTTGAGCTCCGCCTCACGGATGGGGACGGGGTGCTTGTCCTTGTCTTTGCCTTCCGAAAGGAAGCCTGCAACGTAGGTCGTGTTGCGTACCAGAAGTTCGATTTCGCCGGTAAGGGCAGCCTGCACAAGAATGTATCCGGGAAGGAAAATCCTCTCCGCACTGACTCTCTTGCCATTTTTGATCTGGTAGTATTTTTCAGTGGGGACAAGAATCTGGGGAACCTGCTCGGTCAGACCGGCAAGTTCGATTTCCTTTTCAAGATATTCCTTGGCTTTCTTCTCCTTACCGCCTTGGGTACGGACAACATACCATTTTTTGGTAATCTCGGTCATCGTTAGATTTGGTAAATGAATCCTGTCATAATGGCTCTGAACACGAAGTCGATGAGCCAAATGGCAATGGCACAGATAAGAGTAGCCACCATAACGAGTATGGCTGAACTCTGGAGTTTATCCCAAGTCGGCCAAGCAACTTTTGTGGTGAGTTCTTTGTAAGACTCTTTTACGTAAGTACCTATTTTGCTCATTGTTATTTTTTTGTGGAAACGCAAGGATGGAAGCGGTCTCGCGTCTGCCGATTAATAACATTCCAGATTCGTAACCATCCGGAGTTTGCAGGGGAAGCAGGATTCGAACCCACATCGACGGTTTTGGAGACCGCTGAACTACC
>JABUTP010000008.1:3902-7805 GCA_021443625.1 Bacteroidales bacterium | reverse complement strand
TCCAGACTGCTGCCCTGCAGCATTGCCGGGGTTATTGCCACGATGCGGCTGTCTGCCCGGGCCAGTTCGGTGATGGTCTCGCCGAAAACGACCTGGTATTTGTCGATGATGCCGCCGCTCGGCTTCTTTTCGCCGGTGTCGGGGGTGAACTTTCCGGGAGCATGCCATCCCGAGGGGTTCGCCTCGGCGGGGGCATATCCCTTTCCCTTGACGGTGACAAGGTGCAGCAGTTTGGGGCCGTCAATGTTCCTGAGCCGTTCGAGAACGGGAATCAGGGTGTCTATGTTGTTGCCGTCGGTCGGTCCGAAATACCTGAATCCCAGAGATTCGAACATTGAGACGGCTTCCGATGCGGTGGTGTTGCTGCGGAGAATGACCCGTTTGAGCCCTTTTGTCACGGCCCGCCCCAAACTGCGCAACCCGTCGCCCACCTTGTGCCAGATGCCGTTCTTGATGCGGTTGTATTTGGCACTTGTCGTTATATACAAAAGGTGCTTGTGCAGTCCCCCGGTAGGGGCGTCAATCGACATCCGGTTGTCGTTCAGTATCACCAGAAGGTTGCTGCGGAGGCTGCCGGCGTTGTTTATCCCCTCGAATGCCAGCCCTCCGGTGAGGGCGCCGTCGCCTATCACGGCTATATGGTGCGCGCTGCGTCCCGAAAGGTTGTCTGCAACAGCCATCCCCAACGCCGCCGAGATGGAGGTGGAGGCGTGCCCGACGCCGAACGCATCATAGGGACTTTCGTTCATCTTGGGAAAGCCGCAGATTCCGCCTTTCCGCCGCTGGTTTCTGAACTCTTCGCGCCGTCCGGTGATGATCTTGTGGGCGTATGCCTGGTGGCCAACGTCCCAGACTATTTTGTCGGCAGGCGTGTCAAACACCCTGTGCAGAGCCACCGCTATCTCGACGGCTCCGAGACTCGACCCCAGATGGCCGGGGTTGGTGGCGCAGCATTCTATGATGTATTGTCTGAGTTCGTCGCATAAAACGGCAAGGTCCCGCTTCTGCAGGGCCTTGACGTCTTCCGGAGAATTTATGCTGTCAAGTATTTTGTACACTAAGAAGCTGTTTGAATTTGATTCAAATTTTTGTAATTAAGTTTAAACAGCTTCTAATTCTCCCTTATGATGGTCTGATCCCTGTCCGGGCCTACGGATACTATGCTGATGGGAACTTTGAGCTCATCTTCGAGGAATTTGATGAACACCCTGAATTCGTAGGGGAACTCGCTCTCGCTGCGGACATCGCAGATGGGTTTCTTCCACCCTTTGAACTCCTTATACACCGGCTCTATCTTCGCCTGAGTCTCAAAGGGGAATACGTTGCAGGGCTCTCCATCCACAATGTAGCTTGTGGCCACTTTGATGGTGTCGAAGGTGTCCATCACGTCGGCCTTCATCATGATGAGGTCGGTGACACCGTTGAGCATGATGGAGTATTTGAGGGCCACGAGGTCGAGCCATCCCGTACGGCGGGGACGTCCCGTCACCGAACCGAACTCATAACCGCGGTTGCGGAGTTCCTCGCCGAAGGAGTCGTTCAACTCAGTGGGGAAGGGGCCGCTGCCGACCCTGGTGCAGTATGCCTTGAAGATGCCATATACCTTGTCTATGCGGCGGGGGGCAACTCCGAGACCGGTGCAGGCTCCTGCGCAGATGGTGTTCGAAGAGGTCACGAAAGGATACGAACCATAATCGATGTCCAGCAAACTTCCCTGAGCACCTTCGGCCAGTATCTTCTTGTTGTTGTCGAGACATTCGTTGGCGAAATATTCTTCATCCACGATGTTGAAGTTCTTCAGATATTCGGTGGCCTCGAGCCAGGCGGCTTCACCGGCTTCGGCATCGTATTCAAAGTCGAACTGCTTGAGATATGCGATGTGCTTCTCCTTGAGGGCGTGGAACCGCTCCATGAAATTGGGGGAGAGGATGTCTCCGACCCTCAGGCCGCAGCGGCTTATTTTGTCGGTATAGGTGGGGCCTATGCCCTTGAGGGTCGATCCGATTTTGGATTTGCCCTTGGCTGCCTCCTGCGCGGCGTCGATTATCCTGTGGGTGGGGAGGATGAGATGCGCCTTCTTGCCAATGAAGAGTCTCTCCTCAAGAGGGATGCCGGCTGCCTTGATGGACTCGCACTCCTCCTTGAAGGTGAGCGGGTCAAGGACAACACCGTTGCCCACCAGGTTGATGGTCCCTTTTCTGAAAACGCCGCTCGGCACCGAACGCAGGACAAACTTCTTTCCATCGAAATGGATGGAGTGGCCGGCATTGGGACCGCCCTGGAAACGGGCTATCACCGAATAGGTTTCCGCCAATACGTCAACAACTTTTCCTTTCCCTTCATCTCCCCACTGGAGACCGAGAACAACGTCGATTTTCATAAGAGATTGTTTTAAAATTCCATCAAATCAAAAAATGCTCGCAAAGTTAAACCTAATTGATGACAATAGGAAATAAATGTGCCGAATTTTGAGTTGTTTCAAGAAATCACTAAAATTGCGTTTAAATTTTTTCGAAAGCATAAACTTATACTTCAAATGAAAGAGAAAATCGGAAAACTCCTGAATGACTCATTTGTCGCCCGCTGGTCGGCACTGATTCTCATCGCCTCGATGATGTTTTTTGCATATATGTTCGTGGATGCAATGTCCCCGCTCAAATCGCTGGTAGAGACTGCCAGAGGGTGGGACAGCAGCGTTTTCGGAACTTATGCGGCATCGGAATACATTCTCAACGTATGCGGCTTCCTCATTCTGGCCGGCTTCATCCTGGACAAGATGGGGGTTCGCTTCACCGGTACCCTCTCGGCATCCCTGATGGTGTTGGGCGCTGCCATCAAATACGTGGGCATCAGCGACTGGTTCCAGACAACCGCTTTCTGTCAGTGGCTCGGTTCGTGGTGGGTGGCAATGCCCGGAAGCGCCAAGATGGCCGCCCTCGGCTTCATGATATTCGGCTGCGGCTGCGAGATGGCGGGAACCACAGTGAGCAAGGCCTTGGCCAAATGGTTCAAGGGTAAGGAGATGGCGTTGGCAATGGGTCTTGAGATGGCCATCGCCCGCCTCGGCGTCTTCGCTGTGATGTGGATTTCACCCATCATCAGCAAGCGGTTTGCAGCAGGCGGCAACGCCAGCATCGTGGCTCCGATTGCCTTCTGCGCAGCGCTTCTGTGCATAGGTCTCATCTTCTTCTGCGTATTCTGCGTGATGGACCGCAAATTCGACGCCCAGCTCAAGGAGGCGGGACAGTCCGAGGATGGCCCTGCGGCAGATGAAGAGTTCAAGTTCAGCGATTTGGGGAAGGTATTTTCCAGCAAGATGTTCTGGTACGTGGCGCTCCTGTGCGTGTTGTATTACAGTGCCATTTTCCCGTTCCAGAGATATGCTCCCAACTTCCTGGGAACGACTTTGGGCGTGGGTGACGAAGTGGGAGCCAAACTGTTCAGCTGTTTCCCCATTCTGGCAATGTGCCTTACTCCGGTTCTCGGACTGTTCCTCGACAAGAAAGGGAAAGGGGCTTCGATGCTGATGGTCGGC
This sequence comes from Bacteroidales bacterium, assembly GCA_021443625.1. Lineage (GTDB taxonomy): Bacteria > Bacteroidota > Bacteroidia > Bacteroidales > UBA932 > Equibacterium. Next base: position 4,270 of record JABUTP010000008.1, on the reverse strand, counting down.
TCCATCATAATGGTTGTCTGCCACCTGTGCTTCGCCTTTGTGCTGCCCGTTTTCCCCGCAAAATGGTTCGCCCTCACGCTCATCGTGGTTCTCGGACTCAGTTTCTCCCTCGTGCCTGCATCATTGTGGCCCGCAGTTCCCAAGATTATAGAGGAAAAGACTCTCGGCTCGGCATACTGCCTTATCTTCTGGGTTCAGAACCTCGGTCTCTGCTTTGTTCCGGTGCTCATCGGAAAGGTGCTCGACGCAACGGGCGGTTACACTGTCCCTATGATAATCTTCTCTTCATTCGGAGTAATCTCGTTCATCTTCACCCTGCTCCTCAAGAAGGAAGACCGCAGCAAGGGTTATGGTCTCGAGGAACCGAA
>JABUTP010000008.1:0-3871 GCA_021443625.1 Bacteroidales bacterium | reverse complement strand
GTGACGGCATTCATGTTCGAAGCCCTCACGGCGGGCCTGAGAGACGACACAAGACTTATCACGATACAGATTCCCTGTGAAATGATTATCCATTTCCAGGGAATCTGCACATTTGTACCCAGCCAAACCGGGAGAATGTTCCCGATCAGCAGGCCGCATACAGTCCCCGCGAGGCATCCCATCTCGGCAATCCGCCCCCCTTCGCCCAGAAATTTCAGCAGAATTTTCCGTTTCGAGGCCCCTATGGCTTTCAGAAGGCCGATTTCCCGCGTTCTTTCCCTGACCGATATCAGCATTATGTTGGTGAGGGATGTGGCGGAGCCGACAAGAGTGAGCAGACTGATGAACAGGGCTGCCAGGGAGAGGGAACTGCGTATATTGTTGATTTCGCCGTTGAGGACATTGCTGGACGTCATTTCATAACATTCCTCCACGGTTGAAACGGGAATGTTCTGACTGCCCGCCAGAAACTGTCTGACCTCTCCGCCCAGAGCCGCTTCGCCTCCGTCATCGCTGCAGATGGCCACAATGCAGGGCGCACACAACCCTGGAAAACGGGTTTCGGCGCTGCGCAAAGGGATTATGATACCGTAATCGGCCACTGCACCGAGAAACGAAATTCTGTTTTCCGTGATTCCCGTCACGGTAAATGTGAATCCCCCTGCAGTCACGGTCTCCCCAATGGCATCCGGCCCTATCTCATCGGCCGTCTTGCTTCCCACCAGACAGACGCCGGCACCCGATCGGGACTCGATGTCACTGAAACAGCGCCCCTCTGTAACGCGGATGGCATTGCATTGAAGGTAGTCCCCTTCGCACGCGGTTACAGTGCAGAGCGGGCTGAGACTCCGTCCGTTGTGCTGAACCCCGTCGGGGAGGGCAACCATTGTACTTGCCGCTGTCGGGAACCTGCTCCCGAATTGCCTGAAGACGGGACGGCAGCGCTCCGGGGTGAACAGTTCAGGATGCCTGTCACTGCGCGGAGATATTGTCAGAACATTTTCGGAGGTGGCTCCCAAGGCATCGGATATCAGAGCGGAAAGGGCATCCACGGATGTTTCCACCCCAACCAGGCAGGTGATGCCGAGTGCCATTACCGCCGTGGTGACGAGGGTATCGACGGAGTTCCTGCGAGGAATTCCCCGCTTGCGTCCAGATTCCTTGCGTTGGTATGCCGGTTTGAGAAACATATTCGTCAAAAATGTCCCCAATAATAGCGAAGCCGTGCGAAATTCAGATGCCGGATTCTCAAAACAGCATTTTGGACATTATGTTTTCAAAAAAACGGCACTCCCGATGAAGGAGTGCCGCCCTTTCTGTGAGTGACAGGCGAACTTTAGCCGCGCTCTATTTCGCTGTCCTCTTTCATCTTTACGGCCAGGAAGGCCAGATAGGCGACGCCGGCGGCGATGACCGCAACGGCGCCGTTCTGATTTCCGAACACATTGTCCACGAGGGGACCCATTATGAGCGGGAACACTGCTCCGCCGATAAGCCCCATAATCATTATGCTCGAGAGTTCGTTGCTCTTTTCGGGCTTGTAGAGAAGTGCTTTGGAGAAAATGATTGAAAATACGTTGGAGTTTCCGGCACCTGCAAGAATGATGGCGGCAATCATGACTCCACGGCTTTCACCCACAAAGAATCCGACGATGGCAACGACCAGCACTGCGGCACTGATGGCGAATATCTTCTTGGAAGAGAATCTCGCAAGGAGGAAGGAACCCGCAAAGCAGGCTATGGTGCGGCTTGCGAAATAGATGCTGTTGAACTTGAGCGCCGCGTCGGCTGAGATTCCGAACCGCTCCTGCATAATGAGGGGAATGGTTGTGTTGAAACCCACGTCAAGTCCCACATTGCAGAAAATTCCCAGAAACAGGATGAAGATGGCCGGGGTCGCCACCAGTTTGAAGCAGTCCGAAATGGATGATGTCCGGGTTGAACCAAACTGACTCTCATCAACCTTGGTGGCATACATCCAAATGGTTGCAATGACGGAGATGGCCGTATATAACGGGAAGATCAGCAGCCAGTTGCCGGCCCATTGGGCCATCCATCCCGCCAGCAGGGGGGTAAGGAACCCACCGATGGCTTTGACAAACTGTCCCGTGGTCAGGGTACTCGCCAGTTTCTCCTTCGATACAACGCAGGTTACCAGAGGGTTGAGAGATACCTGAAGGATGCAGTTGCCTATTCCGAGCAGGCAGACCGCCACTATCATTGCGGGATAAGTGTAGGAGATTATGGGGACGCACATCGCCAGGGCGGTGGCAAGCAGACTGATGACCACGGTCTTCCGTTTCCCTATTTTGTTCATCAGCTGCCCCACGGGGATGGAGAGGACGAAAAACCAGAGGAAGAGAATGACTGCCAGAAGTTTGGACATAGTGTCGCTGAGGCCGAAATCGGCCTTGACGTGGGTTGTGATTACTCCCGACATATCCACCAGTGCCATCGCGAAGAAGGCGAACAGGATTGGAAGCAATACCTTGAAATTGTTTTTGTTCTGATTCATATCTTGAGTAGTATCTATTTTGCAAAGCGCAGTTCTCCATCGACAAATGTTTTCTCAACCTCCATATTACTGTCGAGAAGCACGATGTCTGCAGTATATCCCTGCTCTATCCGCCCGATTCCCTGCAAACCGAGACTTTGTGCAGCGCTTAGCGACGATGCCGCCACCAGACTGCTCAGGGGGAGACCAGTCACTTCCAGCACGTTTTTGAGAGCTACATTAAGTTTGAGGGTGCTTCCTGCCAGGGCTCCGCCCTCTTTGAGCCGCGCGGCGCCGTCCTTGACCACTACGTCAAGTCCGCCGAGGTCATACAGTCCGTCGGGCATTCCGGCGGCACTCATGGCATCGGTGATGAGGATGATGTGTTCAGCCCCCTTGACCTTGAATGCAAGGCGAATCATTTCGTCGCAGATGTGGATGCGGTCGCAAATCAGTTCGCAATAGACGTCATCGTGCAGGAGTCCCGCCCCCACCAGGCCGATGTCGCGGTGATGGAGAGGCGTCATCTGGTTGCAGAAGTGGGAGAGGTTGCGGAGCCCGTGCTCGTGACAGGCACTGAATATGGAATAACCGGCACAGCTGTGGGTGATGGAGGGGGTGATGCCGTGTCGTATCATTGTATCGGAGAACGCTACGCCGCCTTCCATCTCCGGCGCAAACGTGATTTTGCCGATGGGGTAGATGGCATTAAGCCTTTCGACAAGGGCGGCGTCGGGCTTCCGGATATGGTCGGGGTTCTGCGCCCCCTTCATCGCGGGGTTCACGAACGGTCCCTCAAGGTGGATGGCGGGCATCTTGCAGCCGCGGTTGTTGTACCGCCTGATGGCCGAAAGGGCGTCGCAAAGGCGCTGCTCACTTACCGTCAGAGTGGTGGGGAGGAGAGTGGTGACACCTTCCGACAATTTTCCCAATCCTATTTCGTTGACCCCTTCCTCGCTTGCGTCGCAGAAGTCGTGGCTGTTGCGTCCGTGGCAGTGGACATCCACAAATCCGGGAAGAGCCATGAATCCCTCGCCGTCTATCGTCTCGTGGGCAGGCAGAGCCGGAGTGTTGTGCGCAGTTCCGTCATAGATGCCCGCAATGCGGGTTCCCTCAATGAGGATGTCGCCACGCGGGATGTCGAGGCCCGGGGAGACGATGCGGCAGTTTTTTATCAGTTTGTACGCTTGTGACATATCATTCAGAGGTATGATTATGCGAATCTACAAAATTCCTCCGAAGAATTTGCCCCAATCGGTCATTTATTGACAACGGGCAAAAAAATCGGTCCGGGACTGTGTCCGGACCGAAACTTTTCAGAGCCTTTCACGGGACTCGAACCCGCGACCTGCTCATTACGAATGAGCTGCTCTACCG
>JABUTP010000089.1 GCA_021443625.1 Bacteroidales bacterium | reverse complement strand
ACCAAGGGGGCTACAATGGCCAAAGGATATTATTTCGAGCAGATCCGTATCCTGGATAACTACAATAAGTAAGCGATTGTGAAACAGATACTTGCTCTAATTTTTGCGGTAATTCCCTTCATTGTGTCAGCGCAGCGGTTGAATGTGGAGAATGGTGGGAAATCGGCTATAGTCATAGCTCACTTCGGCACCACATACGATGATACACGTGCGCTTACGATTGATGCAATAAATGCCGGCGTGAAAAAGGCCTTCCCTGATTGTGAAGTCATGGAGGCCTACACTTCACGGATTGTGATAAGCCGCCTTGCAAAAAAAGGGATAGAGAAACATACTCCCGAGCAGGTGCTGATGAAACTTGCAGCAGAGGGATATACCCATATTATTCTTCAAGGGACTTTCATCATTCACGGGATAGAGTCGGACAACCTTATATATGCCGCAGAGAAGTTTTCTCCTTTCTTCGAGGAGATAAGGGTGGGGGCTCCGTTGCTCTCTTCGGTAGAGGATTGTCTGCAGGTCGTCGATATCCTGTCTGACAGGCATAAAGAGCTGGCTGGGAAAGGTAGTGACGTTTTATTTGTGGGACACGGCACCTCAAATGCAGTCAACGCCATATACTCCCAGATGGATTATATGTTCAAGGCCTCCGGAAATCGGGGATTCCACGTTGCGACCGTGGAGGGGTATCCCACCATTGAAACCGCAGCATCTCTTATGAAGGAGCGCAAGACAAAGTCTGTCACGATTATTCCGCTGATGTTCGTTGCCGGCGACCACGCGAAGAATGACATCGACAAGGAATTCAAAGAGCATCTTGAGTCAGAGGGATTTGTTGTAGGATCCCTCTTGGAAGGTCTCGGCCAAGTCCCTGAAATCCAAGAACTTTATGTCGAGCATATCCGTGCCGCTTTAACCCGGAAACCACTCTCTTCGGTGGAAATAAAGACAAATTTCATAAAGGAGAACATAAAATAGGATTGAAGGTGGGATGAAGGAGATACAACACAAGCGATTATTTATTACAGCATCCATTGCATTATTTTCGATTGCAACCATAGTGATACTGTGGCTGCATTTTCTTTCTCCCACAAGAATCCTTATCGTAAATGCTCTGCCCGCCCATAGGGCAGACATTTCGCTTAATAATGACTCCCGACACATAAAAGTCGATTTTATTGAATGTGACGAGATTACGTCCGTTTCAAAGTATCACGCCATAATGTTCTACCGTCGTGGACTCTATGTGGATTCCGCAAGGGTTGCGATGATTCAAGATGCGGCAAAAAAAGGGGTTATAGTCTATACAAGCAGCATAAATGACATAAGGGGTGTCCAAGATTATAATCTCAATGATACTCAGAAGGATACCCTTTTCTATTTTTCTCAGAACCCCACAAGGGGCAATTATCGGAATCTCTTGCGGTATCTGCGTCATCTATCAACTCCATATAAGATAGGGGAACAGAAATATGATTCGCCGGAAATACTTCCCAAAGATATGTTCTACCACTTGAAGGCGGGTGAATATTTTAAAAACAGCGAAGAGCTTACGCAATATCTGAAACGGGAGGGACTCTACAATGAAGGGGGAAGAAAAGTTGCGTTCATTGCGGGTGTTTCCTTTCCCGTAGAAGGGAACAGGATGCATATCGATACCTTGATCTCCAGACTTACCGCGACAGGGTACAACGTGTATCCCATAACTTCTGTCAGCAACCGGAGGGCAGATTTGCTCAAGGATGTGAATCCCGATGCTCTGGTTTATCTCCCGATGGGGAGACTCGGCAATGACAGCCTCGTAAATTGGCTGTATGGCAGGAATATCCCTCTTTTTATGCCGTTCCCTTTGGTAAATTCTCACGAAGATTGGCTGAAGAAAGAGAATCCGATGACATCCGGAACATTGAATGCCAGGGTAGTGATACCCGAATTGGATGGGGCTATAACCCCGATGTGCATAGCAACCCAGAACCAGACTGCAGGCGGATTTTTGACTTATACACCGGAAGAGGAACGGATTGATACCTTTATTGAGCTGTTTCACAGGCAGATGTCATTGAGAGACAAGAGTAACGGAGAAAAAAGGGTGGCAATATGCTATTTCAAATCGCCGGGCAACGATGCGCTGATCGCTTCTGGCCTTGAAGTGATACCCTCTCTGTATAATTTTCTGTTAACCCTGAAAAAGAACGGATATGACCTCACCGGTCTCCCTCCCACTTTGTCGGAATTCAAGGAACAGGTGATGACAAGGGGTTGGATTGCAGGAGATTACGCCCATGCAGCCCAGCAAAGGATAATGGATGAGGCATCTCCGATTTGGATAAATAGCCGGACATACGAAAAGTGGGCAGAAGAGATTCTGCTCCCCGAGAAATATGCCGAAGTGGAAGAGTTATACGGAAAAGCGCCCGGCAAAAATATGTCCCGTGGAGACAGTCTCTGCTTCACTGCTCTCCGTTATGGAAACGTAATGCTCTTCCCACAGCCCCGACCCGCCCTTGGGGATGACGACGCCAGGATGTTGCACGGAGCAGGCGTCCCGCCTCCGCACAGCTATCTTGCTCCATATTTCTACATACAGAAAGAGTTTGATGCAGATGCCATTATCCACTTTGGCACTCACGGCAACCTGGAATATACTCCAGGACGCAATGCGGGACTTTCGCAGGCAGATTGGGCAGATGTGCTCATCGGTCCCCGTCCCCATTTCTATTTCTATACTACCGCCAACATCGGAGAAGCCACCATTGCCAAACGACGCACAAGGGCAGAAATCGTCAGCCACCTCACTCCTCCTTTCATCGAAAGCGGAATGAGAAAAAATTATGACAGATTCTTGACAAATCTGAAAAAGGCGCAAAAGGCGAGTGGAGGAGAGTATGGGCAATTGTGTAAGGAGATTATGGCTGATGCCGACAGCCTCGGTATTTCCAATGCGCTTGGATTAAAGTCGCAAGTTATTGAACAAGAGGATATTGAAAGAATGATATCCCTTGCGGAGGAGGTTATATGCGAAAAAGTTACAGGTGCATATTACACGCTTGGAGAGAGATATTCCAAGGATGAGAGATTAAGCACCATCATTGCCATGATGGCCGACAGAGTCGCTTATCACAACGCCAGGAATGATTATCGTGACAGTAAGATAACGATATCAGAGTTAAATGATTACAACTTTATAAGAAGCAACTATCTCGAATCGGCAAAAACTGCCATACGCGCAGTTGTGGAAAAAGAGAGTCTCCCAAAAGATTCAATGATGGCGGTTGTGTATGATGCCGCCTTGCGTCTTGATGCCTCTCCGGCAGCAGAGTTGAATTCGTTGCTGAAAGGTCTTGATGGAGGAGTAATCTATCCGACCCCGGGTGGAGATCCGGTGAGGGCGCCGAACGTACTTCCTACCGGAAGGAATATGTATAGTGTGAACGTGGAGACCACCCCTGACGACAAGGCTTGGGAAGATGGAGTGCGGCTTGCAGATGAGATGATTGAACAATATCGCGCAGCCCATGACGGAGAATATCCGCATAAGATCAGTTTCACGTTCTGGGCGGGCGAATTCATAAATTCAAAGGGAACAACCGTTGCCCAAGCCATGCGCATGCTTGGCGTTGAGCCGGTTAAAGATGGTCAGGGGAGGGTGATGGACATAAAGCTCACTCCATCTGAAGAGTTGGGGCGCCCCCGTATAAATGTTTTTGTACAGATTTCCGGGCAGCTGCGGGATATTGCCGCATCGCGGCTATTTCTCCTTACAGATGCCATCCGGCTTGCCGCCGAATCACAGGATATATATCCGAACTATGTCGCACAGGGAAACTTGGAGCAGGAAAATTCGCTGATTGACAGGGGAATGAGTCTTGAGCGGGCCCGGAAACTCTCCTGTATGCGAATATTCGGTCCGGTAAATTCCGGATACAGCACGGGAATGCTTGCCAGTACCGAAAAATCCGGAGAGTGGGATAACTCTAATGAGCTTGCCGACAGATATATAGAAAATATGAGCGCAATGTATGGCGCTCAAGAGAACTGGGGAGAAATTGAAGCCGATCTGTTGAAGTCTTCCATCAAGGGGACAGATGTCATAGTGCAGCCCCGTCAAAGCAATACCTGGGGGCCCATATCTCTCGACCACGTATATGAATTTTCCGGAGCCCTCTCTCTTGTCTCCACATCTTTATCCGGCAAAGAACCTGATGCTGTGATGTCAGATTACAGGAATCCCGATTTTGTAAGGCAACAGGGCTTGAAAGAGTCGATTGCAGTAGAGACAATGGCAACAATCCTGAATCCGGAATTCATTAAAGCCAGAATGAAGGGAGATGCCACAACCGCGCAGATGTTCGGCGAGATTTTCAGAAATATTTTCGGCTGGAATGTGATGCGTCCATCGTCCATAGACCCAAATCTGTACGATAAGCTTTACAAAATCTATTGGGCGTGAAAATGAAGAAAGTTTTTCTGAAAGTTGTTTATATAATGTCGGTGCAGCATTTTCAATTATATTTAATCT
>JABUTP010000088.1:7563-10835 GCA_021443625.1 Bacteroidales bacterium | reverse complement strand
AACAATGTAAATCTGCTTAAAAACATTCCATAAATAAAAATTTGAATCAAATTTAAACAACTTCTAACTCTCAACGAATATGAATTCAAACGGATACCTGGCTTCCAAACCGCGCTACGAGATTCTCGACGGCCTTCGCGGCGTGGCTGCAATGATGGTGGTGGCTTTCCATCTTTTCGAAACATACAACGGACGTATCGGCACTCAAATCATAAATCACGGCCATCTGGCTGTGGATTTCTTTTTCGTGCTGTCGGGTTTTGTGATAGGGTATGCCTACGACGATCGATGGGCAGGCAACAAACTCACCACCTGGGGCTTTTTCAAGCGGCGTCTCGTGCGTCTGCATCCTATGCTGATTGCGGGTACGGTAATGGGATGTCTCCTTTTCTACTTCGGGGATTGCGAAATGTTCAGTAAGGTGGGGGACACTCCCTGGTATGTTCTGCTTGGTATGGCGGTATTGGCCATATTTATGATTCCCGTCAAGCCGGATATGGATATAAGAGGGTGGGGGGAGACCTATCCCATCAACGGTCCCCAATGGTCACTGATGCTCGAGTACCTCGCCAACATTGTCTATTGTTTCATCCTCCGCCGGCTTCCCAAGATTGCCGTCATAGTCCTGACTGCCGTAGCGGCAATCTTTACGATAGACCTCGGCCTCGGCCTGAATCTATTGGGCGACCTGCCGACCATTGTCACGCCGGAAGGGCAGACGGTGGGCGCCTATCAGGGCAACTTCATCGGCGGCTGGGGAATTGAAGGGTGGCAGTGGCATATTGCGCTGGTACGCCTCTCGTTCCCGTTCCTTGCGGGCTACCTGCTGTCCAAATTCAAACGGCACATCAAAGTCAAAGGGGGATTCTGGTGGTGCTCCCTCATCCTGGTGGTGCTGTTCTCAATTCCGCAGCTTGGTCAGGGAGAGACGGCCATTTTCAACGGCATATATGAAACTACTGTCATTCTGTTCGTATTCCCCATCGTGGTTTCAATGGGCGCTGGCAGCGAAATCAGAGGTGCAAGGTCGGCGGCTGTCTGCAAATTCCTCGGAGAAATATCCTATCCGCTGTACATTACCCACTACGGTCTGATGTATATGCAGATGTCCTGGGCATCCAATCATCAGGATCTGCCGGTCGGTTCCCATATCTTCGTTTCCGTCAGCATTTTCGTCCTCTCCATCGGCGCCGCCTACGCGCTGCTGAAGCTCTACGATATGCCCGTGCGTCGCTGGCTGACGGAGAAATGGCTTAAGAAATGACTTTGCAGAGTGGTTTTTTATGATTACTTTTGCGTGTGATTACACACAAGGCTTTATATAAACACACAACATAGGGGCTGGCATCAGGGGATACCGGCCCTTTTTTTAAGGACATATATTCAATTTATTAACCCAATATGCAAAACAAAAATCATCTGTTGCGGGGTATGGTGACGGCGGCGTTGGCGCTGCTGTTGTCGCTCCCCCAGTTTGCTGTGGCTCAGCAGCCCACGGTAAATGTCCGCGGTCGTGTCATCTATGCCGACGGCGCACCCATCATCGGTGCGGGCGTAGTGTGCAAGGCCGATTCCAAGATTGGTACCGTCACGGACGTTGACGGTCGCTTTTCCATCAAGTATCCATCTGACGGAATGCTTGTCGTCTCTTATGTGGGAATGAAAACCGTAGAGGTGAAGGCAAATGCCGCAACCGAGATGGTAATCACCCTTCAGGAAGATAACGAGTCCCTCAAGAGCGCGATTGTCACCGGTATCGTTGACAAACGCCAGGAGACCTTCACCGGTTCTTCCGTCACTTACACCGGAGATGAATTAAGGTCCATCGGCGTGCAGAACCCCATCGCCAGTCTCCGAAGTCTCGACCCTGCGTTCGTGCTTCTTGAGAATGACGCATTCGGTTCGGACCCCAACCACCTGCCCAACATCGAGATCCGCGGCAAATCTTCAATGCTCGGCCTGCGCGACGAACTCTCGGAAGACCCAAACCAGCCGCTCTTCATTCTGGACGGTTTTGAATCGACACTGTCCGCAATCTACAATCTGGACGTGAGCCGCATCGCATCCATCACCATCCTGAAGGATGCCGCCTCAACCGCGATTTACGGTTCAAAGGCTGCCAACGGCGTTGTTGTAGTGGAAACCGTGAAGCCGGTTGCCGGCAAGCTCCGTCTCAGTTACAGCGGTTCGCTCGACGTTACGATTCCCGACCTTTCGAGCTACAACCTGATGAATGCTCAGGAAAAGCTTGAGTTCGAGAAACTTGCTGGGCATTATTCCGCCAGTGGCAGCGCTTCGGAAATCATTGCAATGGACAATTTCTACAACCAGCGTCTGGCAATGGTAGGCAGCGGTGTGGACACCTACTGGCTTTCGGAGCCTCTCCGCATCGGCCTGAACAACCGTCACGACCTCTACGTGGATGGCGGTGCAGACGGCTTTATGTTCGGCATCGGTTTGAACTACAACGATGTGAACGGTGTGATGAAGACCTCCAACCGCGATGGTCTGGGCGGACGCATCGATCTCACCTACCGCATCGGCAAACTCAATTTCTCCAACAAGTTCTCTGCTCTTTCAACCGGCTACACCGACCCCATCGTTTCATTCTCGGAGTATGCGATGGCCAATCCCTACTGCAAGAAATATGCTGAGGATGGTTCACTCAACCGTCTTCTCATCGAGGAGTCTTCTCTTGAAAGCGCTATGGGCAACCCTATGTGGAACGACAGTCTCAACAGCCGCAACGCTTCCAAAGACCTGTTGATATCGGATTACTTCAATGTGGAGTACAACCCGATTGACGGCCTCAGACTCCGCGCCCGCGCCGGTCTCACATACAACACCTACAAAAACGAGAACTTCATCTCACCCGACGACACCCGTTTCGAGAGCACCAACCGTCTCCGTCGCGGCTCATTCACCGACACCGACAGAAGCAATATGAAATACGAAGGTGACTTCACCGCTTCTTACGGCAAGGTGTTCGGTGAAATCCACAACGTGAACATCGCGTTGGGTGGCAAGATTTCCGAATCCAATACCCTTACCCAGGGTTACACTGTTTATGGTTTCCCTTCGGGTGAGTTTACCTATCCTTCTTTCTCCAACGGTTACAACGATGGCGCACGTCCCACCTACACCGAGAGTGTGGTGCGCGAGGCCAGCGCTTATCTCATCGGCAGTTATGCTCTGAAGGACAGGTATCTGCTCGATGCCAGCTACCGTCTCAACGGAGCCTCCGTATTCGGCTCCAACAAGAAATACATCAA
>JABUTP010000088.1:0-4560 GCA_021443625.1 Bacteroidales bacterium | reverse complement strand
CGGTTCTGCGGATGGAAGGTGCCCCGCAGCCCTCGGAGAACCGCCTGCCGCACAAACTCCGCAAGGTTGTCTATATAGAGCATCGAACGGCGGTTGTGCCAGGCGGGAAAGACCGGCACCTTGGTGGCCAGCGCCGCCAGCCGCGTAAAGTTCCCCTTCGAGTTGGGCCCGTAAATCATCGGCGGGCGGAGAATGCAGACCTTGAACGTGTCGCAATCCAGCGCGGCAAGCCCCTGCTCCGCCTGCAGTTTGGAGTCCCCGTAGAAGCCGTTGGGAGCCGGCTGTGTGTCGGCGGTCAGCACCTCCGTCTTCAGACTGCGGCTCTCGTGGAACACAATCTGGCTGCTCATAAAGATGAACTGCCCCACTCCGGCTGCCTTCGCCACACCGGCCACCTCAACCGTCAGGTCGCGGTTCACCTTGTAGTACAACGGCTCCATCCCGGGATCGGCGTTGACGTGGGCGAGCCCCGCCACGTGGTACACCACGTCATACCGCGCAAAATCGGCCTTGCGCCACCCGTCGTCCATCGTATCCGCCACGTCGATCTCAAAACCCTGCGGATCCCTGGCCAGAATATAACTGCGCACACTTTCACCGACATAACTGCCGGCACCGGTTATGAGAATTCTTTTCATTTCAGGTGATAGTAACTTGAGAGGATGCGGGCAAACCAAGGTGCCGGAAGGATGGCCTTCAGCACCACGGAGAGTCTCTGGGAGAAAGTGGCGATTACGTATCTGTAGCGGGGGTTGCGGCAGCCCACTATCCGGGAAATCTTCGCGGCGAGATACTCGGGCCCGAGGCCGCCGGTCTCATCCTTTTCTATTCTTGCCAGCGAGTCCGCGTAGCTCTTGTACACCTCATAGGCCTCGGGGTCGGACACCCTCTTCCGCTGAGAGGTGAATGCTGTGGCAAAGTCCCCCGGCTCAATCACCACGGTCTTGATGCCGAAGCCCCCGGTCTCAAGCCTCAACGCCTCGCAATAGCCCTCGACGGCATATTTCGACGCCGAGTACAGACCCTGGAAAGGCAGGCCCATAAGCCCGCCTATGGAGCTCAAGCAGATTATCCTGCCGCCCCCCTGCCTTCTCATCACAGGCACCACGTAGTGCAGGAATCGCACCATTCCCATAAAGTTGACATCCATCTGGCGCTGCGCGGATTCGATGGAGGTGAATTCGAGCGGCCCGCCCACACCCATTCCGGCGTTGTTTATGAACACGTCAATTCGGCCCTCGGCCTCCACCACACTGTCAACCGCCGCCTTGACCTCTGCTTCGTCGGTGGCTTCCGCCCTGATGTAGGTGACGCCGGGGATGAATTCAACCGCGCGCCTGTGCGTGCCGTAAACCTTGTGGCCGTCGGCGCTGAGCCTCTCAGCCATTGCTTTTCCGAAACCGGAAGTGATGCCTGTAATCAGAATTACCATAATTCAAGTTTCGCAAGTGATGCAGGGCATCATCAGAAGCTTCTGCTCAGTACCGAACAACAAAGGAGGTTCGGTGTCAACCTCAATTTTTATCTTCAAACTCTTTTCGTGCTGAAACGAAAGGTTATAGACCTCGGTGGTATCTTTCAAAAATGCGGATTCAACCTTACCAAAACTCCGCTTGTCCTTTTTGGCAATTTCCACCCTTCTTCCCGCCAATTCAAACTCCTTGACAATTGCAGGGAAGAAATCCTCAAACCTGAAATCCGGATCCGTTTTCAGAAGAGAGAAGTCCATATCTTCGGAAAACCGTTGCAAGCCGTGAAAGATACGCAGGCAGGTGCCACCATAAAAGGCGGCATAATCAAAGAATCCCGCCCGATAAAGGCCGGCCAAGGCTATCTGCTGCATTACCTCAAAATTCGCCCTCCGGTCCTCGGAGCCGTATTTTGAAAGCATTTGTTCGTATATCGTCATTGCCGTAACAGTTTTGCCAGGTTCAACAGGGAATGGGGCTTCTTGCCGGCATCGGCATATTCCACAAACCTGTCGGGATTAAGTTTCATAAACTCATCCATATCTATGCGAAGATAATCCTCAAGGTAGGATTTCGTCTCGCCCATATAACGAAGCCGCACACCGGAAGAGAGCACAACAAGGTCTGCAAGAGCCTTCTCAGGAGATGCAATCAGGCAGCACACGCCGCCATCCTCGTGCATAACGATGTCCATCCGATAATATTCAAGCGGCAGAATGTCATAGGAAAACCGCCCCAACTTGTTTTCAAAAATGCGCGACCGATTGATGCAGACCGACGTCGTGGTATAAACGAATTCCGGTATAAGGCCATACTGCCATAGCGCCGACTCTCTTGACACATACGACGGGCCATAAATATGATTTGCAAGCAGGTTAAGGTTGTACCTTGACGCCGACTTGACGAACAGCCCCCTTTTCAGCCGTACAATCTCGCCGCACTTCTCCATCTCCAGAATTTTCTGTTCAGGTGCCTTATAGCCCGTAAGATACGAAGCGAGCACACTGCTTGTGACGGGTATATCGGGAAGTTCAATAGGTGCAGCCATTTTCGTTGATTTATCAGCGCAAAAGTAGTCACGTTTCGGCAAATAAACAAGAAGAATTCTATTTTACGCGCATAAATTTGTCCATCCTGTTAAAAACGGGGAGCGGCAAAACTTTCAGTGCCCGAGCGAGGCGAGGTACTCCTCGTGGAGGTGGTAGTATTTTTTCTTGAACAATACGTAGGCGATGCTAAAAACAGCAAAGGCGGCGAGGAGATAGCACCAATGCGCCGCTGGCGTGTCGGGGCAGAAACAGATGAACCCGAGGGAAACCGCCAGCTGCAGCACCATATAAATGAGCGCCACCAAGGGGTGCGGCATCCGCAGTTCGTTGGCCATCAGCTGATAGACGTGCTTGCGGTGGGCCTGCCCCAGATTCTCGCGAAGCAGGATGCGGTGGCATATCGTAAGGCAACCGTCCACCCCATATACCAGCAGGAACACCAACCAGGTGACGTCACCCGTCAGCATAATGAGTCTGCCCAGAGTGAACAGCATAATGAAAGCCAAACCTATCGAGCCGACGTCCCCCGCAAAGCACCGCGCCTTGCCGCGGCCGCGGAAGTTGAAAAAGGCAAAGACCAGCAGGGAAAGGAGCGCAACCGTGATGAACGACTCCTCAATGAAGCCCAGCCTGCGGCTGACAAGCAGCAGCGGCAGCATCACCGCCACGCCGTAACCCGCCGTAATGCCGTTGATGCCGTCCATAAAGTTGATGACGTTGGTGGCCCCCACGCACACTGTCAGCGCCAGCGCCACTACCCACCAAAGCCCCCAATGCATCATATCCAGCTCACAGAACATCAGCCCCATCGCCGCGAACTGCGCCACAAGCCGCATCCAGTCGGGCAGCGAACGGACGTCATCTGCAAAACTCACCGCGGCAACCAGCGTCAGCGCCGCAAGGAAACACGGATAGCGGAAGCCGAAAAAGGCGCACCACACCCACACGCCGAGCAGGAAGACAATGCCGCCGCCCCGCAGCACCACCGATGAGTGCGAACTGCGTTCGTTGGGGCGGTCTATAATATTGAACCTGTCGGCAATGCGGAAATAACCCAGCTCCAACAGGAACAGAATCACCAGAATTATTCCATAGACGGCTATACTGTTCATAATCTCTTTCGGGGACTTATGAATTCGAACACTTTGACAAAATATTTGAGGAAAAGCAACGGCAGGCAGGTCCGGATGCCGTTTTCGGCGCAGGCGCGCACTATCTCTCTGTTGAGAAGGAGGTTGCTGCGCCACGATGCGGTGCTGGCCCCACCCGTCCGCATCGTTGTGAAGACAAACGGCAGATACTTGGTCCGGATGCCGTTGCAATACATAAAACGGGTCAACAGCTCGAAATCCGCCGCGATGCGGTAATCGGTCTTGTAACAGCCGTACCTCTCGAAATTACGCTTGTACGTGTAGAACGACGGATGGGCCGGCATAAATCCGAACCGGAACCTTCGGGGCCGGAACTTCGCCGACGAATAGTAGCGCACCGTCCTGTCGAGGTCGGGTTCGCTGACAAACCGGACATCGCCATAAACCGCCTCTATCGACTTGTCCGCCTCAAATGCCTCCGCCACCCTGCCCAGTACATTGTCATCATAGAAAAAGTCGTCGGAATTCAGAATCCCCACCACGTCTCCGGTCGCCATCCCGATGCCCTTGTTCATCGCGTCGTAGATGCCGCCGTCCTTCTCGCTCACCCACTTCATCCTGCCTGCAAACCGGGGTTCATACTCCCGGATAATGCCCACGGTGTCATCCCCTGAAAGCCCGTCCACCACGATATATTCCCAATCGCCGTAATCCTGCCGCAGCACACTCTCAATGGCATCCCGCAGCGTCGCCGCAGAATTATATGTTACCGTGATTATGGAGATTTTCATACAGGTCACTCTGCGCAATTGACTTTGACGATAGGATTCAAATGCCTATGTTGTAATGCTCCCGAAGGTAGGCCTTGATCTTTTCCTTGTCGCTGCCGCAAGCTTTCTTCACCTCATACACCTTGGCATCCACCAGCATGCGGTACCAGAGGCCCTGGAA
>JABUTP010000087.1 GCA_021443625.1 Bacteroidales bacterium | reverse complement strand
ATGCTTGCCAAAGCCAGCGGTACTGTCTGCGACCCTGCCCAGAACAGCCGCCTGGTGAGCGAAGCGGCGGCTCTTGCCCGCACTGCCGACAAAGTCATCGCCGTGCTGGGCGAACCGCGCAGTTGGTCGGGAGAAGCGTGCAGCAGGACCGACATCACCCTGCCCGATTCCCAGAAGGAGCTCATTTCCGCCCTGCTTGCAACGGGCAAACCGGTTGTGTTTGTCATCTGCTCCGGCAGACCTATGGTGCTGGAGTGGGAAGATGCCCACTGCCCCACCCTT
The DNA here is from genome assembly GCA_021443625.1 of Bacteroidales bacterium. Classification (GTDB taxonomy): domain Bacteria; phylum Bacteroidota; class Bacteroidia; order Bacteroidales; family UBA932; genus Equibacterium. The sequence continues at coordinate 4,281 of JABUTP010000087.1, read as the reverse complement.
GTGGAGGCATGGCACGGCGGATGTCAGGCCGCACGAGGGCTGACTGATGTCCTTTTCGGAGATTACAACCCCAGCGGCCGTCTCACCACCACCTTCCCGCTCAGGATGGGACAGATTCCCATTTATTACAACCACCTCAACACCGGCCGTCCTCAAAATCCCGACGACCACTTCACCTCCAAATATCTCGACTGCCCCAACGAGCCGCTGTATCCCTTCGGATACGGCCTATCCTACACCACCTTCGCATATTCAGAGATTTCTCTCGACAAATCAGCCGCTGAAGGGGACGGGGACACCATCACCGCCAGTGTAACTGTCACCAATACCGGCGAGGTTGCGGGAGAAGAGACCGTACAGATGTATATCGGCGATCCGGCGGCATCCATCTCCCGTCCCCTTAAAGAACTCAAGGGGTTCCGCAAGGTTTATCTCGAACCGGGGCAAAGTGCGGAGGTAAGTTTTGAAATCACCGTTGCGGAACTTATGTTCTACAACTCCGATCTCAAAAAAGTCTGGGAACCCGGACGGTTCAATCTGTATATCGGCGCCAACTCAAGAGACACGGAAAAATCTGAATTCGTATGGACAAAATAATACGGCACACCATTGTTGCCACCCTCGCATCTGCATTGCTCATCTCCTGCACCACCGGCACAACTGTGCAGCCCGCAAAGACCTACTGCAACCCCATAGACCTTGATTACACCTATATGGTCTATAATTCTGACCGCAACCTTTCCTATCGTTCGGGGGCAGACCCCGCCGTGGTCAGATTCAAGGGAGAATACTATATGTTCGTAACCCGTAGCCTCGGCTACTGGCACTCCACCGATTTGTGCCATTGGGAGTTTCTCCAGTCTAAAAGCACCTGGTATCCGCAAGGTTCCAATGCCCCAGCCGCACACAACTACAGGGACTCCCTGCTGTTTGTCACCGGAGATCCTTCGGGTGCGATGAGCATTCTTTACACCGAAGACCCCAAGGGGGGAATCTGGACTCCCGTACCGGCAATCCTGCATGACCTTCAGGACCCCGACCTTTTCATAGATGATGACGGTCAGGCCTATATGTTCTGGGGTTCCTCCAATGACCTTCCCATCAGGGGCAAGAAACTCAATATGAACGACAGGTTCCTGGTAGAGGGACCCACCGTCCCGCTGTTTTACGTTGACTCGACCTCACACGGCTGGGAACGATTCGGAGAGAACCACGGCGACAACATCATAGGGGGCTATATCGAGGGGGCGTGGCTCAGCAAGCTCAACGATCGGTACTATATGCTCTATGGGGCGCCCGGCACCGAGTTCAACGTCTATGGCGACGGGGTATATACCGCCGACTCTCCGCTCGGCCCCTACACCTACCAGCCGCACAATCCGGTATTCTACAAACCCGGCGGATTCATCAACGGCGCCGGCCACGGAAGTCTGGTCGAAATGGCCGACGGCTCTCTGTGGCACTTCGGCACTATGAGTCTTTCAGCCACAGTCAACTGGGAAAGGAGAATATGTCTGATGCCCGCTTTCATTGACGAAGAAGGGATAATGTACGGCGACAACGCCTACGGCGATTACCCCCACTACGCACCGGGGCAGGGCGACGGCAAGGGGGGCTTTGCAGGATGGATGCTCCTCTCCTACCGCAAACCCGTTACGGTATCTTCAGTGCAGGAAGGACGTGCCGCCGAGGCCGAAGGGTTTGACGAATGGAATCGTCCCCAGACCTCTCCCGATTTCTGCGCAGCCAACCTTACCGACGAAAACTGCAAGACCTACTGGCTTGCCCAGTCCAATTCCGACAAAGAATGGGTGGTCATTGACCTTGAGGATGACTGCACGATACATGCCCTGCAGATTAACTACTATGACCATCAGGCCAATCTCTACGGCAGGATTCCGGGGCTGTGCCACCGCTTCACCATAGAAGCATCTTCGGATGGAGAGAACTGGACGGTCATTGAGGACCGGAGCGACAGCAACGTTGATGCACCTAATGCATATATCGAACTTACCCTACCTATTGCTGCACGATATATCCGTTATAACAACGTCAAAGTACCATCCAACTCGCTTGCAATATCCGAAATCAGGGTGTTCGGCAGGGGCTCGGGAGAGGCGCCGCAAAAGGTTTCCGGACTGAAAGTCATCCTTAACCCCGACGGCAAGGAGGCCCGGCTCTCTTGGGACGCGGTTTCCGGGGCACAAGGCTACAACGTGAGATGGGGCATTTCCCGCGACAGACTCTATTCTTCGTGGCTGGTCTATTCCGACACCGAACTGGACTTAAGATGTCTCAACGCCGGAACAGAATACTTCTTCAGCGTGGAAGCATTCAACGAAAACGGCATTTCCGAACCCGTCTGTTCATTTGAATAATTCTATTTGATGTTGTGGATGAATGCTGTGAGCGACTCGTTCTGGCCGAGATTGAACTTCTTGCGGAGACGGTAGCGGGCCGATTCCACCCCGCGGGTCGTGAGATTGAGCGCGGTGGCTATCTCTTTGGTGTTCATATTGAGCCTGAGAAGAGCGCAGAACTTAAGGTCCGAAGTGGTGAGACTCGGATATTTCTCGCTCAGGTTTGAGAAGAAATGTTCATCGACACGGTTGAAGTTCTGCCTGAAGATTTCCCATTTTTCGTTATCCGTGGAAATGCCCCCGACCATTATGCCGGCAAGGTCTTTCTCGCGGGCTTTGAGCTGGTCTGCCATCTCTTCTTTGGCCGACATCGCGGAGAGAACCGAATCCTGGAGGAATTTGACCCACTGGATGAGTTTCTTGGCATTTCTTCCGACAAAAAGACTTGCCGAAACAAGGAGCATCAGGTAGAGCAGAATCATTATCCGGCTTCTGGACCATTTGCTGAGCACTTGTATGGGGACATCAATGGTACCCACCTCAACGTCGTCATGGGTCAACAATCTTGCCTGGAACCTGTAGTGGCGTGCGGCAAGCCGGGCAAACGACAGTTTCATATTGTACGGGGAAAGCAAACTCCAGTTGTCGTCCAATCCTTTGACGCGATAGAGAATCTTAAGGTTCAACCGGTCGTATTGGGTGCAGCGGAGCAGGAAGGTGACGTTGTTGAAGCCTCGCCGCGTCTTGATTTTGTCGGGAAGTCCTACCGAATATGTCTCTCCCCTGCCGTTGGTCATCTGCGCCTGAAACAGAGAGAACCCAACCTGGGAATCATTATCCTTTGCCTGCCCTATTCTGATAAGTTTGTCGTCGAGACAGAGGTAAATGAATTCGGGGTCATTGCCCGCTGAGAGGGAGGCCCGGTCATCGGACTTGCTCCCGAAAAGAATGAACGGAATCTCCCTTATTATACGGTATTTGTTGGACGAACAGTCTATCTGTACGATTTCCTCGTTTCCGGTAAGCCAATAGGTGGTTTTCTCGCCCCGGATGGCCTGGTGGACCCCGCTTATATGTCCGGCAATGTCATTCAACGCCTTGTATGGAGTGATACTGTCGGTTATGTCATCGTATGTAAAGAAACTTTCTCCGTCGGAGATGCAGATGCGCCCGTTAATCTTGAACAAAGCCAGACGACCGTGCTGCGGGCCGTCAAGTTCGGCGAAGGTCTTTTCTTCAACAACCTCCCGCATATCCTCGGAGAGCGTAATCCGGGTGATTCCCTTGCTCAGATGTTCATACCAGATATGGAACGAGGCATCCACCTCGATATTCTTGGCAAGGGGCGTTCCGGGAATTTCCGAATATGGCTGCCATCGGCCCGTGTGGTCTTTTCTGTAAACCCTGATGTTGGTGTAGGTGCCTTCGAAGAGGTACGGAACATTGTCCGACCAGTAGGCCTGCGTTAGACAGATTGCGCCGGAGCGTTTTGCATCCGCAGCGAACGAGGCCCCGCTCTTGCGGTAAGTCGCCGCGTTGTTGCCCACAAAAAGGTCATTGTCGAATTTCTCAAGATACCAGGTCTGCCCGCTTACCTCCTCCACGGGCACAACTTTGTCCCGACCGTAGGTAAAAAGTCCCTTGTTGGTTGCAATAAATGTGGCGCTGCCCTCCTGGAGAATGTCATACACCATACCGATATGCTCAAACTTCGATTCAAAACACGAAATCTCGGAGTTGGTCATAATCAGCGAGACCCCGTTGTCCAACGATGCCCAGACATTGCCCCGCTTGTCGCACAGAAGGCCAAGCACCGTTTCGTTCTGAAGGTTGCGGTTCTTGTCTATTCTCCACAGCACCTTGCCGTCCCGGTCGAGCGCGACAATCCCTTCGCTGCCCGAGCCGTAAATATAGATGCCGG
>JABUTP010000086.1 GCA_021443625.1 Bacteroidales bacterium | reverse complement strand
GAGGTCAAGATTGGTACATTAAAGTCCATAAGCAAGGCTTCTGGAGTAAAATTTTAAAAGCCCAGATTAAACGTATGGAATTCAGAAATATGACACGGACCAAGGTATATCTCTATCGCGAAAAGGACGGCGGTTATTCCTGTTATATGGATGACAGCGCGCAACTCAATTATGGGTTGGTTGGAGAAGGAGGCACGGCGCAGGAGGCGATTGATGAATGGGAGAAATGCTATGCGGATATGAAACTCGCGTTTGCCGATGGCAGTCGCGGTGAATTCGTGGAAACGGAGTTTGAATTTGCCTACGACCTTGCCTCTATGCTGAATTTCTATGCCGGCCGTTTCACTTTCTCGGGGCTTTCAAGGATAACGGGAGTTTCGGCAGCACAACTGTCACAGTACGCAAACGGCTACCGTCACGCATCTCCGAAGACCACGGAAAAAATCCAGAATGCCTTGCGTCTGTTCGGGAATGAACTTAGTCAGGTTACACTTGTATAAATCCCAACTCCGTCAAAACTTCCCTCTGACAACCCATTCGAAGAGGGGGAGGAAGGTGGTGTCGCCGGCTTCAATCAGGGATTCGGGGTGGAACTGGACGGCGATGGCTTTAAGCCGGGGGCGGGATTTGCTGCTGCCCCTGCCGCTGACGCTACCCTTGCCGCTGGCTTCCACCAGTTCGAACGCCTCCACGATGCCATCTGCGGATGCGGCGGTAATCTTGACGGACGGGGCAGCATCCTTTACCGCCTGATGGTGGAACGAATTGACTTCCGCCCGCCTGACTCCGCAGAGTTTGTAAAGGAAAGACGTTGTGTCAACGGCAATCTCGTGACGGACGTTGCGATGGATGGGGCTGCCTTCGACCTGCGAGGGGATATCCTGCCACAGGGAGCCGCCCAAGGCTACGTTGAGGACCTGTTCGCCGCGGCAGATGGCCAGCAGGGGGATGTCCGCTGCTATCGCCATACGGCACAGCGGCAGTTCGAAAGCGTCCCGCAGGGTGTCTATACGGCCGCATTCGGGCAGCACCTTCTCTCCGTAAAGGGCTGGATCTACGTCATCTCCCCCCACTATCACGAGACCGTCTATGTTCCGCAGATAGTGCGCTATGGTGAGCGAATCGGGGGTGGGCGGGAGTATTACCGGCACTCCGCCCGCCTTCACAACCGAGTTGATGTAGGACTGCTTTACCACGAATTTCCCGTTCTCACAGTCGCAGGCGACGCCTATCACTGCTGGTTTGTTCTTCTCTGCAGGCTTGGCGGCATAAACATTCAATCCCGAAAGCATCGGGAGCAGTACAACGAGAACTTTGAGAAAAAATTTCATAGGGCATGCAGTTTCTGATTCTCCACAAAGGTAAGAAGTGTTCAAAGACGAATACAAAAATTCTTGATGATTGTTTTAGGGGCGACTTTGCATTGTTTGCACTTCTGACTACCTTTGCGGCATTAACACCAAGAGCATTATGAAAAAATACATAGTTTCAGCATTTGTGGCAGTCGTCCTTCTTTCGGGTTGCACATCCAATACGGACAAGGCCGTTTCGGCAGCAGCCGGATTTCTCGAGGCCTACTTTGATATGGATTATCAGAAGGCTGCGGGATATGCCACAGGTGACGTGGAGCAGACGCTGGCCTTGGCGGGGGACAATCTCTCGCAAGTGCCCGAACATCTGCGCCAGAGGGTTGAGGAGGCTTCCCGTGCCACGAGTTTCAGGATAATTTCCGCAACTCTTGCCGAAGACAAGTCCCACATTACCGTGGAATACGAACTCCACCCCTTCAATGCGGGGAAGAATTCGGTGCTGCTGCGCACGATGGTAGTGGAAAAGCGGGACGGCGCGTGGAAGGTGGCGCGCCTCAATGAGCCTGTCGGCGGAGAGACAACTCCAGAATCCGGGGAGAATTAGCCCTCGCAATCCGCGCCTTGTCAAGCACCTTGTGCAGACTGCTGCGCGAGGTCTTATTTCAGCCTTATCAGAATGGGGAGATGGTCGCTGTACCCTCCCGAAAAGTAGTTCCCTTCGTAGCTGCGGAAGGGCTTACCCTTTTTGAGCATGAACTTGCGGGAGAAGATGTGCGCCCAGAATTTGCTGTCGAATTTGCTGAGCGCAAGACCCTTGGCATCGGGGTAGCCGGCGTCGGCGGGAAGGAGGTTCCGGCTTACTATGATATTGTCGAACATCGTCCAGTTGTGGTTGTGGACGCTGGTGCCGAGACCGTGGTTCATCATAGCCCACATCGGGTTGAAATAGGCATTCTCCTCCACTCCGGTGATGTTTTCGCGGGCGCCGAGAAGTTCGCTGAGCGAGGCGTCGCTGGGGGTGTCGTTCATATCCCCCATAATCACAATCTTGATGCCGGGAAAGCGCCTGCGCATCGAGGCGGCGTGGTCGCGCACCGTCTCGGCGCCTGCCCTGCGGAACCCTTCGGAAGAGGAAATCCCCGCCCGGCGGGAGAGGAAATGGCACACGTAAAAGCAGAACATCTCATCTTCGAGCCGGCCCCAGACGCATAGGACGTCCCTTCCTATGTATTCGCGTCCGCTGCGCAACACCAGTTTAAGGGGTTCGCTCCCCACGAGTTTGAAGCGGTCTGGGCGGAAAAAGAGGGCCACATCCACTCCGCGGGCGTCTTTGGAGTCGTAATGGACGTAGCGGTAGTTGGCGGGGCGAAGCCTTGTCTGCGACAGCAGGTCGTCGAGCACGCGGTCGTTCTCAACTTCGGAAACCCCCACGATGGAGGGAAATCCGCAGGGGAGGGAGGAGACCGCCGCAAACACGTCGGCCAGATTGGAGAGTTTGCATTCGTATTTTTTCTGGGTCCATCGGTTGATTCCGGTAGGGGTGAAATCAACGTCGTTTACATCGGGGTCGTTCTGTGTGTCATACAGATTCTCCAAATTGTAAAACATAATGGTACTTGCCATATTTCTTTGTATCTTCGCGAACCCAAAATTACATATTTTTTATTGTCAAAGCATGTCAGAAATCAGAAACATTGAACTATTTGAGAGCGGACAGCGCAAAATAGAATGGGTCAGGAGGAATATGCCCCTTCTGAACGGCCTTGAAGAACAATTCCGCCGCGACCTCCCTTTCAAGGGGGTGAAGGTGGCCCTTTCGGTCCATCTGGAGGCCAAAACCGCCTACCTCTGCGAGGTGCTTGCGGCGGGTGGGGCTGAGATGTACGTCACCGGCAGCAACGTCCTTTCCACGCAGGACGACGTGGCGGCGGCGCTGGTGCGCGAGGGGATGAATGTTTTTGCATTTCACGCAGCGACCGTGGAGGAATATGACCACCATCTGAGGTGCGTAATCGAACCCGGTCCAAACATCATCATCGATGACGGTGGGGACCTGGTGCATCTGATACACGAGAGTTATCCCGAACTTATTCCGGGGATTTACGGCGGGTGCGAGGAGACCACCACCGGCATCCATCGTCTCATAGCGATGGCCTCCCGCGGCGACCTCAAGTTCCCTATGCTTATGGTCAACAACGCCAACTGCAAATACCTTTTCGACAACCGTTACGGCACCGGGCAGTCGGTGTGGGACGGCATCAACCGCACCACCAACCTGATAGTGGCCTCGAAGCACGTGGTTGTGGCGGGCTACGGCTGGTGCGGCAAAGGCGTGGCGATGCGGGCCAAAGGTCTGGGCGCAAAAGTGATAATCACCGAGGTGGATCCCATCAGGGCAATGGAGGCAATGATGGACGGCTTCGACGTGATGTCGATGAACGATGCAGCCTCGGTGGGCGACCTCTTCATCACCGTGACGGGGTGCTGCAAGGTCATCACCAAGGAGCATTTCCTGCAGATGAAAGACGGGGCAATCTGCTGCAACGCTGGCCATTTTGACGTTGAGGTGGATATTGCGGCCCTCAAGGAGATGGCAACCGGTACCGCTCCCGCAAGGGCGAACATCGAGGGCTACACACTCCCCAACGGACGCACGGTTTTCATTGTGGGCGAAGGGCGTCTGGTCAACCTGGCGGCAGGAGACGGTCATCCCGCAGAGATTATGGATATGAGTTTTGCCATACAGGCGCTTTGCGTGGCATACATTGTCCGCAACAAGGGAATGCTGCCCGCCACCGTGCTGGTAGTGCCTGAGGAGGTGGACAACTATGTCGCCCGCCGCAAACTCGAACATTGGGGAGTCACCATCGACACCCTTACCCAGGAGCAGACCGATTACCTTAACCAATAGCCGATGTACACCCATATAGCATTTGACGTTGACGGCACCATCATAGACACGGTGCAGGCATTTACCGTCTCCCTTTCCCAAACTATTCAGGCCCTTAAAGGTGAGTACATTTCCCCCAAGGATCTGGAACATTTCTTCGGTGTGACCAGCAAGGGAACCGTGGAAGGAGTTGGCTTTGAGGATGAAGAGGCCGCCCTGTCAATGTGGGAAGAGAATTACGTAAGGGTTTATAACGACACGAGCGTTCCCTTTGAAGGGATAGAGGATATTCTGCGAACCCTGAAGCAGCGGGACAAGGTGATGGGACTCGTCACTTCGCGGTGCCGTATGGAAATCAACCGCGACCCCAATCTTGC
>JABUTP010000085.1 GCA_021443625.1 Bacteroidales bacterium | reverse complement strand
TTTTTGCAGACAAATTAACACGCGTTTACGTACAAACAATATCAAAACACACTCACTTTACCATGAAAACATTACGAAATGCCATGCTGGCTGCCGCCATTGTATTTACCGCAGCCGCATGCGAGCCCAAACAGGAAGCGCCCCAAATCCCCATAGGCGTTCAGTTGTACAGCGTCCGCTGGGATCTTGAAAATGACTTTTACGGCACCCTCAAGGCCGTAAAGGAACTGGGCTATGACGGAGTGGAGTTCGCCGGACTCTATGGCAACACCCCCGAACAGGTCAAGCAATGGTGCGAAGAAATCGGTCTTACCCCCATCTCCGCCCACGTTCCCCTGGCAGATATGCTGGCAGACATCGACCAGGTGATTTCGGATTACAAGACCATCGGCTGCGAATATATCGCCGTACCCTACGTTACTGAGGAGCGCCGCCCCGACGGAGAACTGTTCCTGCAGATGGTGGATGAAATCGCGGCCATCGCGCTGAAGGTTTCGGATGCCGGCATGACACTGCTCTACCACAACCACGACTTCGAGTTCAAGAAATACGAAGACCAGTATGGCCTGGATTATCTCTACGGAAACATCGATGCAGATCTTCTCCAGACCGAGCTCGACTTGTGCTGGGTGAAATATGCCGGTGAGGACCCCGCACAGTACCTGCTCAAATATGCCGACCGTTCACCAGTCGTTCACTTCAAGGATTATTACTTCGAAGCCGCTGAAGGCGAGCAGGGCGATCCTTATGCCCTGATAGGCATCGACAAGAAGGACGAGCGTCCGTCAACATTCGAGTTCCGCCCCATGGGATGCGGTCTGCAGGACGTTCCCGCCCTGCTTGAAGCCTACAGACAGGCCGGCAGCAAATGGATCATCGTGGAACAGGACCAGCCCAGTATGGACTTCACCCCTATGGAGTGCATCGGCATCAGCGTCAAACATCTGAAACATCTCATCTCCTGCGAGGGATGCCCCTGCTGCCACGAGTGCGACTCCTCAGGCAAGTGCGACAAATGCAAACACGAGTGCGACTCTTGCGACAAATGCAAGCACGAGTGCGACTCTTGCGACAAATGCCAGAAAGATGGATGTGACAAGTGCGACAACAGCAAAAAGGCCTGCGAAGAAGGCGGTTGCAGCGAAAGCGACTGCGCCGGATGCAGCGACTGTGCAAAATAAACCATCACAAACCATAACCTCACAAGAAAGGAGTGAGCCCTTGGCGGACTCACTCCTTTTCATTTGCAACAGATAAGACCTACTTGTTGTTCTCGGGACGGAGGGCGCGGACAGCCTTGCCTGCCTGCCAGAGTTCGCTCTCGCGAAGGTCTTTGAGTTCAGCCTCAAGTCCGGCACGGTAGTCGGGTTTGCCGTTGCTGTCAATGGACCTCTGGGCCTCCTCGCCGTTCTTCACGCTTTCGTAAAGTTCCTCGAACACCGGCCTGGAAGCGTCCCTGAACTTCTTCCACCAGTCCAGGGCACCGCGCTGGGCTGTAGTGGAGCAGTTTGCATACATCCAGTCCATACCGTTCTCTGCCACGAGGGGGAGAAGGCTCTGGGAGAGTTCCTCAACGGTCTCGTTGAATGCCTCCGAAGGGGTGTGTCCGTTCTCGCGGAGCACGTCGTACTGCGCTGCGAAGATACCCTGGATGGCGCCCATCAGAGTACCCCTTTCGCCGGTAAGGTCGGAATAGGTCTCACGCTCGAATGTGGTTTCGAAGAGGTAACCGCTGCCGACACCCACGCCGAGAGCGATGGTACGGTCAAGTGCCTTGCCGGTTGCATCCTGATATACTGCATAGGAAGAGTTGATGCCGCGTCCCTGCACGAAAAGTCTGCGGAGGGATGTTCCCGAACCTTTGGGAGCCACGAGAATCACATCGACGTCCTTCGGGGGAACGATACCGGTACGGGCGCTGTAGGTGATGGCGAAGCCGTGTGAGAAATAGAGGGCCTTGCCGGGGGTGAGGTGCCTGCACACCTGGGGCCATACCTGCATCTGACCTGCATCCGAAAGGAGAAACTCGATGATGGTGGCCTTTTCGCAGGCCTCTTCAATGTCAAAGAGGGTTTCACCGGGTACCCAACCGTCGGCTACGGCCTTGTCCCAGCTCTTGCCGCCCTTGCGCTGGCCAACGATTACATTGAAACCGTTGTCGCGGAGGTTCATCGACTGGCCGGGGCCTTGAACACCATATCCGAGCACTGCGATGGTTTCGCCTGCAAGGATGGATTTAGCTTTCTCGAGGGGGAATTCGGCGCGGGTTACAACATTTTCCTCAACGCCGCCAAATTTGATTACTGCCATGATTTTGTGATTTATTTGTTATTGTTAGAAATCGTTTTGAACACTTTGGTGTAATACACTTCCGATATATCCACTATATTGTTTGCCTGACGGATAATCCTTTTCATGATTTCCTCGTCGGGGCAGAAACATATCAGGTTGATGATGGCCATATCGTTGGAAGTCACCGAATAGAGAACACTCTGCACGGGAAGATTCTTCACTATGAATAGATTCGTCACGCGGTTGAGTATTTCTATGCGGTTGCGCACCAGTACGTCAAGTATGTATTTGTCCATATTTTCCATAATGCTTTAGAAGTTGTTTAAATTTGATTCAAATTTTTGCAATTAATTTTAAACAACTTCTTATTCTATTCTGATGTCATCGAGAGATTTGCCTGCGGGAATCATAGGGAACACGTTGGCCGTTTCGTCAACCACCGCCTCCAGAAGGAACGCCCCTTTGGATGCCGACATTTCATCAACGGCCTCCACCATCTCGGCAGCGGTAGTAACCCTGCGGTAACGGATTCCGTAGGCTTTGCTGATATATTCGAAGTCGGGGTTGACCAGCTGGGTATGGGAGAACCGCTTGTCGTAGAACAAATCCTGCCACTGGCGCACCATTCCCAGGAAAGAGTTGTTGAGAATCACAATCTTGACATCTATGTCGTTCTGCATCATAGTGCCGAGTTCCTGCATATTCATCTGGAAACCGCCGTCTCCGCAGAGCAGAACCACCTGCGAATCGGGATTGCCGCACTTGGCGCCGATGGCTGCCGGCAGACCGAATCCCATAGTTCCCAGACCGGCCGAGGTAATCCACCCGTTTTTCATGGTGAGTTTCAGGTAGCGGGCGGCAAACATCTGGTTCTGCCCAACGTCGGTCACCAATATCACATCCTTGCCCTCCTTGTCGCGCGCCTTTTCGCTTACGCTCTCAATATAGTGGCCGTTGATGGTATCCACCACCTGCGCCATGTTGAGAGTCTTGCTGCCGAGAGCCGACTTTATGACGGTCTGCATCTCGTAGTCATATTTTTCATAGCCGTAGCGGCGCCACTCCTCCCTGTCAACGAATTGGAGTCCCCCGCAGATCTGTTCAAGCATCTCTTTTGCGTCACCGTGAATCTTGACATCCACCATAACGTTCTTGTTGAACTCCGTCTTATCGATGTCAATGTGGATAATCTTGGCATTGGGAGCATAATTGGCGACATTTCCGGTGACGCGGTCGGAGAATCTCATACCCACCGCCAGAATCACGTCAGCCTGCTGGGTCATCTTGTTGGCGGGAATGTTTCCGTGCATCCCGACCATACCCACGTAATAGTGGTCGTGAAAATTCATGCAGCTGCGGCCCAACAGAGTGCAGGCCACCGGAATACAACCTTTGTTGGCACATTCCGCCAGAATCTGCTCGGCGCCGGACAGAATAACCCCCTGCCCCGCAATTATCAGGGGCTTTTGGGCAGTGTTCAGGAGCTCAATGGCTTTCGCCACAGCCGCATTGCGCCGCTCGACATTGCGGAAGATGTTCACGTGAACCAACTGACTAATCGCCTTTTCCCTGTCGTACAGATAATCAACCATCTCTATTTCCGCATTGCGGGTGATGCTGATGACCACCGGACCGGGACGGCCGCTGGCGGCAACGTGGAATGCCTGCGGGATGATGGTGGCAATTTCATCTGCCCTTGTAATCTGGTAGTTCCATTTGGTAATGGGACTGGTTATGCCTATGATGTCGGCTTCCTGAAAGAAGTTTGTTCCCAACTTGGCCGCATCCACCTGTGCGGTAATGCACACAATCGGGGTGGAATCCAGCATTGCATCGGTGATGCCGGTGACGAAGTTTGTCGCTCCGGGGCCGGATGTGGCAAAGCACACCCCCACCCTTCCGGTGGAACGGGCATACCCCTGCGCCGCATGCACCGCCCCCTGCTCGTGTCTTACGAGAATATGGCGAAGACGGTCGGTATAGTCGTAAAGATGGTCATATATTGGTATGATTGCTCCGCCGGGGTAGCCGAACACAAGGTCAACCCCCTCTTTGAGCAACGTTTCGATAAGTGCTTCCGCACCGGTCATTCTCTTCGGTTCTTCCATATCAAAACTTACTTTAATATTCTTATGCCGCCCTTGTCCGCAGAACCGGCGAGAGAGGCGTATGCCTGCAGCGCGCGGCTCACTTTGCGGTTGCGGTTCAGAGGTTTGTACTCTTTAATCTCTGCTCGGCGGGCAGCCATCTGCTCTTCGGACAGTTCCACGCCGATGTGCCTTGCCGGAATGTCTATCGTAATGATGTCGCCCGGACGGATGAGGGCTATCGGCCCCATATTGGCCGCCTCCGGCGATACGTGGCCTATGCTGAGTCCGCTCGTGCCGCCCGAGAAACGGCCGTCGGTAATGAGGGCGCAGTCGCGGCCGAGCCCCATACTCTTGAGGAAAGATGTGGGATAGAGCATCTCCTGCATTCCCGGCCCCCCCTTGGGTCCTTCGTAGCG
>JABUTP010000084.1 GCA_021443625.1 Bacteroidales bacterium | reverse complement strand
TGATTGTAAAGTGTCACCGTCTCTCCATTCTCAAACTTGACACTGTATCCGGTTACATTTCCGGCATCGTTGGTGACGGGAGTGAACACCGCCACCTTGCTCCCCTTCTCGAGTTGTGCGACAAGGGTTGAAAGGGAGGTTATGGCATCTGACAGACTGCCTTTCTCGGAGGTCAGTTTGTCGAGCTGCTGCTGAAGCTGGGCTATCTGCTCATCATAATTGTTGCACGATGCGGCAGCGAAAGCCACAACCATCAAAATAATGGAGAGAAAACGTTTCATGGGTTAAATATTCTTTGTCAAAAGACTGTTGAGGGAAACTTTGTCAAAAATGATGTTGCGCAGGGCATCGATGGGCACCCTCTCCTGCTCCATCGTATCGCGGTAGCGGATGGTCACCGTACCGTCGGTCAAAGTGTCGTGGTCAACCGTCACGCAATAGGGAGTGCCGATGGCATCCTGACGGCGGTAGCGTTTGCCGATAGAGTCCTTCTCGTCGTACTGGCAGTTGAAATCGACGCGCAGGGCGGTGAGGATTTCCCTTGCCTTCTCGGGCAGACCGTCCTTCTTGACGAGGGGCAGCACAGCCACTTTGACGGGGGCAAGTGCGGGCGGAATGGAGAGAACAACCCTTGTGTCGCCCCCTTCCAGCGCCTCCTCGTGGTAAGAAGAAGAGAGCACTGCGAGTACGCAACGGTCAACGCCTATGGAGGTTTCTATCACATAAGGAACGTAACTTTCCTGCGTTTCGGGGTCGAAATACTGAATCTTGCGGCCGCTCATCCGCTGATGGTTGCCGAGGTCGAAATCGGTGCGGGAGTGGATACCTTCCAGCTCCTTGAATCCGAAGGGGAAGTTGAACTCGATGTCGGTGGCGGCATTTGCATAGTGCGCCAGCTTGTCGTGGTCGTGGAAACGGTATTTGTCATCGCCGAGACCGATGGCCTTGTGCCACTGGAGACGGGTTTCCTTCCACTTTGCAAACCAGTCGAGCTCGGTGCCGGGCTTGATGAAGAACTGCATCTCCATCTGCTCGAACTCCCTCATACGGAAGATGAACTGCCTTGCCACAATCTCGTTCCTGAAGGCCTTGCCTATCTGTGCAATGCCGAAAGGTATTTTCATACGGCCGGTCTTCTGCACGTTGAGGAAGTTTACAAAAATACCCTGGGCGGTCTCGGGACGAAGGTAAATGGTGCCGTCCTCGCCGCTCACGTTGCCCAACTGGGTGCTGAACATAAGGTTGAACTTGCGCACGTCGGTCCAGTTTTTCGTACCCGAAATGGGGCAGACGATATCCGAATCTATGATGATCTGACGCATCTCCTCAAGATCGTTGTTGTCCAAGGCCTTGACCATACGGGCGTGGGTTTCGTCATACTTAGCCTTGATGCGGAGCACGTTGGGGTTGGTGGCTCTGAACTGTTCTTCATCGAAAGTTTCACCGAATTTGCGGCGGCCCTTCTCAACCTCCTTGTTTATCTTCTCCTCCAGTTTGGCAAGAAAATCCTCTATGAGGACGTCTGCGCGATACCTTTTCTTCGAATCGCGGTTGTCTATCAGAGGGTCGTTGAATGCAGCCACGTGGCCGCTGGCCTCCCAGATTTTGGGATGCATGAATATCGCACTGTCTATTCCGACAATGTTATCGTGAAGGCGGACCATAGCCTGCCACCAGTAATTCTTGATGTTGTTTTTCAGTTCCACACCGAGCTGTCCGTAGTCATAGACTGCGCTGAGGCCGTCGTATATCTCGCTCGACTGAAAAATGAATCCGTACTCCTTGCAATGGGCGGTAAGATTCTTGAAAACTTCTTCCTGTGTCATTTATTCTCTGTTTTTCAATTTGTTGTCAATATCTTCCAGCAATGTGGCCACAAAGGGGCGGCTCTCAACCTGCGGATGGGGAATTGTCAGCCGCGGTGTCTGCATCTCCACATTGCCGTATTTCAAAATGTCTATGTCTATGACGCGCGAAGAGTAAATCCTCCTGCCGTCCGTCCCCCACTCTGCCGTGTGGCGCGCCCTGCCCAACTCCACTTCCACCTCCTGACACATATCCAGCAGCGCTTCCGGCTCCAGCGCCGTCTCAAACGCCACCACCATGTTGAGGAAAGGCGGGCCGTCGAACCCTATCGCTTCGGTTTCCAGTATCACCGACCTTGCAAACTCCCTCTGCAGCCTGTTTTCAAGCCGCCGACAAGCCTCTTCAAGGTAGAAAAGCCGGTCGCCGATATTCGATCCGAGTAGCAAATATACCATAATTAAAAACAACTTACTATAGCAAACCCAACTCAAGTTTGGCCTCTTCACTCATCATTTCCTTGTTCCAGGGCGGTTCGAACACCAGTTCCATCGAAACGTCAACCACTCCCGGGACATCCCTCACCGCATCCGCCACATTATCCACAACCTGGTCCGCTATGGGGCAATTGGGCGCCGTAAGAGTCATCTGCACCGACACGCAATGCTCCTCGTCAATCTCAATCTTGTAAATCAGCCCGAGGTCATATACATTGACGGGGATTTCGGGGTCAAAGACCTGCCTTAGGGCCATCACGATATTGGCCTCCAACACGCTTTTCTGTTTCTTATCGCTCTCCATCGCTGCCTAAACCAAATTGTCCGCCGCATAACGGCGTATCCGCTCTATCATCGCCACGAGGCCGCCGGCCCTGGTGGGCGACAGATTTTCCTTGAGTCCGATGGTGTCCAGAAATCCGAGGTCAGCCGCCAGGATGTCGGCAGGGGTCTGGCCGTCGAACACCTTTATGAGCAGCGAAATGATGCCTTTGGTTATGATGGCGTCGCTGTCCGCCCTGAACCGGAGCCGACCGGCCTCGTTGTCACACGAAAGCCACACCCGCGACTGACATCCGTCTATCAGATGACTGTCGTCACGGCACGACTCCTCTATCTGAGGCATTTCCTTGCCCAACTCTATGATGTATTCGTATTTGTCGAGCCACTCCCCGAACACCGAAAACTCATCTATGATTTCTTCCTGTAATTCTGCTATCGTCATTATCTTAACATTGATACAGCCCTCCTTAAGGCTTCTCCAAAACGTTCCACTTCCTCCAATGTGTTGTACGGCATAAGCGACGCCCGCAGCATTCCCGTCTGCGAAAGAGAGTCAACCAGCGGCTCGGCACACATGTGGCCGCTGCGCAGGGCAAATCCCATTTTGTCAAGCAAGGTTGCCGCGTCAAACGGATGCACCCCCTCTATCGTAAAAGAGTAGAGCGGAATCCGCTCCTTTGCTTCCGCTGCCGCAAGTGTCAGCCCCTCCACCGAAGCCAGCTGCCGCCTCATTGCGCCATCCAGCAGATGTTCATTCTCCGCCATTTCTCCGTTTTCCAACACCGATTGCGCAAACTCCACCGCGGGGGCCATGCAGGCGCCACCCGTAATATTTGATGTGCCGGCCTCAAACTTGAGGGGAACTTCGGCGTATGTGGTGTGGGCAAAAGTAACCTTCGCCACCATATCGCCGCCCCCCATGAACGGAGGCAGTTTCTCGAGCCACTCTTCAGTGCCGTACAGCACACCTATTCCGGTAGGCGCATAAATCTTGTGTCCCGAGAAGACATAGAAATCGCACCCTATGGCCTGCACATCAACCTTGCGGTGGACAATCCCCTGCGCGCCGTCTATCAGCACCGGAATCCCCTTTGCATGGGCAATTTCGGTAATCTGAGCAATGGGATTGACCACTCCGAGAATATTCGAAACGTGTGTTATGGCCAGAATCTTCACCTCGGGCGTAAGCGCCGCTTCGAGACGCTGCAGATCAACGGTTCCATCCTTCTCCACCGGCACTACCTCGAGCGAGGCTCCCACCGTCTGGCAGGCCAACTGCCAGGGAACGATGTTCGAATGGTGTTCCGCGTAGGAAATCACAACCTTGTCGCCCTGCTTCAGAAAACCTCCGCGCACGAAACACGCCGCCACGAGATTGATGGAAGCGGTGGTACCCGAAGTGAAAACTATGTTGTTTTCGCTTTCTGCGCCGATGAAGCGGGCAACCGCCTTTCGCCCCTTCTCGTAGAGTTCTGTGGCTTCGTTGGAAAGGGTATGCACCGCCCTGTGGATGTTGGCGTTGTGCTGCACGGTCATCGCCTGCTGCAAATCAATGACCGAATGCGGGCGCTGCGAGGTTGCAGCGTTGTCAAAGTATGCCAACGGCTTGCCTCCCACCTTTCTTGAGAGGATGGGGAATTGGCTTCTTATTTCTTCTACAGCAGACATTTCACGTCAAATGTACGGCGAATTTCAGTGTTGCATTATGCGCGAATTGCAAAAATAACTATTTTTACCGATATGTTTGACTATATTATTGGCACATTGGCAGAAATAAACCCTGCCGAGGCAGTTGTGGACTGCCAGGGTCTCGGATTTGACATAATGATATCCGTGGAGACCTACTCAGCGATACAGGACAGACTTAACCGCGACGTCAAGCTGTACCTCCACCATATCCTGAGAGAAGACGACGAATGTTTTTACGGCTTCAGCACCCGCGATGAGCGGTCGCTGTTCAAGATGCTCATTTCGGTGAGCGGCGTCGGCCCGGGAACCGCCCGTATGATGCTGTCATCCATGAGCAAGGACGACCTGCAGAACGCAATAGTCGGGCAAGATATTCGCAAGATAAAGAGTATCAAGGGCATAGGCACCAAAACAGCCGAGCGCATCATCCTGGAACTGAAAGACAAGGTAGTGAAAGGTAGCGGCGGCCAGCAGGGTTTTGCCCCCATTTCATCGGCAAACAGCAAACTCCGCGAAGAGGCATTCAACGCCCTCATCCTGCTCGGTTTCACCAAACCCAACGTTGACAAAGCCCTGGATATGGTGCTCAAG
>JABUTP010000083.1 GCA_021443625.1 Bacteroidales bacterium | reverse complement strand
ACGGTTCTTTTTTTCATGCCGGCGGATTGTTTGGGTTTAAGGGTAAGTTATGGGAATTCATTACAAAGATAAGGGAAAATATCACTTGTCTTTCTCGGCAGAGAATAGTAACTTTGAAGAATTGAAATCAAAAACAGTACATATGAAAAAGATTGTCAGGAATTGTTTAGTGGTAACCGTATTTTCGCTTGCGGCAAATGGTCTGAACGCCCAGGATGCCGAACAGACCCAGGCGGCCCAGAAGGTTCAGGCGCAGCAGCTCATCAGGAGGGAGATGGTGCCCGTTGAACAGATCGAAGAGATGGCGGACCCTGCCGTGAAGGACTCCGCCCAATGGCAGAATGTCAAGGGGACATCGCTCGCTTGGGGTACGACTGCCCGCCGTTACGGAAAACACGAAGTGCCGGCTCTCAAGGCGGGCAAGGCTCTGTCTGCCACCGGATGGAAAGGTGAGAGAATTTTCCTGCAGGCAGTCCTGTGGGGTGACAAAGAGATAACTGAAGTCAACCTCATAGCTTCGGATCTCATCGGCCCCAAAGGGATAATTCCATCATCGGCGGTCATCCCCGGCTTCGAGAGATTCGTGATGGGGGACACCTACGGCAACGGATCGGGATGGTTCCATACCGACGATGTCACCACCCGCGACTCGGTATTGGTGGCAGATCCCGTAATCGGCCCATATATGGCGTCGATAGAGGGGGAGACTGTCCGTCCCATCTGGGTTGAGGTGAAGATTCCCGCAGATGCCGCCCCCGGTCTCTACAAAGGGTCGGTGATGGTGGCCTGCAAGGAGTTGGACAAACCCCTGACCCTCAAATATAACTTGAATGTCAGAAATCACACCCTGGCGGAACCCTCTGAGTGGAGTTTCCACCTCGACTTGTGGCAGAACCCGTCCTCCATTGCCCGCTATTACAACGTGACGCCGTGGAGTCCGGAACATTTTGAGGTAATGCGTCCCATAATGGAGCATCTGGCGGCTGCAGGCGAGAAGGTGGTCACCGCCACAATTCTCTACGACTGCTGGGGGCCCCAGACTCTCGACCTGTTTGACTCGATGGTGCGCGTTTCGCGCGACATCGACGGCAACTGGGCATACGATTATACCATTTTCGACCGCTGGGTTGAGTTTATGGCCTCTTGCGGGATAGATGCCCAGATCAACTGTTTCTCCATCATTCCCTGGCAGACGCGTGCCCGCTACTACGATATGGCCACCGGAACCATTGAAGACTATCCCTTCAGCGTGGGCGACGACAACTATTTCGCATTCTTCAAGCCGATGCTGGCCGATTTGGCAAAGCATCTCAAAGCCAAGGGATGGTTTGAAAAGACCGTCATAGCGATGGATGAAAGGAACGAGGAGCAGATGCGCATAGCCATAGATATGGCGCGGGAGATTGACCCCGGCTACAAGATAGCCCTGGCGGGAAACTACCATCCCACTGTAGAGAGCGAATTGTATGACCTGAGTGTCACGTTCAAGGGGGAACAGCCCTACATCGAAGCCGGAAATACGGCCATCAACGCCCGCAGGTCCGCCGAAGGGAAATTCACCACAATTTATACCTGCTGCGGCGAGGATCACCCCAACACGTTTTCCATCTCCCCGCTGGTCGAGTCTGCCAGCATAGGCTGGTATGCCCTTGCGGCGGGTTATGACGGCTATCTGAGATGGGCTTTCAACAGTTGGAACCAGGAACCCCTGCGCGACTCCCGTTGGATACGCTTCACCTCCGGTGACGCCTTCCTGATATATCCCCAATGCCGCACCTCCATCCGTTTTGACCTTCTGGTGGAGGGAATCCAGGCATTTGAAAAAGTCAGGGCGCTGCGCCGCGAATATGCCGACAATCCCAAGGCCCTGCTCCGTTTGGAGCAGACGATTGCGGCCTTCACCAACGAGGCGCTGACCGCCGGTCGGGCAGAGGAACTCGTTTCCCGCGCCAAGGCGGCACTGGACGTGTTATAGTGGCGTTATACATAATAACAAAAGTAAAAACCGACATTAATACAGACAGTTATGAAAGTATCAGAAGTGATGTCCACACTCGAGCGCAAGTATCCCTACGAGCCCGAGTATCTTCAGGCGGTAAGGGAAGTGCTTGAGTCCATAGAAGACGTCTATAACGAACATCCTGAGTTTGAAAAGGCGAAAATAGTGGAGCGTATGGTTGAACCCGAGCGCATCCTAACCTTCAGGGTGACCTGGACCGACGACCGCGGGGAGATTCAGACCAATACCGGCTACAGGGTGCAGTTCAACTCCGCCATCGGCCCTTACAAGGGCGGTCTCCGCTTCCACAAGGCTGTGACTCCCGGAATGCTCAAGTTCCTCGGTTTCGAACAGACTTTCAAGAATGCCTTGACCACACTCCCTATGGGTGGCGGCAAGGGAGGCAGCGACTTCGACCCCAAAGGGAAGAGCGACGGCGAGATAATGCGTTTCTGCCAGGCGTTCATGCTTGAACTGTGGAGAATCATTGGTCCCGACACCGATGTTCCGGCAGGCGACGTGGGAGTAGGCGGGCGCGAAATCGGCTATATGACGGGAATGTACAAGAAACTCGCCCACGAATACAACACCGGCGTCCTTACCGGCAAGGGAATGACCTGGGGCGGTTCGATTCTCCGCCCCGAGGCAACCGGCTTCGGCGCCCTCTATTTTACCAAGCAGGTCATTGAGACCGCCCAACGCGACATCAAAGGTTGCAGGATAGCCCTTTCGGGTTTCGGAAACGTGGCGTGGGGCGCAGCCATCAAGGCCACCCAGATGGGGGCGAAAGTGGTGGCTGTCAGCGGTCCTGACGGCGTGTGCGAAATCCCGGACGGCATTACCGACGAAATGATAAAGTATATGCTGGTGATGCGTGCCTCCAACCGTGACCAGGTCTCGATGATGGCCGACCAGTTCCCCGGCAAGGCGATATTTACTCCCGGGAAGAAAGCGTGGAGTGTCAAGTGCGATGTCGCCCTTCCCTGCGCATTCCAGAATGAACTTGACGAAAACGACGCCCGCGAACTTATCGCCAACGGCACCTGGTGCTGCTGCGAGGTCTCCAATATGGGGTGCCGTCCCGAGGCCATCAGGGCGTTTCAGGAGGCCGGTGTGCTGTTCGCGCCCGGCAAGGCCGTAAATGCCGGAGGCGTGGCCACTTCGGGCCTTGAAATGACTCAGAATGCTTCCCATATCTCCTGGACGGGAGAGGAGGTGGATGGCCGTCTCCACAAGATAATGACCTCCATCCACGAGGCCTGCGTCCGTTACGGCACACGCGAAGACGGTACCATCGATTATGTCAAAGGGGCCAACATCGCCGGCTTTATGAAGGTGGCGACCGCCATGCTGGAGCAGGGTGTTATTTAGGGGGTGCTATCTTGTCAGAGCAAACCGGTCGGCACTGCAAATCCTGGCGCAGTTCAAAGCCCGCTCGAAAGTGTTTTCGGCCGACTCGAGCGCTCCGCTTTCGATAATGTCGAAAAACTCTTTTATTTCATAGAACATATTGTCGTCGAGGGTCTCCACCGAGAGATCCTCGACTTCTGTTGTACGGACCTCTCTGGTGAGGCCGTTATGGAATCCGCTGTCGCCGCGCGAACCCACTCCGTTGCGCATCACCAGCGTGGGATGGGTCATCTGGGATAGTCTGTCAATCAGAATCGTGCCGTTTTCCCCCTGAATCTCGGAGGGAAGGTTCGAGTCGGTGATTTTGGAATAGGTGATGACCGCCTCCATCGAGGGGTAGCGGACTGTCATTGTCCCCTGTCCATCTATGCCTTTCGAAAGGTCGGTGTCTCCGCCGGGATACACCAGGGTTTTCTGCACTGTAACCGTCTGTTTCAGTTTTTCCTCGGAAAATTCTCCCTCCCAGGGGGTGCCGAAAAGGTGCAGCATCGGGGCGATGCCATACACCCCGAGGTCCCGGAGCGCGCCGCCCTTCATCTGTGGGTTGAAGGCGCTTGCCACGACACCATTCTGAAATTGGTCGTACTTTGAGGAATACTGGCAGAAGTTGGCGGTGAAGCGGCGGATTTTTCCGATGCGTCCCAGGGCTTTGCGCACCTGGAAAAAGTTGGGAAGCAGGGTCGTTTTCATCGCTTCCATAAAGGCGACCTTGTGCTTACGGGCGGTGTCAATCATCGCCTGCACCTCCTCGGGGGAGATGGCAACCGGCTTTTCGCAGAGAACGTGTTTGCCGCCCCGCATCATGGCTATGGCCTGCTGCGCGTGCAGGGTGTTGGGGGAGGCGATATATACGGCGTCAATGTCGGGGGCGCCGGCAAGTTCTTCAAGGGAGGTCACCACCCGTTCCGCACCGTGCCTTGCTGCAAATTCGCTGCCCCGATTTCGGTCGCGCGAGTAGGCGGCGGCATACTCGAAACGGGTGTCGTGCCTTGCTGCGGCAACGAATGAGGTGGCGATGTGGCTCGTGCCGATGGTGGCAACTCTTATCTTTTTCATGGGGCGGAATGCTTATAAAGAACGTACGAATATAGAAATTGTTTTTTATTTCCCCCGCTTAATCGTACCTTTGGACGTCGTTTTTAACACTTCAGACAGGATGAAAAGGTTTTTTCTGCTGACGATGATGGGGATTCTGTTGTCCGCCTCGTGCGCTTCGTCGCGCAAGGGGGTGTCAATATATTCCGTTACGGTTGACAGAGAGTTTCCGCATGACACCTCATCCTATACCCAGGGGTTGTTCTTCCATGGCGGCGCCCTTTACGAAAGTGCCGGCCAGTACGGCCATTCCAATATGCGTAAGGTCGATCTTGAGAGCGGTAAGCCCCTTTTTCGCCACGATTTCGATGATCGTTACTTTCTGGAGGGTTCAACAATCCTCGACGGAAAACTCTTT
>JABUTP010000082.1 GCA_021443625.1 Bacteroidales bacterium | reverse complement strand
TCCTTGCCAGCCTTGGCGGCTTCGATGGACATAATGGCGTGCCAATGGGGGGGGGTTGCGATATGCACGATATCCACGTTGGGATCGTGAATGAGATCCATAAAGTTGTCGTAGCACGCAACCTTGCCGAAATTCTTCTGCTCGGCGAGTTTCGCACCGTCTGCAAGGTGGTTCTTATCGACGTCGCAAATGGCCACCAGACGGTCTCCGGTGTAGTCATAATGTTGGGTTCCCATACCTCCGACACCGATGATGCCTTTGGTGAGCTGATCACTGGGGGCGATATAACCTTTCCCACCCAACACGTGTCTGGGGAGAATGGTAAAGGCAGCCGTAGCCGCAGCCCCTTTCAAAAACTGTCTCCTGCTTGTTGTCATAGTAGTTGATATTTATTCTTTTTATATCCGATTTGAACGCTCTGCGCACGCTCGCATACACGCACACGCATACGCACATAGTTGTAAAGTTACTACTACGAACAGTAATTGCCAAATTTTTAGGAGGAATTTCTCAAAAGCTGGTTAAATCCGCTCCATCTGCCGGCGGATATCCTTTTCCTTGATGGATTCGCGCTTGTCATATTCGCGCTTGCCGCGGGCGAGGGCGATGTTCAGCTTGGCATATCCTTTTTCGCTGATGAACAGTCGGGTGGCGACGATGGTCATACCCTTTTCCTTCACCGCGCGGGCCAGTTTGTTCAACTCCCTGCGGGTCATGAGGAGCTTGCGGTCCCGCCGCGGGTCGTGGGCGTTGCAGGTTCCCCACCAGTACTCGGCGATGTGCATATTCTTCACATAGAGTTCCCCCGCCGAGAAATAGCAGTAACTGTCCACCAGCGAGGCCTTGCCAGCCCTGACGGATTTTATCTCGGTGCCGCACAGGACAATGCCCGCCGTGAAGGTGTCTATGAATTCATATTCGAAAGAGGCCCTCTTGTTCTTTATCTCAACTTTGCTCTTTGCCTTTCCCATTCTTCAAAAATCTCACTCGTTGGTCAACAGGACATCCCTTATCAGCAGATAGGACCCGGTGGTTTTGCCGCAATGGCGGAAGATGACGCGCTGCCGGCCGGTTTCACAGCCGTCCAGCGAGACGGAAACCGACTGTTCCTCCGCCGATGCCTGCCCTTCGTAAATCTTGGTTTCCATAATCAGCAGATTGTCACCGTCGATGTAACCCAGATAAATGTCATAGTTTTCTGTACTGTCGGCAGCGCCGGATCCGTTATAGGACAGAACCTTCCAACTCAGGGTGAAGCCGTCTCCCGGCAGGTCGAACA
Organism: Bacteroidales bacterium; assembly: GCA_021443625.1. Taxonomy (GTDB): domain Bacteria; phylum Bacteroidota; class Bacteroidia; order Bacteroidales; family UBA932; genus Equibacterium. Next base: position 3,812 of record JABUTP010000082.1, on the reverse strand, counting down.
ACGGGGAAATCAGCATCGTTTCGGGGTCGATGGGGCTGTTGGTCACGGAATAGGCGTACATCGGCCAGTTCTTGTCGAAGATACTGTTCGGGTTCAAGACTCCCCAGGAGCTGTTTCCCACAACGTCCAGAGAATACCATCCGCTGGGCAGGTCGCCGAAACCCGGAACATAGGATCTCTCGAAAGATTCTTTCAGTAGAACATACGGAACGGCTTTCTGGACAACCTTGAGAACTTTGGAAAAATCTCCCGTGGTGAAGGTCAGTTCGGCCCAGCGCGAGGAGTAAGTCTCGTTTTTGGCGACATTTATGGCTATCTCGCTGTCCCCCTTGTTGCCCGAGGCCGGAGCCAGGTCGAGCCAATCGGCATCTTCCCGAACTTTCCAGCGTCCCGTGGAATTGATGTTGAGCAGGGTGTAGGATTCGTCGCTGGACATCGTAAGGGTATCCTTGGCAAGTCCGTAGAAAGTTATGGACGCGCTCTCGGTCTCAATGCAGGAAACCGAAGCCAGCACCACCGAAGCCAGCAGGGAAATATGTTGAAGCCACCTCATAAATCAAAAATTCAGGTTCCGCCTACGCGAAACGAAAATCAAAAAAAGTTACCTGAAAGCAAAGATATAAATCTTAATCGTATCTTTACACTATGTACGATGAATTTGACATAGTTTGCGTCATGGGACCGACCGCCAGCGGCAAGACACGCTATGCGGTGGATCTCGCCCGCAGGATGGGGGCGGAAATCATCTCCGCCGACTCGCGGCAGGTCTATCGGGGGATGGACATCGGTACCGGAAAAGACCTCGCGGAATACGGGGAAATCCCCTACCACCTCATCGATATCGTGGACGCCGGCACCAAATACAACATCTTCCAATACCAGAAAGATTTCGAGACGGCCTATCAGGACATTCTCCAACGGGGGAAACGCGCCGTGATGTGCGGGGGCAGCGGCCTCTACATAGAGGCGGCCTGCTGCGGATACTCCCTCCCCGACGTGCCGCCCAATCCCGCCCTGCGGGCCGAACTCGAGCAGTATGACACCGAAACCCTCATTGCGCGGCTCGCTTCGCTGCAGCATCTGCACAACTCCACCGACTACGATACCCGCCAGCGTCTCATAAGGGCCCTGGAGATAGCCATTTACCAGCAGGAGCATCCCGTCAGCCACTCCCGTCTGCTCCCCCGCAAGACCAAGTTCCTGGCCCTGGACGTTTCCCGCGACGAGCGCAACGCCCGCATCGACGCCCGTCTCAAGGCTCGTCTCGACGAAGGGCTTGTGGAGGAAGTAAAAAAACTTCTGCAGCGGGGAATCGCTGCAGAAGACTTGATATACTATGGTTTGGAATACAAATTCGTGACGCTCTATCTCACGGGACAACTTTCCAGGGAAGAGATGACCGTCCGTCTGGCCACCGCCATCCACCAGTTTGCCAAAAGGCAGATGACCTGGCTGAGGGGAATGGAGCGCCGGGGCATTGAAATCGAGTGGGTAAAACCCCTTTAGGGCAACCCGCTCCGCCTCCGTTATACGGTCAGTATCTCCTTCTCCTTGGCAGTCAGAATCTCCTCGACTTTCTTGGAGAATTTGTCGGTGAGTTTCTGAATCTTATCCTCGCAATCCTTCTCGGAATCCTCGGGAAGTCCCTCTTTCTGGAGTTTCTTCAGCTGGTCGATGGCATCCCTGCGGGCATTGCGGATGGCTACCTTTGCCGACTCCCCTTCCCCTTTGGACTTCTTGACCAGTTCCTTGCGGCGGTCCTCGGTGAGGGCGGGGATGTTGATGCGTATCACCTCGCCGTTATTCTGGGGAGTGAAACCCAGATTGGCGTCGATGATGGCCTTCTCGATGGCGTGCATGGTGCTTTTGTCCCAAGGCTGGATAAGCATTGTGCGGGCATCGGGAGACGTTATGCTGGTCATCTTGGGGAGCGACGTCTGCACTCCGTAATAGTTGACCATAACCGAATCGAACACGGCGGGATTTGCCTTTCCGGCACGATATGTTTTGAGTTCCTCCTCAAGATGGGATACTGCGTCCTCCATCTTCATTTCCGCGAACTCAATGACTTCATTGGCTTTCTCTATCATATTATCTGATTTTTATTGATTGCTGACTACGGTTCCTACGGCTTCGCCCCCAAGAAGGCGGCCCAAATCGCCCTTGTTGTTCATATTGAACACTATTATGGGCATATCGTTTTCGCTGCAAAGGGTGAAGGCCGTGCTGTCCATCACTTTGAGATTGTCCGCAAGGGCCTTCCGGAAGGTCAGGGCGGAATACTTCACGGCAGAGGGATTCTTCACGGGGTCGCTGTCATATACCCCATCCACCTTGGTCCCCTTGAGCAGGGCGTCCGCACCGATTTCACAAGCCCTCAGCGCTGCCGCCGAATCGGTTGTGAAATAGGGATTTCCGGTGCCTCCGGCAATCAGGGCAACCCCGCCGTTCTCCATAAACGCCACCGCCTCGTCGCGCATATAGTAGCGCGCAACCGGCTCCATTGGAATTGAGGTGAACACCTCCGCCCCCACTCCGGCCGCCTTGATGGCAAGCGAAAGGCCTATGCTGTTGATGACCGTGGCCAGCATTCCCATCTGGTCCCCCTTGACTCTGTCGAAACCCGCCTTTGTCCCCGCCAGACCGCGGAAGATGTTCCCTCCGCCTATGACGATTGCCACCTGCACCCCCTGCCTTACGACGCCGGCAATCTCGGCTGCATATCCCGCAAGAATATTCTCGTCGATTCCTTTGCCCTCAACTCCGGCAAGAGCCTCTCCGCTCAATTTCAAAAGTATTCTTTTATATACCATTTTGCTAAAAAATTGAAGAACAAAAATAGCCAAATATTATTTTATTTACAACTTTGGGTTAACTTTGCGCCGTCAAAACGAAATAAAAGGATTTATCATATTATGGCTAACATCTTCACATCTTCGATCGGCAAAAAACTCATAATGAGTGTCACCGGTCTTTTCGTAGTTCTTTTCCTGTGCCTCCATATGGCGCTCAACTTCGTTTCCATCTTCAGCGCAGAAGCCTTCCAGGGAGTTTGCGACTTTATGGGACTTCCCATCGTGGGGATTATGGTTCCCGTGCTCGCCGCAGGATTCATCATTCACATCATCTACGCGTTCATACTCACCCTGGGCAACCTCAAGGCCCGTGGCGGTATCAAAAGATATGAAGTTTCCACCAAGAGCGACACCGACTCCTGGGCTGCCAAGAATATGATCTGGCTCGGCCTCATCGTGCTCATCGGCATCGCCCTCCACCTCACTGATTTCTGGGCCCACATGCAGCTTGCAGACTGGACCGGCGGCGAGGCTGCCGACCCCAACGCCCTTCTGGCAAGCACTTTCGGCAGCATTCCCGTAACCATCCTCTACCTCGTGTGGTTCTTCTCCATCTGGATGCACCTTTCACACGGATTCTGGAGTGCCCTGCAGACCATCGGCTGGAGCAACCAGCTTTGGTTCAAGCGCACCAAAGTCATCGGCATCGTGGTTGTCACCATCATCATGCTGGGCTTTGCAGCCACCGCAGTTGTGGCCTGCGCCAAGGCAAACGGCTTTATTGCTTAATAAACTTTACGATAATATCGTCCGATACGAATAATCTGGCTCTGGGAATGCGATAATTGTTCCCGACCTTTTCGAGATAGACAAGGGGCTCAACCGGCGGTTGGGCCTCTATTGTTTCACAGGGGACCCCTTTGACCGTACGCAGCCCCAGCATAACCGTTTCGTTGTATATGTCCTTGTCTGAGAGGACCTCCTCTTCGCGGGTCAGGGTTCCGGCACAATAGGCGC
>JABUTP010000081.1 GCA_021443625.1 Bacteroidales bacterium | reverse complement strand
CTTGCAGTAAAACCAAAAGAAAAATGTATAAAATCCTTTATGGTGTCCCTTGAGGAACAAGGGTCAAGGACGTGGAGAGATTGTAAGACGAATTGTTCTTTGAACAATCGCAGACTCGTTGAAGCGTCAATATCAAATTTAGTTTAACAAGATTAAAGTAGATAATTCCGATAATTTTTCAACCAAAATAACTTACAAATCATTAACTTAACAAAACTAATTATGGCAAAAAAACTGTTAATGCTCATGATGTGTCTCCTTACAGGGACATTCATGTATGCACAAGTTTCCGTGTCAGGTAAAGTTACCGATGCCAAGGGCGAGGCTCTCCCGGGAGCTGACGTCGTTGTCAAAGGCACGAACAAGGGCACAGCCACCGACATCGACGGTCAGTACAAACTCTCCGTTCCTGCCGATGCCACCCTTGTAGTCTCTTACTATGGTTACACCGCTCAGGAAATCAAGGTGGGAAACCGTTCCGTAGTGAATGTTGTCCTCGAAGAGGATAAACTTATGCTCGATGAGACTGTAGTGGTAGCTTTCGGTACACAGAAAAAGAGGGACCTTACAGGTTCCATCACTTCCATCGAAGGACAGAAGATTTCCACACAGGCCCAGTCAACCGTATCCCGCGCACTCGAGGGATCGGCTCCCGGTCTTCGTATTGCAGCCGCTGAAGGTCAGCCCGGTTGGGATACAGGTATCATCATCCGCGGTTTCGGTACAGCCAAGCAGAACAACGCTTCGGCTCTCGTAATCGTCGATGGCGCTCCCGTTGAGACCAACAGCACCGACGTAAGTGCATTGTCTTCCATCAACCCTGCCGATATCGCCAGCATGACCATCCTCAAGGATGCTGCTTCCACAGCCCTTTACGGTAGCCGTGGTGCCAACGGTGTGGTTTTGATTACCACCAAGCGCGGTCAGAGCGGCAAGGCCAAAATCTCCTTCGAGGGCAGATGGGGTATCAACGCCGTACGTCCCAACGGTCTTGTAGAGAAACTCGGTAACAAGAACCCCGGTGACTACTATGAGACACAGTGGCTCATGATCAAGAACGACGTGGAAGGCAAAGTTGCCAACCCTGCAGAGTTCGCTTCGCAGCACCTCTTTGACTATAATGGCAGCATTGAAAAATTCGGTGCCAACAACCTCGGCAACTGGATGCTCTACAAAGTTCCCGGTGCTACCTACACTTATACCGGCGGCTATGATGGCGACAACCATATCGTAGCCGGTGGTTCTTCCACAATGTCGGGCGCTTACCTCGTAAATCCCGACGGCAAGCTCAACCCCAATGCAGAGCTTCTCTACAAATCGGGTGACTACTATCGTGAACTGGCAAGCCCCTCATTCCGTCAGGAATACAAGGTTTCGGCTTCCGGTGGAAACGACAAGAGCGACTACTATGTATCTCTCGGCTATCTGAGCGATCCTTCGTATATCCGCAACTCTTCGTTTGACAGGTTGAATGTGCGTTCAAATGTCAACGCTCAGCTCACAGATTGGTTGAAGGTGGGCGCAAACGTTGCTTACGGACGCCGTGACACCGAGCGTCAGGCCATCCGCTGGGGACGTGACCCCGGTAACGCATCCCAGAACATCTTCCGCTGGATTACCGGTACTTCACCTCTCCGTCAGCTCTATGCCCGCGATGCAAGCGGCAACTACAAGCTCGACGCTGCAGGCAACAAGATTACCCACCTCGGCAACAGCTATGCCAACCACGCAAACGGTACTATGACAGATTCCCCTCTCGGTCTCACAGAGAGCATGAGTTACGACCTCCTCAAACTCATGGACCAGTCACAGTACAACGTCATCTCCAATGACCTCAACCTCAAGGGTTATGTAGAGGCAACCTTCCTCAAGGACTTCAAGTTCACCGCAAACGTTTCATTGGACGACTATTTCCAGAACATGACCCGTTTTTACAACGTTGAGTCGGCAGGTACATTCATCGGTACATCCAATGGTTCCGCCATCAAGAAGGTTAAATCCGAATACCGCTACATCAACACCGTGCAGATGCTCTCCTATGTAAAGGACATCAACGAGCATCATATCGACGCCATCGCAGGTCACGAGTTCTATCAGTATGACTACGACTACATGCAGTGGGGTTCGCAGCACGCCCTTATCAACGATGCGACCTACTTTGCCAACTATCTCGGTCTGGCTACCTATTCAACCTTCGGAGCAACCTCCGGCGGTGGTATCACCAAGCAGACTATGGAAGGTTATATGGCCCGCGTGAACTATGTTTATGCGAACAAATATTACGCTTCCGCATCTTATCGTCGTGACGGTTCTTCCAAGTTCAAGAAACCCGAACTCCGCTGGGGTAACTTCTGGTCACTCGGTGCGGGCTGGCGCATCTCTTCAGAAAAATTCATGGAGGGTACCCAGAACTGGCTCGACAACCTCAAACTCCGTGCATCCTACGGTGTGACCGGTAACCAGAACGGTATCGGCTACTACTCGGGCTACCAGACCTGGACTTACTCTGGCGCCGGTACCTGGACATCAGGTACATCTTCGCAGCCGAGCAGTTTCAACCTCTCTCAGGGCGCTCTTGTAAACGACTCCATCACTTGGGAAAACGTATATTCATTTGACCTCGGTCTCGATTTCGGTTTCCTCAACAACAAGGTGAACGGAGCCATCGACTTCTACAACCGCAACACTCCCAACGCAGTTTGGGCAGCTCCCATCTCGGTACTCCAGGCAGGTCAGGTAACTCTCGACCAGAACTCAGCCTGCATCCGCAACCGCGGTGTCGAAATTGAACTCACCTGGAATGCAATTTCCACCAAGAACGTAAGTCTCACTATCGGGGCCAACGGAACCCACTACCGCACCACTCTGATCAGTGTTCCCGAAGGAACCGGTTCAGCACAGCTCGACGGTTGCTGGGCTACCGGTGACGACGGTTACACCATCGCCGGTCAGACTGGCCGTGCGAGTGACGTCTGCTACCTCCGCGGCGAAGGCAAAGACTACTACAATATGTTCATCTACAAGTATGGCGGCGTAGCCGGTAACCCTGGCCTCGACTACTATACGGCTACCGGCACAACCAATGACGGCGACGCCCACAAGCAGAACCAGACCATTGCCACCGGTTATACAAAGAACTCGGCTGACCTTCGCGGTAACGCCCTTTACTATCACCACGTAACCGCTGCCGAAGCAAAGGCTACAGGTCTCAAGGAGGGTGAAGACATCCTCGTTACCGACAAGGGTCTTGCTGACCGTTACGAGGTTGGAACAGCCACTCCCTGGTGGATTGGCGGTCTCTCTGCAGATTTCCGTTACAAGAACTTCGACGTTAGCGTTCAGTTCGCATATCAGCTTGGCGGTTACTTCCACTCCGAGGAGTATGCTTCGGGTGAAAAAGGTGAATACAACGTAGTTGCCGCAATGACATCCCAGGGTAATGCATCGCAGGATGTATATCAGAACACCTGGACAGAGGACAATCCTTCAGCCAAGTTCCCTATGATCCGCTACAGCGATCCCAACAACAGTGCAACTGTTCTTGGCAGTGGCCGTCCCTACACAGACGCCTGTCTCTTCTCCGCATCTTACCTGTCTCTCAAGAATATCACCCTTGGTTACAATGTTCCCCAGAACATCGTGAAGAAGGCCGGTATCTCAGCTTTCCGCGTATTCGCTTCAGCTGACAATACCTTCCTCTGGTATCCCGTTTCAGGTGTTGATCCTCGCGCTTCACTTACCGGTGGTTTCGGTACAGTCGGTGCCGCTGCTTATCCGAGCATGGCAACCTACAACCTCGGTGTAAATCTCACATTCTAATTTAAAGTATGAGGACTAATAACATGAAAAAGTTTATTTGTACACTTTCTTTAGTCAGCCTGCTTTTCGCCTCGTGCAACAAGTACCTTGATGTACCCCCCGCAAATAATATTTACGACGAGCAGATCAAGGAGCTCCTTGCCAACGGTAGCGAAGAAGTTCAGCAGAAAATTGTTGCTGCCATGGCGAACAAACTGGTTCAGTATATGAGCTATGTTGACAATGGCAACCAATACTCTACAGGTTCTGCTTCCTATAGCAATTACTATATGAACACCCTCGAGTATATGCACAACCTTCTGGGTAGCGATATAGTATATGGATATGGTCAGGACAATGACAGCAGATGGTATAATCTCGAGAACCTCGGAAACAACCGAGACGACGTTGTACGCGGATTCTGGTTCCTCCCTGCACGTTCTATCGCTGAGGCCAACAAAGTGCTTATGTATATGACAAAAGAGGCTGCCGAAAACAGCAAACTGGCTGCCGACGGCCGCGCCCGTTGCCTTATCGTACGTGCATACAACTACATGAACCTTCTGGAAACTTTCCAGGATGCGTATCTGCAGGGTGGAAAGGACAAACTCGGAATGCCCTGGTATGAAGAGTTCGACCTCAACAAAGTTGCTTCCCGCGACGCTACCGCACAGGAAACCTACAGCAAGATTATCCGCGACCTCGAAGAGGCTATCGCCCTCCTTTCAAAGGCCGGCGTAGGCTACACTTCGGCTGCCACTGAAGTTGAGGACTTCGACCTCGGAGTTGCCAACTTCTGCCTCGCACGCGCCGCCCTCTGGACAGGTGACTGGGCCAAATGTATCTCCGCCTGCTCTGCAATCATCAACAGCGGTGCATACTCTCTCATGAAGCCCGAAAACTATGGTGGACACAACATCGGCGAAAGCTGGGCTGCGGATGACATCCTCATCCTCCCCGAGGACAACGGTTTCATCAGTGTACGCAACAACAGCGAGTGTATTCTCGGCTACCGTTACGGCTCAAGCTTTACCGGAAACGTTACTGCTTTGAACTCCGTTTACAGGAACATCTTCAGCAACAGTTCGGCCGGTACATCTGGCTATCCTTCACACGCACGTATTGACGATCAGCTTTACAAGAAGATTGTCGCCGAAGACTGCCGTCAGGATTGCTTCCGCCCCGAGGCCATCGGTTCGTACAAATACGCTACCACCACTGCCCAGATTGGTAAATACTGCAACCTTAAGTTCGCTGCAAACCGTGGTCTTATGGAAGATGGCAAGACCCACTATGAGGAAGCCGACAAGGTTGGTCTTCAGG
>JABUTP010000080.1 GCA_021443625.1 Bacteroidales bacterium | reverse complement strand
AAAGAAGTCCAGCCTTTCGGCATAAGGGTGCACCTGATTTCTCCCGGCGGAGTGGCCACAGAGATGGTGAAGCAGATGCGCCCGGACATAAAGCCCGATGAACTGATTCAGACAGAAGAGATTGCGGAAATTGTGAGATTCCTTGTGACCCGCAAGGGAGCAGGCACGATAGATCAGTTCTACATCCGCCGCTACTCCGGCCTCGCTTTTGACTGATATCTTGATTTCGCAAGTGCAAAGAGGATGGTCGCTGCTTATTATTTGATGTCCCTGTCCAGATCAGCGTAAAAACGTCAAGCGGGGCATATAGTCTAATACCGGTACAGCACGTTCGTGGCGTAATGCTTTCCCCAGACGGCCCAGTCGGGGAGGTCCCAGCCGTCGAACCAGTATCTGAACGAGAAGGACCAGTGGGTATTGGCCCTCAGGTAGTAATCATAATTTGGTTCGCGCCATTTCTCACTGAGGTTCAATTCTGCGCTGTGGTAATAGAGGTGGCCGTCATAATCAGCCGATGTGCCGCCACTGAGCAACAGGAAGTTTTCCGTGCTGGGAAGACCTATGGACCTGAATATTTCGTGCCAGGTGAGTGACGGGTCGTAGTAATCGCTTATGGCCTGCAACTCTTCCGGCGTTATCTGCTTCTGGCGGAACTGTTCGATGCTCATATCCATACCGCCGTAGTAGATGAGGTCGGAGGTCTGGTTGTCGCCGTGGACGAACTGGCAACCGGGCCAGTACCAGGTCATTCCCCCTTCGCGCAGATTGTAGTCGCGGATTATGAAATCCTTCTCCATGACGAAATGGGCGCCCTTTATCTGGCAGACAAGATTGTCGGTAACATCTACGGGAGTACTTTCGCAGAACGCTACGAAGTCCTGCATCTTCTTGTCAAGGTCTCTGACATAACTCTTGTATATCGGGTCCTTGTCCCAATTGTGAATCTTGGCATACAGTATCGCCATATTCACATTGGATGTGATGAGCGCGAGGTCGCTTGCCCTGAGACTCTGACGGAAATCATATCCCTGATGGGCCCACGGCACGCAGTTGAAGGTATATAAGTCGTAAATCGAATAGAGGTTGGTCTGATCGACTCTGGTCGTCATAAGGAAATCGATGTAGTTGGCGGCCGCCTCCATTGGGCCGCCGAGCCGTCCGCCAATCACGGGAAGGTCATCGTGCCAGCTGTTCACAATCTTCGCTATGGCCGTACTGTCATTCTTGTCCACCGCCATCATCGCATCCGCATAGCGCTTGCTGTAATTGGAGAGCGGATTGCAGTAGTCGTTGGTGCGCTGGTTGATGTACTCCTCGTAGTTCTCCATCTTGATCAGCTCCTCAATCCTGTTGAGCTTGGAGTTTATCTCCCCAATCTGGGAAAGGATTGACTCCAGTTTCTCGCTGGTAGGATCTGTATAGAAACAATCTACGATGACTTTCATCGTCTCTCCTCCAATCCAGCTGAGGGCGCCTCTTGCGACAGATTCACCCGCCCATTTGAGCAGTTCGGTGTACCACGCGCCGCCTGCACCAAGGTTGGCATCACCCAGAAGCGACTTTCGCGTGAGGTCGATGCCGAGGTCACTGCGAGGCCCGACAAAATCTTCAGTCACGGGCGTTTCGGGATTGACCTTCATCGCCTGGAGGTCGGCAAGGGTGTTGTTGATCTTGTAATAAGGGATTGTGTCAAGAGAACAGATGATATCCTGCTCGTCACACAGGAACTTGAGGTTGGTTCCGTCGCTGAAACTTACCAATCCCTCCCTGGTGTCTGCGTCATACTTGAGAATACCGTTCAGACAATCGGTGTAGTCACACTTGAATGGGTTCGACTTGCACAGAACAACCTTGTTCCCCTTGATGTCAAGGTGGGGGACAATCATCTCTCCGCTCTTGACCTGCTCCACCCACAGTCCATCCAGGACTCCGGTGGCATTGTCAGTGTCGGGGGATATCGGCCGGATGCGCTCCTGGCAGGAGAAAAATGCTATCCCCGAGGCGATAAGCAATGCGCCACAAGCGAATATGTTTGACAAAACTTTTCTTTTCATATTGAATATACGCTAAGAAGTTGTTTGAATTTGATTCGAATTATAAACAGCGTCTAATTATCGGCTGCTCGGTTGTGCATCGCACCTGTCAACGTAAAGGATGCCTTCAAGGTGGTCGCACTCGTGCTGGAAAATCACCGCGGTGAAACCTGAGATATTCTCGGTGACCGTTTCAAGTGTCTCGGGCGAGAGATATGAGATTTCAATGTCGGTATAACGCATGACCTGACCGCGGTAGCCCGGTACGGAAAGGCATCCTTCGCCACCCGGAAGCATCTCGTCGGTCAGGGGTTTTATCCTGATGTTGGGATAAACCTCAAACGGTTTGCCTTCCTTGTCGAAGCGCTGCACTGCCACCACTCTTCGGGACAACCCAACCTGTGGTCCTGCAATTCCCACGCCATCCTGAGATGGGTCGGTGACGGTGGCCACCATCCGCTCCGCAAGGCGGGCAAACACCCCGTTTCCCATTTCAGCCTTGTCAAAATCGACGGATTGGCGGCGAAGAAACGCCGAATCGGCACTGTTGTTGACGGTAAGTACCCTCATCAACCCTTCTCCACCCATAATCAGCTCCCTTTCTTCCTTTGAAAGGGAAAGGGGATTGCTGCAAGAAACTGCTGCAAGCATACTCAAAAAGAAGATAAATCGTTTCATGCGGCAAACTTAATAAAGATTGCCGACTTAGAAGCTGTTTAAAATTAATTACAAAAATTCTTTATGTTTATTTTTTATAGCAACTGAAAATTCTGTCGGTAAAGTCCTTGTCCAACTTGGGGGTGAGCAGGCTCGCAACCGGAACCACCACGAATCCGCCGCTCATTGCCAATGCTCCGCAGATGATGGGATTGACGGGGCTGCCGAGCACCATATTGACCACCGTGAGCCCAACTCCCCACACGAAACAGGCCCATACGGAAGCCCTTGTCACCCCTTTCCAGTAGAGACCCAGCAGGAACGGTGCGAGGAAAGCGCCGGCAAGAGCGCCCCAGGAGATGCCCATCAGTTGGGCAATGAAGGTGGGCGGATTGAGCGCAATCATCAGGGAAATGACTATGAAGAACACTATCAGAACCCTCAGGATAACCACTTTGCGCTGCTCTATCCGTTGTGCCACGGCATCATCTATCGCTCCTGTCGCAACCTCCCCTATTGCGGACTTCTTGTCACGATAAATCAGGTCGAGAGTCATTGTGGAGGATGAGGTCAGCACGAGCGAGGCGAGGGTTGACATCGAAGCCGAAAGCACGAGCAGCACCACAATCGCAATGAGGGCGTCAGGCAGGGCTGAAATCATTGAGGGGACAATGGCGTCATAGTCCATCCTGCCGTTTGGAAGGAAAGGCGGGGTGCCGAAAAGGCGTCCGAATCCTCCAAGGAAATAACAACCGCCGGCCACTACGAGCGCAAATACGGTGGAGATGATGGTCCCCCTTCGGATTGCGGAGTCATCGGCTATGCTGTAGAACTTTCCGACCATTTGTGGAAGGCCCCAGGTGCCCAACGAAGTCAGCACCACCACGCCCAGAAGGTTCCAGGGGTCGGGGCCGAGGATGGTTGCAAACCGTCCGTTCCGGCCGGGGTCAGCATCCGAAGGGAGCATCGACATTGCAGAAAACGCCTCTGAAATGCCCCCTTTAAGTTTGAGTACGGAAAAAATCACGACGACAATTCCCACCAGCATTATGACACCTTGGATGAAATCGTTGACCGCGGTGGCACGGTACCCCCCGAGGATGACATAGAGGGCCGTCAGCACCGCCATAACCACCACACAGTATTGGTAAGGAATGCCGAACCCCATTTCAAATAGGGTGCTTATGCCTTTATAGACACCCGCCGTATAGGGAATAAGGAACACGAACACTATGACGCTGGCTATCACCCTCAGGTTCTGGGAGTCGAATCGCGTGCCGAAGAAATCGGGCATCGTGCAGCTGTTGATGTGCCTGGTCATCAGGCGGGTGCGCCGGGCCAGGACGAGCCACGCAAGCAGGGAGCCGATGACGGCGTTGCCAATCCCTATCCAGGTGGAGCTGAGGCCGTATTTCCATCCGAACTGCCCGGCATATCCCACGAAGACCACTGCCGAGAAGTAACTGGTGCCGTAGGCGAAGGCCGTGAGCCAACCGCCTACCTTGCGCCCGCCAAGGACGAAATCGTCAACGCTTGAGGTCTGTCTGCGGGAATATATGCCCACACCTATGGTGACGGCAAAGAATATGAGTGTAAGAAGAATTTTTATAAACATGGCTATATCAGTTGAAACGGTATTGAATCTGGCACATTATCATACTAACCGGGGTGCGGGAAAAGAATGACCGGTAGTCGGTATCTGCACTCTTGAAGACATACTGCAGCTGGAAGCGGCATTTCTTGTAGAACCAATACTGCAGGCCGGCGACGGCTTTGACCATCTCCGCATCCGGCATCGAAGTGTTGAAGTTGAAATAATCGGTGCTTGCCACAAAATCAAGAGTTTTGGGGATGACGGCCAGAGAGCCGGTAAGGTATGCCCCCCTGCTCGTCACGTCGCCGTCAACTCCCTGCAGATACTCTCCGTGAATGCTCACCCCATCTGAGGCGTAAGCAAAACCCGCAGTAAGTCTGTTGCGGGCATAAATCTCTCCGAGAGCAAGTGACGGGTTGAACACGGGGCGGTTGGCGAGGGCCTTCCCCCTTCCGTACTGTCCGGTGACGCAGATGTTGAGGCCCTTGACGGGTCTGAACTCAAGACGCCCTATCATATTCTTGAAATTGTCGTTGTCCTTGACGTTGATGCCGGTGCCGTTGACCACATCCATCTCGTAGCGGAACGTTTTGTCGGATGTTTCGCCCCAACAGACTATGCCGAGATCTCTGCCGTACTGTAATCCGTTGAGCGGGTCGGAGCCGCAGCCGGTGAGGTAGGTCACCCCTTCCGAATAGACGTCAATCGTCTCCATCGCAGTGGGCGAAAGGGGATTTTCGTAGGAGAGGCCCGTTTTGCCCTGCCCGAGACGGACATTGAAGAGATTGTTGCGCGTTACGCGGTATTCAGTGTAGAATTCCTGCACGGAACTGTTGAAGTCATGCATAAAGCGGAACGACCATCGGTCGGTCATATCAGCATCCACCCAGAAAATGGTGCGTCTTATCACGAACGAGTGGGAAACCGCCTCCCCTGCAATCTTGAAATCATATCCCCCCTGGGCATA
>JABUTP010000007.1:36030-39515 GCA_021443625.1 Bacteroidales bacterium | reverse complement strand
GGCGAAGCGGTGGATAACTTTGCCTCATCTCCCTGGGCTTCCCATCTCAAAGGGTTGCACCTTTCTCTCGAAGAGTTTCTCTCAAAGACACCTGACCCTGCATACGATTTGATTTTTTCCAATCCGCCCTACTATCAGGATACCATCACTTCGGGAAACGAACGGCGGGACATTGCGCGGGGCGGGATGACGCTTCCCCACACCGAGATTCTGGATGCGGCGATGAAACTGCTCCGCCCCGAAGGGGTTCTGGCGGTGGTGCTGCCGCTCGGCGAAGGGAAGTCCTTCCTGCTGGAGGCTTTGGGCAAGGGATTGCATCTCAGACGGCAATGCTATGTCAAGACAAAAGAGACAAAACCCGCCCGGCGGTTGATGCTGGAACTCTCTCCGACATCCGCAGGGCAGGTTTTGACAGAAACCCTCGTAATAGGGTCAGAAGGTTGGGAAAGGCTCACTGAGCCGTATTATCCCAACCGGAAATAAAATTATCCAAGCATTGCTTTCACCTGGTTATAGACATTCTGGGCGGTGAAGCCGAGTTTCTCGTCAAGCACCTTGTAGGGGGCTGAGAATCCGAACGACTCGAGTCCGAAGACTTTGCCGTTGGCACCTACCAGGCCTTCGAGGTTCACGGGCAGACCTGCGGTCAGACCGAATACCTTGGCACCGTCTGCGATGACACTCTTCTGGTAGCTCTTGGTCTGCGAACGGAAGAGGCCTTCAGAGGGAGCCGAAACGATGCGAACCTTGATGCCATCCTGACGGAGCAGTGCGGCACCGGCAACCAGTGTGGAAACTTCCGAACCGGAAGCAACGAGGGTAACGTCGGGACGGGCATCGCTGCCGGCTACGATATATGCACCCTTGGCGGCTTCGTCATAGTTGTTGCCTTCGGGAAGGCTGGTGATGTTCTGACGCGAAAGGATGAGGCAGGAAGGGGTGGAGGTGTTTTCCATAGCGAGTTTCCAGGCCACTGTGGTCTCGTCTGCATCGGCGGGACGGAGCACGAGGGTGGAGTTCTTGCCGTGGTGGTTCTTGAGTTTCTCCATAAGGCGGATCTGGGCTTCCTGCTCAACGGGCTCGTGGGTAGGGCCGTCTTCTCCTACGCGGAAGGCGTCGTGGGTCCAGATGAACTTGACGGGGGTTTCCATCAGGGCGGCCATACGGATGGCGGGCTTCATATAGTCGGAGAATACGAAGAATGTTGCGCAGGCGGGAATCACACCGCCGTGGAGCGACATACCGAGGCAGCAGCAGGCCATTGTGAGCTCAGCCACACCTGCCTGGAGGAATGCACCCGAGAAGTCACCTTTGACAAAGGCCTTGGTCTTCTTGAGGAAGCCGTCGGTCTTGTCGGAGTTGCTGAGGTCGGCCGAAGCCACAACCATATTCTCAACCTGCTCTGCGAGGACGCCGAGAACGGTGGCGCTGGCGTTGCGGGTGGCATTGCCGCTCTTCTGCTCAATGGCTGCCCAGTTGACTTCGGGAGCTGCTCCGCTGAACCATTTCTCCAGCTTGGCGGCTTTGTCGGGATTGGCCTTTGCCCACTCTGCCTTGGCGGCGTAACGCTGGGCGACAATCTCTTTCAACTCGCGTTTGCGGCGGCTGTAGAGGCGCTTTACGATGGGGAATACCTTGAAGGGATTCTCGGGGTCGCCACCGAGGTTCTTGATGGTGTTGGTGTATGCGTCGCCACCGAGAGGTGCACCGTGGGTAGCGCAGCAGGCTTCGTAGCTTGTGCCGTCGGCGCGGAGGGCGCCTTTACCCATAATGGTGTGGCCGATGATGAGTGTGGGAGCATCCTGAACTGCCTGGGCTTTCTTCAAGGCAGCGCGGATCTGCTTCACGTCGTGACCGTTTATTTCATAAACTTTCCAACCCCAGGCTGCATATTTCTTGGCAACGTTCTCGCTGGTTACGGCGTTGGTGGAGGTGGAAAGCTGGATGTCGTTGGAGTCGTAGAACATGATGAGGTTGTCAAGTCCGAGGTGGCCGGCAAGACGACCTGCACCCTGCGAAATCTCCTCCTGGATACCTCCGTCGGAGATGTAGGCATAGATGGTCTGGTTCATCACGTCACCGAGACGGGCCTTGAGGAACTTGGCTGCGATAGCGGCTCCCACGGCAAAGGTATGGCCCTGTCCGAGAGGTCCGGAGGTGTTTTCCACACCGCGCTCAACGCATACTTCGGGGTGACCGGGGGTAGGACTTCCCCACTGACGGAACTGGGCCAGCTCCTTCATTGTGTATTTGCCTGTGAGGGCGAGAGCCGAGTAGAGCATGGGGGACATGTGTCCGGGGTCAAGGAAGAAACGGTCGCGACCTTCCCATTTGGGATTCTCGGGGTCATAAACGAGAAATTCGGAGAACAGGACATTGATAAAGTCGGCACCACCCATGGCACCGCCCGGGTGACCGGAGTTGGCCTTTTCAACCATTGAAGCAGCGAGAATACGGATATTGTCCGCTGCGGTTTTCATTGTAGAAAGTTTATTCATCAGTAAGATATTTGTTTAGTGGAAAACCGTTATGGCTTTTCCATTCAAGTTAATTGCACCTTTATCGGAGTGCAAAATTAGTTATATTTGCACAATAATCGGAAACAAAGCGATGAAAAATATAAGGAACTTCTGCATTATAGCCCATATAGACCACGGAAAAAGCACCCTTGCCGACAGGATGTTGGAGTCAACCAAGACTCTCGACGAGCGGATGATGGAAAACCAGGTGCTGGACTCGATGGATCTCGAGAAGGAGAAAGGCATCACCATCAAGAGCCACGCCATCCAGATGGAATACGAAAAGGATGGTGAAAAATATCTCCTGAACCTCATTGACACTCCGGGCCACGTAGATTTTTCGTATGAAGTTTCAAGGGCAATCGCTTCGTGCGAAGGGGCTCTGCTGGTGGTAGATGCCACGCAGGGAATCCAGGCGCAGACCATCTCCAACCTTTATCTGGCGATTGACCACAATCTCGAAATCATCCCCGTCCTCAACAAGATTGACATGGATGCGGCCATGGTGGATGTGGTAAGGGACCAGGTTGTCGATTTGCTCGGATGCGACCCCGATGACGTGCTGCTGGCAAGTGCCAGGACGGGCGAGGGGGTACAAGCCATCCTGGATGCGATAGTGGAGAAGGTTCCGGCCCCGACGGGCGACCCCGACGCTCCGCTGCAGGCCCTTATCTTCGACTCCGTGTTCAACCCTTTCAGGGGCATCATCGCCTATTTCAAGGTCATCAACGGCAGCGTAAAGAGCGGCGATCTGGTTAAATTCGTCAATACCGGCAAGGAGTACCACGCCGACGAGGTGGGCGTCCTCAAGATGAAACTCAACCCCCGCAGCGAAATTCCCTGCGGAAGCGTGGGATACATCATCTCGGGCATCAAGAATGCCGTGGAGGTGAAGGTGGGGGACACCATCACCCACGTCAACAACCCCTGCTCCGGCTCTATCGAGGGGTTTGAGGAGGTCAAGTC
>JABUTP010000007.1:33981-35282 GCA_021443625.1 Bacteroidales bacterium | reverse complement strand
GGCGGCGACATCACCCGCAAGCGCAAACTGCTCGAGAAGCAGAAGGCGGGCAAGAAGAGGATGCGCCAGGTGGGCAATGTGGAAGTCCCGCAAAGTGCCTTTATGGCCGTCTTGAAACTATAAAAGGGCCGCCCAAGTTGAGGGCAGCCCTTTTGTCTTTCATACAGAGCGGATTGTTACCAGCCGGGATTCTGCCAGTCTTCGCCGCAGTTGTGCTTCATTTTGGTCACTTCATCCTCCGAAAGGGGGAAGAGCAGATATTTGCTGTCGCTCTTGTTTTCCCTCGGGTCGAAAGCGAAACGCTGATAAGAGAAGTTGCCCGAACCATCCTTGGTGATGCGCATTCCGGTGAGTTGGACATCGGTCTGGTCGGCAATCTTCCAGCGGCGCACATCCCAGAAACGCATATTTTCGAATGCGAATTCCACGCGCCGCTCGTTGCGGATGCGCAGGCGGAGTTCATCCTGATTGAGGTTGGTGGGGAGGTCGGGCATACCGGCGCGATTTCTCACCGCATTGCAGGCCTCGCGGGCTTCGTCAAGACGTCCCGACTCGCAGGCACATTCGGCCAGATTGAGATAAATCTCCGCCAGACGGGCCACGTGGGCGCGACCGTCGGTCTGGTGGTCTTCATCGGCATCGGAAGCGTTGAATTTCCTTAGGTAATAACCGGTGCGGGTGTTGAAACGCCCCTGAGCTTTGTCGGAAATCGAGCAGTTTCCGCCGTCGTAGGTCCACACCGTCACCGAATCGGGTTTTACGAGATACCTCGGGCAGCCGTTGTAGTAGATGGTCGCCTCGAAACGGGGGTCGCGGTTGGCGTAGGGATTGTTGGGGTCGTAAAGGCGGTTTTTCTTGTTGTAGTTGGGTACAAGATGCTGCTCGTCGAGATAGGGCTGGGCAAGGTCGAGAACCGGCTCGCCGTCGATGGTTTCGTAGCAGTCAACCATTTCCTGGGAAGGGCAGATGCCGCACGAGGTCATACCCTTGTTCACGGGCAGACCATTGGTGAGCCACATATCGTAGGACACCCAGTTGGCCAGAATGGTCTCCTTATCCACCGAGCGCGAATAATCTCCAGCGGGGTAGATATGGTAGTAGGCATAACTGTTCTGCGCCACGGTGGCGGCGGGAGTTATGTCAAACAGGGCGTGCTCGTGTTTCAGCAACTGCTCCAGCGCCTCTTTGTTTATCTGATAGGCCTTTTCCCAATCGTATTTGCTCCCCTCTTCGTAGAAAAGGGGGCTTGCGGCAAACAGGGCGGTGCGCGACTTCAGCACCCAGGCGAAACCGCGGTTCAG
>JABUTP010000007.1:17920-33963 GCA_021443625.1 Bacteroidales bacterium | reverse complement strand
TCGGTAAGCTGCCAGCGGAAGGCGTAGGGGGAACTCTCCGCTTCGGGAATCTCCAAGGCCGCGTCGAGGTCCTCCATAATGAAATCGGCAATGGCCTCGGGGCCGCTGATATGCACGTCAGTGAAATCCTCATCCGGAGCGAACACCTCGTCGAACAGCACGGCCTTGCCATAGCGGCGCATAAGGTCGAAATAGTGCCAGGCGCGGGTTACGTGGGCCTTGGCTATCCAGAAATTGCGTTCGTTGGGATCGAGTCCGTCATAGGAAATCTTGTACTCGTTGTTGAGATAGTATGCAGAGGTGCGGATGTTGTTGTAGGCGTTGAAGTAATTTCCCTTGAGGGGGAAGTTGGAGGCGCTGAAATCGGAGGTGTTCCAGTTGTAGTAATTTCCGCCGATGCGGTCGGTCACATCCTGGGCTTCGTCGGTGTAGGCGGAGTAGTCAAAGCCCCCCGTCCATTCGTTGTTCGCTCCGAGGCGGTCGGCATACGAAGCGGTGTAGTTGTATTTCGTCCACACAAGGTCGAGTTCCACAAGGCCGTAAGGTTCCGGCTCAAGCATTCCGGAGCAGCCGCTGAGGGCCAGCACGAAAACTGATATGAATGAGTAGTATATTTTCTTCATAACTCTTAGTCCGTTTTAGAATGTGATGCCCACGCCGGCGCTGACAACCCTCATAGGCTGGAATACGGAGAGGGTTCCGGTTTCGGGGTCTATGTAGTCGCTCCGCATACGGTCCCAGGTGACGAGGTTCTGCCCCGTCAGGGTCACCTTGATTTCCTGTGCGGCGATTCTCTTGGCGACATTGTCGGGAAGAACGTATGTGGCAGCCACATTTTTAAGTTTGAGGTAAGACCCGTCGTTGACGTAGTAATCGTTGGTCTTGTAGCTCGATGCGCTGCGCAGCGAGAGGGCGGGGGCGTCAATCTTTTCGCCGGCGGCAAATTTCTCGGCGGTCCAGGCGTTGGCGTGGAGGTCGCTGTAGATGCCGTCCCATCCGTATCCGAACGAATACTGGTCCCCGATGTCACGATAGACCTTCGATGCTCCGTGCAGCAGGGCGCTTATTTCGAACCGTTTGTAGCGGAACCCGAAATTGAAGCTGAAATACTGCTGGGGAAGGATGGAATACTTGAATGTTTCAATATCCTTGGCGTCGATGGCTCCGTCGCCGTTGAGGTCTTTGTAACGGAAGTCGCCGGGGCGGATGTTGCCCAGATAGGAATAATCTATGCCGCAGCTTTCAATCTCCTCCTGGGAGTTGAAGAATCCGTTGTGGGCGTCGCCCCCTTCATAGTCGATGCGGTAGCCGCGGATACTTCCCCAAGGGTGGCCCTGGGTGGCGTACCTTTCGTAATAATCCTCGGATTTCTCGGTTTCGCCTATGTATTGGATTTCGTTCTCGTTGTGGCTGGTGCTTGCCCCGAGGGTGAGGGTGACGTTGCGTCCGATGGGCTGGATGTAGTCGATGCCCAGTTCGTACCCTTCGTTGACGAATTTACCGGAGTTGCGGGCTGTGTAGTTGGACAGGGCCACTCCCTGGAATTCGGGGATGTAGGTGGTGGAAACCATATAGGCGTTCTGAACTCTCTCCTTGAACCGCGAGGCGGTGATGCTCAACCTGTTGAACAGGGTAAGGTCAACACCGAAATCCACGGCGTCCACAAATTCGGGGCGCAGGGTGGGATTTCCCATATAGCCCGAATCCCAGGTTCCCACGGTGATGTCGGCCTTGTAGGAGAACCTGCCCTGACCGAAATCCTCGCGGGCGGTGCGTCCCGCGTTGCCGCGGAATTTCAGGAACGAAACCACCTTGTTGTCCTTCAGGAAACCTTCGTTGGAGACAATCCATCCCAGACCGAAACCCGGAGTGAAACTGAACCTGTGGTCTGTGGGGAAATCGCCCGTACCCGAGTAGCATAGGGTGGCGGAGGCGATGTAGCGGTCCTTATACGAATAGTAGAGGTTTCCTCCCCAGAATTCCGAGCGGTAGGGGATATTGTTCAAACCTCCCACGTCGCGCGAGATGTTTTCGCGATGGTTGGCGTAAGCCACGGCATTGAAATAGTGGTCGCGCAGGGTTCTTTCGTAGTTGAGCCGTGCAAAATACTCGTAGCTGTAGCAGAAAGTGTAGTATTTGGAGTAACCGTTGGTGTCAACCTCGTCGCCCGCCTGGCGGAAAAAGGTGAAATCGTTGGTTACCGCCTGATACATCGTGCTGTTCTTGGAGTAGTCGATGTCCTTGTCTCCACCTCCCTTGAATGCGAATCCGATCTGGCCGCTGAGTCCCTTGGTGAACATCTCGAGGTCGAAATTGACCTTGGCGTCCATGTGAACGTAGGTGGTGTAACTCTTGGTCATACCCGACTGGGTGAGTTCGCTGTAGGGGTTGGTGGGGTAGGAAATGTTCCAGATACCCACCGACTGGCTGTTTTTGCTGAAAATGGGCTTTCCGGAGATGTCCCTCCCTTCGGCAAACGCCCCTTCGGGAGCATACAGCGACACCAGAGTGGGGGCGGCGATGAGGATATGCTGCAGCATATCTCCGGTGCGGACCCTCATTCGGTCGGTGGGCGCAGTGCCCAGACCGTTCTCCAGCTTGAAGTCACTGCGGAGGGTGAACGAGGTGGAGATGAAATAATTCAGTTTGGCGTCGAGATTGGAGGTGACGTGGAGATAGTCGGCCTTGGAACCGTTCTTGACGTCGGGATTCTCATAATTCGAAGGGGTGATGAATGGCGAGCCGTTGTGCATCCACTGGAAATTGCACAAATACTGCACGTAATCGCTGCCTCCTCCTATCGAGAGATAGAGTTTGTCAAACTGGGTGAACTGTTTAAGATATTCGTCGTAATAGTTTCGGTTGGCGTAAGTGCCGTCCTTGTAACGCTCAAGATCAATGTCCGAGAATATGGGTTTGGAGCCGTCGTTTATGGCTGCCTGGTTGCGCATCAGGGCGTGTTCGTAAGACGAGTAAGGCTGGTAGCGTTTGGTGTCCATCCCGCGCAGGGCGTGTTCGTAACTCACCAAAACCCGGGGTTCTCCCTGCTGTCCGCGGCGGGTGGTGATGGAGATGATGCCGTCGCCCGCATTCAATCCGTAAAGGGCCTGCGTGGCGGCGTCGCGGATAACGGTGATACTCTCAATCTCGTGGGGGTTGAGGTAGTTGAGAATGCCGCCGTCATAGGTGTTGTGTCCGTCGTACAGCAGTCCGTCCAGTATTATGGAAACGTGCTGCTGATAGTTGGGAGAGTGGGCTCCGCGGATATTCATATTTGTAACCTGACTCTGGATGGAGGGATTTGCATCGGCCTCCTGCATTCCAAGACCCAAAAGCCTTCCCATATACGATTCCTGGGTGCGCAGGGTGGAAGTCTTTTCCAGAGTCTTTCCCGAGACTGTCGAAACCGAGCCGGTCAGATATTTCTTTTTGATGTTGTAGAGGGGAAGGGCGACCGATTCGTCCTCATATTGGGCGTCCAGTTCCATTGTCACCACGACATTTTCCCCCATAAGTTCCTCCACTGAGACCTTTTTGTCCTTGAATCCAAGGTAGGTGAAGGTCACGTAACTGCTCGCGTCGCGGATAGAGAGTTCGTAAGAACCGTCGGCGTTTGCAATATATTGGTTGGCTCCATTCTCACTGCAGAGCAGGGCGTCGAACAGAGGGTTGCCCCACTTGTCGGTGACGTGTCCGCTCACTTTGACAATGGATGCATCCTGTGCATACAGTGACGCGCTACACATTGCCAGTGCCGCCACCATCAACATTGTTAACTTGTATCTTATTTTCATAACGTAGCTTCCTGATTAATCCTTACCAACCGAGATTCTGATAATATTCGCCTGTGAGATTGTTCATCAATGAGGCTTCATCCTTGGGTATGGGGAGGAGTTTGTTGCGCGATTCATACCCTGCCCTGCCGCTGTTGCGGACGGAAACGCGGGTGTAATAGGTTTCGGTGGAGTCGCTGTTGAACGTGACGTCCACGCCCGTTGCGTAGCGGGTGACGGACTCCAGCGTCTCGTCGGGATTGCACCAGCGTCTGAGGTCGAAGAAGCGGTGCTCTTCGCAGGCGAGTTCCACGCGGCGCTCGTTCTTGATGCGGAGCAACAGTTCTTTTGCCGAAAGGCCAGCGGGGATGTTGGGCATCTTGACCCTGGAGCGGATTACGTTCACCGCACTGCGCGCCTCCTCCAGATGTCCCGCCTCGGCAGCCGCCTCGGCGTAGTTGAGGTAGAGTTCAGACAATCTGTAGTGTTTGTAGGTAGGACTCATAGAGGGCTGGTTCATGCTGCAGTTGGGGGTGATGGTCTTGCAGTAGTAGTAGCCCGTGCGGGTGAAACTGCGCTCCGAAGCGTCGGAGGAGCGGTGGTTCAAACCCCCTTCCGAAACGTCGAGGGTGTAGGTGGCGTCCCAGGTGTAGGTGCTTCCCTGATGGAGAATGGTCTGCTCGAACCGGGGGTCGCGGTTGGCGTAGGGGTTCTTTTCGTCGTACAGCTTGTTGTTCGGATTGAAATTCGGCTTGAGATGCTGGTCGTCGAGATATGGCCTCTCCAGATTCAGAACCGGAACTCCGTCGGTGGTTTCGTAGGCATCCACCAGTTCCTGAGTGGGGCAGGTGCCGCATTTATAGAGATTGGGCAATTCCGAACCCACGTAGTTCTGGCTGTAAAGGGCAAGGGTTCCCGTCTTGTCAACATAAATGGTCTCCTTGTCGGTGGGGTTGTTGGAGTAGAGGGTGATGGAGGCCGCATTGTACTGCCTCCACGCCGATGCGGGGCCGTTGCCGTAGATTTTGGTGCTGGTGCATTTGGTGAAGAGGGCGTAGCCGTGGGAGGTAAGGGAATCCACCGCCGCCTTCGTCACCTCGTAGGCCTCTTCCCAATGGTTTTCGCCGCGGTTGAACAGGGGACTGGCCGCCATCAGCATCACGGTCGATTTGAGGGCCATCGCCACTCCCTTGTGCATGCGGCCGGCATCGCTCGCGTTGGTGCTTCTCCAGGGGAAATCGCTGTAGGTGAGGGCTATGTCGCAGTCGTTGCAGATGAACTTGGCGTATTCGTAGGGCGTCGCCCTGCGGACATTTGCGTAGTTGGTGTTGAGGTCGGTCGGTTTGTCCATAATGGGCAGGGGACCGTACCATTTGAACAGTTCGGTCATATAGAAAGCCCTCAGGGTGTGGGCATCGGCTATCATCCTGTTGCGCGAAGACTCGTTCTTGACGGCGGTTTCGGGCAGCACAATGTGCTCCAGGAAGATGTTGATGTTGCGGATGCGCTCCAGAAGGTCGGCGTAGCGGTCACCGCTCAGAGGGTGGCTTTCGGCGCTGTAGATGCCCTGATATATAATCTGGGCGAGCAGGCCGCTGCCGTCGTCGGAAGACCAGCCGTCGTCGGTGAGACAGAACAGCGGCTCGTATAGTCCCGAATAGAGGAATCCCTTGACGGGGATGTATATCATTGCATTGTTGAGAAATCCCTCAACGTAGTTGTCGTCCTGCCAGATGGCGTCAAATGAGATGTCTCCGGTATCCTGTCGTTCAATCCAATCGCTGACGGCCTGGCAAGAAGTCATCATGAGAGCAATCCCTGCTGCTGAAATAATATGCTTGAGTTTCATAATCTGTACGCGTTAGAATTTGAGATTGACACCAAGCGAATAGGTTTGGTTGAGAGGATAATAGATGGACTCGCCGCTGGTCTCCGCATCCACCGCCCTTACCCTCTGGCCATCGATGATGAAGACGTTGTTGCCGTAGAAGAAAATGCTGCCGCCGGCAACTCCGAGCGACTTGAACACGCGGTTCTGGGGCAGTCCGTAGGCAATCTCAAGGTTTTTGAGCCTCAGATAGGAGCGGTTGTTGATGAAGAAGTCGTTGGCACGGTGGCTCACTCCACTGACGGTGCTGAGGGCCGGATACTCTATCTTTTGGCCATTGGCGTAGCGTTCGGGAGTCCAGGCGCGGAGGTGGTAGTCGGTGTAACTTCCCACGGCCCCCTGCTCGGAAACTCCGAGACCCATACGGTAGGCGGAAACCTTGCCCATACCGTTGAACTGGGCGCTGAGGGAGATGCGCTTGTACTGGATGCCGAAGTTGAAACCGTAACTGATGACGGGCACCACGCTGTTGCCAATGGGAACGAGGTCGCGGTCGTCAATGTAGCCGTCGTTGTTGGAGTCCTTGTAGAGGAAGTCGCCGAGGCGGGGAGTACCTATGTTGTACATCTCCCTGGCTCTCTCAAGTTCCTCCTCGGTATTGATGAATCCGTTGCCGTTGCTGTAGTCAATGGCAAGGCCCCAGCATTGTCCCGACATAAACCCTTCCTCACGCTTGCGGTAGAGATAACTGTCGTCAAGTTCGGGTTCGCCGCAGCTCACGATTTTGTTCTTGGCGTAGGAGAATTGTCCCGAGAAATCTGCCTTGAGGTCCTGTCTGAGCTGTTTCCCCCAGTTGAGTTTGACCTCAAATCCGCGGTTGACCGACGAGCCGAGGTTGAAACGGGGGATGGCTGAGTTGGCTATACCTCCCACGGCGGGGATTCCGCGGAGACTGTAGAGACGGTTGTCGCAACTCTCGTGGAATATATCGGCCTCCAGACGGAAATTCTTGAGAAATTCCATTTCCACACCGTAGTTCTGCTTGATGACGTCTTCCCACTGCACGTCGGGGTTGCCCATATAGACTTGCTCAACGCCCAATCCGTGGTTGAGGCTGCCGGCATATCCGGCGGCTGTCTTGCTCACAGTGGAGTAGTAGATGAACCTCTCGGTGCCGAGGCGGTCGTTGCCGACCTTACCTACGGAAGCCCTCACTTTCAACAGACTTATGACGGGGTTGTTTTTCATGAAAGGTTCGCTGCTGATGACCCATCCTCCCGAAACGGCAGGGAAGAAACCGAACCGTTTGGAGGGGGCGAACTGCTCCGAACCGTTGTATCCGGCGTCAAACTCTGCCATATATTTGGATAGGTACGCCCACTGCACGCGTCCCGCCACTCCCGCATATTTGTAGGGGAGGGATTCGCGGACAGCGTTGTTCTTGTTCATCGCATTGGTCATCTTGGTCTCTGCCTGCGCAAAGACCATTGCGCCGATGGTGTGGTCGCCGAACTGGCGGTCGTAGTTGGTGATGAAGTGGAGCTGCAGCATCTGGTTGCCCGAAACGCCGCGGGTGCCGATGCTGAAAGTCTCGTCCTGATTGATGCGCGACGCCACATATTTCGATTGCTCGCCCGGGCCGTTGGCACGGCTGAAAGTGTAGGCGTCGTAACTCTTCTGGCTGCCGCTGAGCCAGCCCGATGCAAAGTCGTTGTAGGCCACCACCGCCTGCATGCTCAACCCTTTGACGAATTTGCTGAAATCGTATTCGGCAATGAACTTGGAGATGAGCGAGAAGTTGGTGTCCATATAGTAACCCGAGCGGTTGAGGGTGGCATAGGCCGATGTGGTGGTGGAGTTTTCCCGTGCCACAATCTGCCCTGCGGGAGCCCCGTAGCCCGCCACGGTCAGAGGACCGGGGTTGGTGGGAGGGGTCTGGAGCGCCGTCACGAATACGTCCGTGCCGCCGCTGGGCTGGGTCATCTTCTGGAAATAGATGGAGAGGTTGAGGGTGAGTTTGAGCCTCTCGTTGAGGTTGAAGTCGAAGTTGTTGCGGATGGTGTAGCGCAACATGCTGAACTGCGCGTTGTAGCCAAGGTCTTTCTTGGGGAGAATCTTGACGTTTCCATCCTGGTTTATGACATTGAAGTTGGAGAAATAGCGGGTTTTCTTGGAACCGCCGCTGATATTGAGCGAAACGCGCTCGGTGGGGGCGAATTTCGCGAAGTTTTCCTTGTATATGTTTCTGTTGGGGAAGAACGGGTCGCCGCCGTTGGCCTTGAACTGCTCTATCTGCCAGTCGGAGTAGGCGGGGGTGAGACCGTCGTTGCGGAGGGCCTGGTTGCGCAGCTGGGCGTGCTGTGCCGACGAAATGCGGGTCCAGGGGAAGTGGAGCGAAGCCACACTGGTGGTAACCTGCGCCTCAAGCACATTCTTGCCGGCTTCTCCGCGGCGGGTGGTGATGAGAATAACACCGTTGGCACCGCGGGAACCGAATATGGCAGTGGAGGCGGCGTCTTTGAGAATGGTTACCGATGCAACCTCATTGACGTCCATCATTCCGAGTTTGTCCGCCTTTTCGTCACTCGGAACGCCGTCGATGAGCACCAGAGGGGTGTTGTCCGACGATGTGCCCTGACCGCGCAGATATATGGTAACCGCATCGTAACCCGGCTGTCCGCTGTCCTGAATGGTGGTAAGACCGGCTACGCGGCCCGCCAAAGCATTGGCGAAGTTCGGCACCTGGGTTTCCACGAGCTGTTCGTTCTTTACCGACTCGATGGCTCCCGTCACCGTGACCTTCTTCTGGTGGCCGTAGGCAATGACCACCGACTCGTCAATGGCCTGTTTGTCTTCTTCCAGTGTTACCGTCAGCACGGATTTGCTGCCGACTGTGATTTTCTGGGAGATATATCCGACAAACGAAACTTCCAGAACGGCTCCGGAGGGGACTTTGGCGAGGACAATGACTCCATCGGCATCGGTGAACCCACCAATCTGGGTGCCGGTTACCAAAACATTTGCGCCGGGGATGGGGCCGACCTTGTCCTGAACCTTACAGGTTACGGTCCTTCCGGCAACGGTTGTCTGCGCCGCCATTGTGCGTGGCGCCATCGTGAGAATGGCCGAAACCAGCAGCAGGAACAGACGGAACGATTTGAAATTCATATACAGTCAATGAAAAATGGACCACTAAGGTAGTCAAAAAGGATCTATTAAAGGATGTTTTTTGCTATATATTGTGCTATGCGCACTGCATTTGTGGCGGCACCCACCCTGAGGTTGTCTGCCACAATCCACATATTGAGACAATTCTCTGCCGAAAAGTCGCGGCGCAGACGTCCTACATAGGTTTCGTTGGTGCCGAAGGCCTCTATGGGCATAGGATACACGTTGTTTGCCACGTCGTCCCTGAGAACGCACCCCTCGGCCTCGCCGTTGGCATAAATGGCCTTGATGTCATCGAGTTCGTAAGGTTTTGCAAACTCCACGTTCACCGATTCGCTGTGTCCTCCGGTCACCGGCACGCGGACGGTTGTGGCGGTAACCTTGATTGAGTCGTCCCCGAAAATCTTGCAGGTCTCGTTGACCATTTTCATTTCCTCCTTGGTGTATCCGTTCTCGAGGAACACGTCGATATGGGGGATGATGTTGCGGTCTATTTGGTAAGGATATGCGTTGGGCAGTTCCTGTGCCGAACTGTCGCCCCGTTCGCGGAGCATCTGGTGGATACCCTTCATACCGCTGCCCGTCACTGACTGGTAGGTCGAAACCACCACGCGCTTGATGGTGTAGCGTTTGTGGAGGGGGGCAAGAGCCAGCACCATCTGGATGGTGGAGCAGTTGGGGTTGGCTATAATCATATCTTCCGGGGTAATGACGCTGCCGTTGATCTCGGGTACCACAAGCTTCTTGGTGGGGTCCATACGCCAGCACGAGGAGTTGTCGATAACCCTGCATCCGACTTCTGCAAAACGGGGGGCCCACTCTTTGGAAACTCCAGCGCCGGCAGAGAAGATGGCGATGTCGGGATGGGAAGCCACGCCGTCGGCAAGACTCACGACTTTCCACTGCTTCCCTCCGAACTCCACGCTCTTGCCGATGGAACGCTCCGAGGCGCAAGGAACAAGTTCTCCCACGGGGAAGGCGACCTCTCCCAAAACCTCAATCATTTTACTGCCTACAAGGCCCGTGGCCCCTACTACTGCAACTTTGAACTTTTTCATACGTTATGTGTTTGTTTTATAATCTTGGAAGTTTATTTCCTGCACAGGCAGATGTTTCCATACACTCCGCCGGCGGTGATTCTGGCCCCTGCGCCGGCACCCTTTATGACCACCGGATAGGGATAGAATCGGGTGGAGATGGAGACGGCCGAGTCAGTTCCTTCATAACTGAAGAAAGGATGCTCTGCAGTTATGCATTTCAGCCCGATGGAAACCGTATTGTTCTCTATGACTGCCAGATAGCGGATTTTGCCCCCTTTGGCGGCGGCATCTTCGCGCAGTTTTGCAAAATAGGGTTCGTTGCGCTCCAGGGCCCTGAAGAAACTCTCCACGTCCCCTTCGCGGCACTCTTCGGGGAGGAATTCCTCCCTTAGAACATCCTCTGCCTCGACGCTTGCTCCCGTTTCCCTTGCCAGGATGAGGGCTTTGCGCAGCACGTCTATCCCACCGAGGTCGGTGCGGGGGTCTGGTTCGGAGTAACCCATCTGTTTGGCCTTCTTAACGATGGCGGCGAACGTTTCGCCGCAGGAGGGCTTACAGTATTCGCTGAAAATATAGTTGAGGGTTCCCGATACCAATGCATCGATGCGCTCAATGGTGTCTCCCGATGAAATCATCTGGTTCAATGTTCTGATAACCGGCAGAGCGGCCCCCACGTTGGTGTCATAATAGAACGATGCCTTCCCTTCGCGGGCGCACGACCTCACCTGACGGTAAAGATTCATATCGAGCGAGTTGGCTATCTTGTTGCAGGTAACCACGCTGATACCTGCGGAAAGTATGGTCGGGTAGAGGGTGGCGATGGCCAGGTCAGAGGTGCAGTCCACAAAAATCGAATTGGGCAGGTGCAGAGCCATGGCCCTCTCCACAAAGTCGTTGATGCGGTGGGTGCGGGGCAGATTCTCCATAGCGGCGAATGCTGCCGGAATATCGGCCAGGGCGATGCCGCTGCGCTCCATAAGTTCGCCGCGGGTGGTGCAGATGCCCACTACGTTCATCCCCTCACCGTTTTCGGCAATCACGTTGATGAGTTCCTTACCCACATTGCCGTAGCCGGCAATGAAGACGTTGAGTTTCTGCAACGCTTCGGAGAAGAACTCCTCGTGGATGGCGCTCACGGCGTCGTTGCAGTCTTCCGAGCGGACAACCGCCGAAACGTTACGCTCCGATGAACCCTGGGCGATGGCCCTGATGGTGATGCCCTTGTTGCCGAGCGCCTCGAACATACGGCCCGACACTCCCGACTGGAATTTCATGTCGTCGCCCACCAGCGAAATTATCGAATAACCTTTCTCGACTTTCAGAGGTTCCAGTTTGCCGAGACTTATCTCGTATGCGAAAAATTCATCCACGGCCCTCTTGGCAAGGTCGGAATCCTTCTCCTCGATGGCCACCAGCATAGTGTGGACCGACGAGGCCTGGGTAATCAGGATTATGTTGATGCCCTGCTGCGAAAGCACCTGGAAAAAGCGGCTGGAATAGCCGGGGATGCCCACCATTCCGCTCCCTTCCATAGAGAGGAGGGCGAGGTGGCCGATGCTCGAGATTCCCTTGACGGTGGAGGCGCTTTCGGGGGGATTCTGCTCGATGAGAGTACCTTTGCCGTGGGGGTCAAATGTGTTTTTGACCATAATGGGGATGGCCTTGCTCACCACGGGCTGGATTGTGGGGGGATAAACCACCTTGGCTCCGAAGTGCGACAGTTCGAGGGCCGCCCTGTATGAGATGTTTTCTATGGTTTTTGCCTCCGGCACGATGCGCGGGTCGGCGGTCATCATACCGCATACGTCGGTCCAGATTTCCAGCCGTCTTGCCGATATTGCGGCAGCCAGCAGGGAGGCGGTGTAGTCGGAACCGCCGCGCCCCAGAGTGGTGGTGCGCCCTTCGCTGTCCGAAGCGATGAACCCAGGCACGACGTGGAGTTTGGTGCGGGTGTTGGAGAAGGCCTCCTCCGCCGCGACGTTCAGGGCTTCAAGGTCCACGACATTCTGCTGTGCCTCCTGCTTGGTCCTGATGATGGTGCGGGAGTCAATCCACTTGCAGCTGATGCCCATCGAAGTGAATTTGGCGGCAAGGATACGTGTCGAGAGAAGTTCGCCGAAACTCATTATGAGGTCCAGTGTCCTTGGGGTGAGTTCCCTGATGCAGCTTACCCCCTGGCAGATGTTGGCCAGTTCCCTGAAACGTTCCTTGACCTCTGCCGTAATATCTTCCTGAAAATAGTGCGGGAGCAGTTCCCCCACAATCTGCAGATGGCGCGCTTCAAGTTCCGCCAGCTTGTCGGTGTAGGCGGGGTTGCCCGCCTCTGCGAGCCGGCCGATAGCGATGAGGGCGTCGGTCGCCCCGCCGATGGCCGAAGCCACCAATATGGTCTTGTCATTGGAGAGGGCGTTCAGTGTTATTTCCACCACCTTGTTCATATTCGTGGCATTGGCCACAGATGAACCTCCGAACTTCAATACTTGCATAACTATTCGAAAAGATTAAAATGTTTGCGGAGACACTCTCCAATCTGTTGATACTCCAAAAGGAAACCGTCGTGACCGAAGGCCGAGGATATCACTTCGCATTTGCCGTCGGGCACCGCCTCGGCTATCCGCCGGCTCTCGCTGACGGGGAAAAGGATGTCGCTGTCTATGCCGATGCAGAGCGTTTTGGCGGTTATATGCCCCAGAGCGGCCTCCACGCCGCCCCTTCCCCTTCCGGTGTTGTGGGTGTCCACACCGAGCAGGAGAGAGTAGTATGAATAGGCGTCAAACCGGTTGACAAGCTTCTGTCCCTGATATTGCTGGTAGGTTATGGCTCTGCGGGCCTGCAGGAAATCTGGGTCGGTTTCAAACTGCGTCCTGCCGTAACCTTCGTAATTGCGGTAGGTGAGCATAGACATGCTGCGGGCCGTCGCAAGGCCGCGGGCTCCCCCTTTCAGGTCTTTCTGCTCATCGAAAGTGGGGTCGGTCTCGAGAGCCATCCGCTGCGACTCCATATTGGCGCTGCACCACGGGCTCACAATGGCGCTGGTGGCAATGAGGCAGAGATTCTTTACCAGCGAAGGGTTGCTGATGGCCCACTCCACCGATTGGAATCCGCCGTTGGAACCCCCTATGAGCAAATCAATCCGCTCGATTCCCAGATGGAGGCGCAACAGGTTGTGCGCCTTGACAAGGTCGCGGATGGTGACGAGGGGGAACCTGCGCATCGGGGCCTCGGGACACATTGCGGGGCCGGTCGTGCCG
Organism: Bacteroidales bacterium; assembly: GCA_021443625.1. Lineage (GTDB taxonomy): Bacteria > Bacteroidota > Bacteroidia > Bacteroidales > UBA932 > Equibacterium. The sequence continues at coordinate 20,903 of JABUTP010000007.1, read as the reverse complement.
TAGCAGGAGCCGAGAATGTTGGCACACACTATGTAAAACTTCTCGGTGTCAAACAGCAGCCCGGGTCCTACCAGTGTGTTCCACCAATCCTCCGCATCGGAATTGGCGGTAAGGGCGTGGCAGATCCATATCACGGGGCGGTTTCCCCGCTCTTCGCAGGAAGTATGGTAGCATATCGTGATGCCCTCCCTGAGACAGCCGCCCGCCTCGAGTTCAAACGGTTCTTCGTATGTATAGGTATGTTTCAGCATGGTTGTGCTTGCACAATGATATAATGGATATGGGAAAAGGGAATGAGAAATATGAAAAAACCTGAGATGCACCGCTACCGATGCATTCGCTTGGAGAAGATGTCGCGTTTGGCCTTTTTCATATTGAAAGAGATATTGTCTCATCGGGGTAATATGGGCTGTGCAAGCCCCTTTTCCCACAATATCGCACAAAAGTAGGATTTTTTGCAAATAAAAAAAAGAGCCGGCCAAAAAAGCCGACTCTTTTTAAATATGGAGTATGAAATTATTTCACTTTGGCGAATTCTACGTCAACGTCCTTCTTGGCAACGAGCACTTTGCATTTGTTAACCTTTGCAAGCTCGGCTGCAGCTGCGGAAGCGTTACCGTTGCGGGCGGCAACGATGGCGCGCTGGTAAGCGGCACCTTCGCACTCTTTGTCCTTGAGGGTAGCGGAAGCCTTTGCAAGGTCACCGTTGAGGATGTATGCAAGACCTTCGTTTACGCTGCCGGTACCTGCGAGACGCTCGGCGGCTGACTTGTAGTTACCTTTGAGGATGTCGATAACGGCGAGGTTCTCGGCTCCGTCGGAGCATTTGCATTTTGCGAAATATTCGGCAGCCTTGTCAAGTTCGCCGGCGCGCATTGCGATAACGCCGAGGAGGTTGTTGACAGAGCAGCAGTCGCTCTTCTTCATACCCGAAACTGCCTTGGCGGCTTCCTGGTCCTTGCCTTCGTCAAGTTTGATGCAGGCGATGTTGAACCTTGCGCGGTCGCTGTCATATTTCTTCACAGCCTGGTTGTAGATGTCAAGTTTGGCGTTGTTGTCGTCGATGAGAGTGGCCACGCGGAGGAGAGCCTCTTCGTCGAGAACGTCGATGTTGTTGGCAACGAGGTCCTTGAGTTCAGCGGGAGTGTAGTTCTGATATTCTACGTTGGTGATGAACCTTGCACGGCGGAGTTCGGGGAGAACGTCCTTGGCAAGAGTGCCATATACGCTGGACATATTCTTGATTTCACGCTCGCGAACGGCAGCGTCGCTGTACATCGAAAGCACGCGGAGGATGAGTTCCTTGTCCTCGATGTTGGAGTTGTTCACGAGAGCCTGGAAACCTTCCCAGTCCTCACCGATGGACTGTGCGTTTACTTCGCCGGTCTCAAGTTTCTTCGAAACCTTTGCGAAAGCCTTCTCGGCAGAGCTTGCACGCTTGTCGGAAAGGTCGTTGTTCTTGGCCTCGGGACCATCGGGAGAAGCGTAAGCCACGATGTCGGTACCCTTGATGGTACGGCGCTCGTCTGCCATAACGTCTTTCACAGCGTCCTGATATTCCTTGATGCCGTCGCTCTTGATCTGCGAGCCGCGAACCTCAGAGCTGTTGATGAGATAGAGAATCTGAGCCTCAACCTCTTCGGGAATCACTTCCTGATAGTTGTCTGCCATGGGAGTGTAGGCACCCTTGCTGCAAACGAGCATATAGGTGGTGTTGGCACCGTCGGCAATCTTTACATCCTCGGGCCAGGCGTAAGTTTTCTTCTTGTAGAGAACTTTGGCGCGACCTACGAGTTCGCACTGTTCCATACCGGGAACATAGTTGAAATGAACGGTCTCGGAAATCTGGGCTCCGTCCTTGCCTACGAGTTTCCAGTTTTCGATAACCTTCTCACCCTGATACATGAAAGGCTCGCCCTCAACTTCGCCGCCTGCATACTTGATGACGGGAACGATTTCGAGTTTGGCTTTCTTGTTGAAGTAGGATGCGGGGAATGTAACGGTAACGTCAGCATCGATGTTGCCCGCAATCACCTCGAGAACCTCGGGGTTGCATTCAATCTTTACCTGGTCGGCCAGTTCGGCCATTTTGGCTGCGTTGTTGCAGGAAACGAGCGCAAGACCTGCTGCTGCAAAAAGCAGTGCGTTTTTGAAGATTTTTTTCATTTGAAAATAGTTGTTTTATAATAAAAAATTGATTTTCCCTATTCCGGCAATTAACCGAATAATTCAAAACGCAAATATAAGAAGCCGTTTTGAATTTTTAGAATACTTGTTGAAAAATATCTTGTTAAAACGAGTTGGTTTCAGCGGTAGGTCAAAAAGGAAGAATAAATGGGACTATTTCCAGCCGGATGGGATGGAGGAGTAGTCGGAGAGTTTAGTGCCTAAGAAACAATCTTCATAATACGAGACTTTGGCAAAATAATCCGGATAATTGTTCCGTTCGTAAAGATGAACTTTTGTTCCGTTTATGATTGTGTAGGGGGATTCTCCCGTAATTTGTATACAACCATAAAAAGCCATATCGAAGCCAGTTACTTTTCTACAATTATCGAACAACCCAGAAGGGATAGAAGTTAAGCCAGAGCAATACGAGAAGGTGGCATTAAAATCTGTCATGTTGGTACAATAGTCAAATAGACCAGAAGGGATTGATGTAAGACTAGAGCAATTTTGGAAAGTGGAAGTAAAATATATCACATTGAGACAATTGTCAAACAACCCAGAAGGGATAACAGTTAGTCCACTACAACCCTGGAAGGTGGCAATAAAAGTTGTCACTTTTGGACACTTGTCAAACAGGCCCGTAGGGATTGATGTGAGACTAGAGCATCCGTTGAAGGAGGAAGAAAAAGTTGTCACGTTGGGACAGTTGTCGAACAGGCCCGTAGGGATAGATGAGATTCTAGAGCAATTTTGGAAGGTGGAAGAAAAATATGTCACGTTGGGACAGTTGTCGAACAGGCCCGTAGGGATAGAT
>JABUTP010000007.1:9538-14594 GCA_021443625.1 Bacteroidales bacterium | reverse complement strand
TTGCCACACCAGTTGGAGTCCCAACCACGGACGATACCGATTCTGTTGCTGATAGGATTAGTTTTCTGTCCCATATTATGCTTCCTCCTTTACTGATTTGACATCGAGCACGATGGTAACGTGATTGCTGCGCTTGCGGATACGTCCGGCTCTACCCTGAGGGCAGGGGCGGATTCTCTTGAGGGTGCGGCCTTCATCCACCATAATGGTCTTGATATAAACATTACCGTTTTCGAGTTCCTTGCGGCTCTCCTCGTTCTTTGCCTCCCAGTTGGCGATGGCACTGCGGACGAGTTTGCTAAGGCGTACAGCGGATTCCCTCTTGGTGTATTTGAGGATATCGAGTGCACGGTTGACCTCAACGCCGCGGATTGCATCTGCCATAAGGCGCATCTTGCGGGGAGAGGTAGGTACATCATTCAGCTTTGCGATAGCTGTCTGCTTTTTTATTTCTTTAAGCCTTTCGGCCATTTCTCTTTTACGAGCTCCCATTGTAATCTCTTTTATTAATTATTAACGATTACCACTGTGACCCTTGAATGTGCGGGTAGGAGCGAATTCGCCGAGTTTGTGACCCACCATGTTTTCAGTGACATAAACAGGAATAAATTTGTTTCCGTTATGAACTGCGATGGTGTGACCTACAAAGTCCGGAGAAATCATACTCGAACGCGACCAGGTCTTAATAACATCTTTTTTCATTGTGCCTTCATTCATGGCAATCACCCTTTTCTCGAGTGCTTCCTGAATGTACGGACCTTTTCTAAGTGAACGACTCATAATTTCTAAAAATTTATTCCGTTATTTCTTTCTTCTCTCAATGATGAACTTGTTAGAATTCTTCTTGGGATTGCGAGTCTTGTAACCCTTAGCCATGAGGCCTTTGCGTGAACGGGGATGTCCACCTGAAGCGCGGCCTTCACCACCACCCATAGGGTGATCCACAGGGTTCATCACTACGCCGCGGTTGCGGGGACGGCGTCCCATCCAGCGTACGCGGCCGGCCTTTCCGTGAGACTCAAGGTTGTGGTCTGCATTGGAAACGGTGCCGACGGTGGCGCGGCAGGTTACCAGTACCATACGGGTCTCACCCGAAGGGAGACGGAGGATGGCGTGGTTGCCTTCACGGGCAGTGAGCTGGGCGTAAGTTCCGGCGGAACGGGCCATAGCGGCGCCGCAACCGGGACGGAGCTCGATGCAGTGCACGAGGGTACCCAGAGGAATCTCGGCTAACGGAAGAGTGTTACCGATTTCGGGAGCGACACCTGCGCCGGAGGCGATAACCTGACCGACTTTGATGCCGTTAGGAGCAATGATATAACGTTTTTCGCCATCCTGATACTGAACCAGCGCGATACGTGCTGTACGGTTGGGGTCGTATTCGATGGTTTTAACGACAGCTGTGTAGTTGTCTTTGTCGCGGAGAAAATCGATGACGCGGTACATTTTCTTGTGACCGCCGCCGATGTAGCGCATAGTCATCTTACCCTGGTTGTTGCGTCCGCCGGATTTGCGGAGGGGTTCAAGAAGGGACTTTTCCGGAGTTGTGCAGGTAATCTCTTCGTAAGTGCTGATCACCTTATTCCTTTGACCGGGGGTTACCGGTTTGAATTTACGTACTGCCATGGCCTTAAATGTTGCTATAGAAATCAATCTTGTCTTCCGAAGCCAAGGTCACGTAAGCTTTCTTATAGTGATTGGCACGGCCTGTCAATATACCTGCTTTGGTAAAGCGGCTTTTCTTTTTTCCGTGGTAGTTTACAGTGTTGACGTCAACAACTGAAACACCGTATGTCTGCTCGACTGCATTCTTGATTTCAATCTTGTTTGCATCGCGAGCGACAATGAAACCGTAACGATTCAACTTCTCGCCCTGAATCGTCATTTTTTCAGTTACTACTGGCTTAATAAGTATTCCCATAGCAATAAATTATTTTTGTCTTTCGGCAAGGATTTCCTGAACGCCGTCAACCATTACGATTCTGTTGGAATTCATGATGGTGTAGGTGTTGATTTCATCAACGGTGATGACCTTTACCTCAGGAAGGTTGCGGGACGATAAGAAAATGTTGTTGGAATTTTCGGGAAGGACCACGAGAGTTTTGCGACCGTCAGCCTTGAGGTTGGCGAGAATCTTGATGAAATCCTTGGTCTTGGGAGCGTCCATAGCGAACGGCTCAACCATTGTAAGGGCTTCCTCCCTGGTCTTGTATGAGAGTGCTGAGTAACGTGCAAGCTGTTTGAGCTTCTTGTTGAGCTTGAAGCTGTAGTCGCGGGGTTTGGGTCCGTGAACATTACCACCACCTACATAGATGCCGGCCTTGATGCTGCCGTGGCGTGCTCCGCCGCCGCCTTTCTGGCGACCCATCTTCTTGGTGCTGTAAGCAACTTCGCTGCGGTCTTTGGTCTTGTGTGTACCCTGACGCTGGTTGGCGAGGTACTGCTTGACGTCGAGATAAATTGCATGGTCGTTGGGCTCGATGGCAAAAATCGAATCCTCGAGAACGGCTTCCTTTCCGGAAAGAGTACCGTCGATTTTGTAAACTGCTAATTTCATAACGTTAAGCCTCCACAATTACATAAGAACCCTTGGCTCCGGGAACGGAACCTTTAACTAAGATAAGATTGTTTTCCGGGATAATCTTGACAACCTGAAGGTTCTGAACTTTGACGCGTTCATTGCCCATGTGGCCGCCCATTCGCATACCGGGGAAAACTCGGGAAGGCCAAGACGATGCGCCCAGCGAACCAGGCTTGCGGAGCCTGTTGTGCTGACCGTGTGTCTGACCGCCTACACCGGCGAATCCGTGGCGCTTCACTACGCCCTGGAAACCTTTACCTTTGGAGGTGCCGGTCACGTCGACCCATTCTACAGACTCGAGGTCTGAAACGGTGATGGTGTCTCCCAATTTCATGGAGTCAAGGTCAAAGTTCTTGAACTCTACGAGTTTGCGCTTGGGAGTGGTTCCTGCCTTTTCAAAATGGCCTTTGAGGGCCTTGCTGGTGTGTTTCTCTGAAATTTCGTCATAGGCAAGCTGTACAGCGGCATAACCATCTTTCTCAACTGTACGAATTTGCGTAACAACACACGGACCAGCTTCGATTACGGTGCAAGGGGTATTGATACCGTTTGCATCGAATACTGAAGTCATTCCGACTTTCTTTCCAATTAATCCAGGCATTGTAGATAATTTGGTGTAAATAAGTTAATTATAAGTAAGTCCGCATTTTCGGCGGGCTGCAAATATACGACTTATTTCCTAATTATCAACAAGTTTTCAAAAAATACTGAAAAATTTAGGAAGACAGGGGCTATTCGATATACCAGTTGTTCGGTTTCCCCTCGAAATGGAACTCTTCGGACTCGCTTCCCATACGGGCGCCGAAGCATCCGAGTCCCATACGGATGTTGCTGTAAGCGTAGGAAGGGGCGCTCAGACCGAATTCCGCAAGGGAATTGCTCTCCCCGTTGTAGAGGCTGGCATAGTAGCGGAAAAGTTCCTCCGACAGATTCCACGCCGCGGCGCGATAGCCGTGATATTGTTTCTGGTAAATGTGCTGGGTTATGGTTTCCCCTTCAACTTGATACGAATTGTCATCTTCACTCTCATAACTGTTGTAGAGACTGCATCCCACACTCAGCTCGAAATCCCCGTCCCGTCCGGCCAGGGAGCCTTTGAAAAAGAGATAACCTCCGTAATAGAAGTAATCCTTCTTTCCGGTGTCCATAATCTCCTCGCCGTTGTCGTAGCCGTACTCCATATACACGTCTCTGGGGCCGGAATGCTCATCCATTACGACCTGCCCGTCAATGCGGATCAGCGACTGGTTCCTTTCACTCACCGAAACGGCGTAATAGCCGGCTGTGGAAAGGTCCTTGAGTTTGAAAACGAGATCCTTTCGGGGGTTGAAAACGTTCTCGACAGGGGCGGGGGAGTTTATCTCCAGCTCCCAATCCAGCGGTTTGGGGACCGTGGTGTGGCTCGACACGCGTTTTGTACCCTCCATTTCAACCTCCAGAGTGAGATTCTCCCCTCCCTTGAAAGCCTTTGTGGTGAAGTAGTTCCCTTTGGGCACGCATCCGATGGTATCCTTTGCGAACTTCACCTCCACCGGCTCTCCGTCGCAGCGGAAATCGAGCGAGATGACATCGGTGAACGGTACGGGGATGGATGAGGGGTCACTGTAGTGAATCTGGTATTTTATGGTTTCGTTGAGCGGCGTGGAACGGATGATGGTCAGGATGGTGGTGTCCGAAGACGAGGGAATGCAATGGACATATATCGCCGGATTGGAGTCCAGCCCACTGGTCTTGAATTCGTATTCGCAGGATGTGGCGGCAAAAACCAGAACCGCACACATCAGTATATTTAGAAATGACTTTTTCATAAACAGTTTCTTAGAAATTGAGACCATAACTGAAGGTTGGAATAATGGGGACCACGCCGAGGGCGTTGGTCGTCCAGCCCACTATGTGGCCTTTCTCGTCATACTTTGTACCGAGAGTGGCCATAATGGCGTTTATGCGGCTGTAAGCGTTGTAAACGCTCAGATTCCAGACACGCTCAACCCCGCTGCTCCTGAGTTTGCGGAAGTTGATGCCGACATCGGCCCTGTGATAGGCGGGCATCTTGATGTTGTTGGGTTTCTCGTAGATGTGCTGCCACTGGGCGTAGTATGGCTCCTGTTTCAATATGGCCTGGGTGGCAATGGTGAAACTGTTGCCGCTGTGGAAATTCCACCCCGCATAACAATCTATGCGGTCGTTGAACTTGTGGTTGACCATAAGGGTTATCTTGTGGCGGTTGTCGCAGCGGTCGTTGTACCAGTCATAGTAGAAATCCTCAAAGAAACGCTGGCTCCAGGAGAGGGTGTAGTATCCGGTCAGGCTGGTCCTGGGCCCCGGAGCATATTCTGCGCTGAACTCCGCCCCCCAGCTGCGGCCGCGGCCCTCCACGAAATCCTTTTCCCACGAGGTGATGGGGGGATAAATCATACTCGCCCCGTTGTATTCGCGGATTCCGGTCATCGTTTTCCAGTAGCCCTCCACGCTCCA
>JABUTP010000007.1:7523-8937 GCA_021443625.1 Bacteroidales bacterium | reverse complement strand
GAATACCAGGCGCTGGTCTGTCCCGAAAGCCGGTCCGAGAAATTCTTTTTCCAGACTCCGGAGACGAGGGTGTTGCCCCAGTGCATATTGCCGCCTATTATCGAAATGTCTTCGTAATCGAGGTCCCAGCTGTCCGTGTCGGGATTATACGGATTTTCGATGTCGGTAATCCTGGTGTTCAGGCGGTCGCGTCCGCGGTAGAAGTTGACCCGCAGGATGTTGTCTTCGGAAAACTTATGCGTGATGCCAGCATTGAAGTCGTTGAAGTTGAACCCGGCATTGATGGTCTGGTTATCTTCTTTTTTGAGTTTGCGGTTGACTATGGCAAGGGCGGGGGTGGACACCAGGTCGAGCCACGAACGGCGCAGCGACATGTTGAAAGAGGTCTTTCCCTTCACGATGGGCCCTTCATATTGGATCCTGCCGTCTATCAGCCCGATGGAGAAACTGCCGTGGTATTCATACATATCTCCCGGGGCGGTAGTGACATCCACCACCGAGGAGAGGCGTCCGCCGTAGCGGGCCGGGAAGCCGCTTTTGTAAAAATCGGTGCTTCCGACAATGTCCGCGTTGAACGACGAGAACAGCCCTCCCAGATGGCTGACTTGATAGAGGGGAACCCCGTCCAGCAGAAACAGGTTGTCGGAACCGGTTCCTCCCCTGACGTAAAATCCCGACAGGAGTTCGGTGCCGGAAGCCACGCCCGGCAGCATCTGGAGCGTCTTGATGACGTCCGGAGAGTTGAAGACGGCATAGCCCGTGCGGAACTTGGAGCCGTCGATGCGCATCAGTCCCGTTTGGGTGGAGTTGTCGAACGTGTTTTTGTCCGAAATTATGTTGGCGGCGTGGAGTGTGTCCTTCAACATATCTTCCCCGCCGGCTTCCTGTGCGGTTGCCCCAAAAGCGGAGGCCAGCGCCAAAATGATAATTGTGTAATAGCGTTTCATCCTCATTTTTCAAAGGGGGGATGGAATATCAAAAATCGTGCTGCAAAAATAAAAATCGTGCTGCAAAAATAAAAATCGTGCTGCAAAAATAGTTCATCCCGACAACATCAAATGCTCCGCTTGTCAAAATGTCACGGAAGCCGCGGGAAAAACGTCCTTGAATTTTTTGAAAACAGCCAGAACCACCCTCAACTCAGGAAGGTGAAGGTGTAGTACATCATCACGGCGGAGGTCGTGAATTTGAGGCCGGTGCTGAAAATGAACCCGAGCAGGGACCCGAGGGCGGGTTTTACCGATTTTGAAACTTCGGTGTGGTTGATGAGGATTTCAGCCAGCATCGCCCCGAGGAAAGACCCGATAATCATTCCCCAGGGGGGAAAGAATATGATGCCGACAATAAGGCCGATGAACGACCCCCGTCCGGCGGCTTTGGAACCTCCGGTTATCCGGGTGAAATATGATGGGAT
>JABUTP010000007.1:6068-7291 GCA_021443625.1 Bacteroidales bacterium | reverse complement strand
TCATCGTCCAGAAGGGCGGTGGTGATGGGCAGGCAGAACAGCCGCTCCCTGATGTCGTCCCCGACCCAGGGGTTGCTGCGGAGCCGCTGGGCATCCTTTTCGGTGGTGATGAGGATGCAGCGGGGGTGGCGGCGGGCGGTGCGGGAGATGGTGCGGATATCCTTCTTGGTGAAATAATGGTGGTCTGCGTACTCTATATGGTGATTGGTGGGATACTGTGCATTCACCCAGTCCCTGATGGGCCTGCTGTTGGCAATGCCGGTGAGGAGGATGGCCTCCTTGGAATAAATATAACGGTTGTTCGCCCCCTCAAAAACCGGCTCCGGTTCCATGTAGCGGATGTCGGTGAAATAGACCTTCTGACGGGGATTGATGTGGTTTGCCGACCGAACCTGCTCCTTTTCCCATTCGTTGAGGTAGGGAGGGCATTTGGTGATGATGATGGTGTCGGCACGCCGTATCTGCTCCGGCAGATCGCGCAGCCGCCCCAACGGCAGCAGGTTGTCCTTGAAGACGGGACGGTTGTAGGTGATGAGGCATATCTGGCGGCTCGGGGCAATCTTGCGGTACTGCAGGGCATCGTCCAGCAGAATGACCTCCGGAACATCTCCGAAGGGAAGTTTCATAAGGGTGTCGATGGCGCGGATGCGGTTGCGATCTACAATGACGCTTACCTGGGGGAATTTCCGTTTGATCTGGAGCGGTTCGTCCCCCACCTTCTCGGCGGTGTCGGTCACTTTCACCAGATGGCTCGCCTTTCCGTTCCTGCGCCCGTATCCCCTTGAAACCACGGCCACCCGCATGGCCCTGTCGAGATATTCCCTGATGAACATCTCGATGTGCGGAGTCTTGCCCGTGCCTCCCACGGTGACGTTCCCTATGGAGATGACGGGAATATCGTAGCCGGTGGCGGCGGAAGCGTGGCGGTCCCACCAGCCGTTGCGCACCTTCAGCGCAATATAATACGGAAAGAGAAGAATCTTGCTTAGCATCTGCATAGTCTAACCCCAGTTTTCTTGGACATAGTCGAGCGTTCTGAGCAGCTCGTCAACATCGTACAAAGTTACTAATTTCATCCGGGTTTCCTTGAAATTATCCAAACCTTTGAAATAACAGCTGAAATGGCGCCGCATTTCCAGAACGCCGGTTTTCTCTCCTTTCACCTCCACCGATTTGAGCAGATGGTCCTTGGCCAGCGCCACCCTTTCGGCCACGGACATCGG
>JABUTP010000007.1:3416-6053 GCA_021443625.1 Bacteroidales bacterium | reverse complement strand
GTGTCGAGATAGTGCCTTATTTCCCTGAAAATCCAGGGGTGGCCGAAACTTGCGCGCCCTATCATGATGCCGTCCACCCCGTAGCGGTCAAAGGCGTTGCGGGCGTCCTGCGGCGTCTTGATGTCGCCGTTCCCGATGATGGGAATGTGCATCCGGGGGTTGTTCTTCACAGCCCCTATCAGAGTCCAGTCGGCTTCCCCCTTATACATTTGTGCGCGTGTGCGCCCGTGTATGGTAAGGGCCTGAATCCCCACGTCCTGCAGCCGTTCTGCGAGTTCCACTATTATCTTGGAGTCCTCGTCCCACCCCAGACGGGTTTTGACCGTGACGGGCTTCTTAACCGCCTGCACCACGCGGCGGGTTATCTCCACCATCTTGTCCGGCTCCCGCATCATCCCGCTTCCGGCGCCGCGCCGTGCAATTTTGTTTACCGGACAGCCGAAATTTATGTCAATGACGTCGGGGTTGGCCTGCTCAATGCGGATGGCAGACTCCACGATGGCTTCGGGAATATGGCCATAGACCTGCATTCCGATGGGGCGTTCATATTCGAGGATGTTTAGTTTGCAGAGGGCACCGGCGGCATCCCTTATAAGTCCGTCCGAAGAAATGAACTCGGTGAACATCATATCCGCGCCATACTTTTTGCAGACATAACGGAACGAAATGTCCGTCACGTCCTCCATCGGTGCCAGCAGCAGCGGCCGCTCTCTCAAATCAACTTTGTCACCTATTTTCATACATCTGCAAATTTAGAAGTTGTTTGAATTGGATTCAAATTTTATTTGCGCAGCGGGGATGAAATTGGAAATTAACGGGACACATTATGAGCCTTGAAGATGCCGTGGTTTGGATTTTACCGATATTTTACTTAAATTTGAAAATTATTTAATGACCTGTTTATGAATTTTAAGAAATCAATCCTCCCAATCCTTGCTTTGTTTGGGTTCGCATTTGAGGCCTTTTGTGCTGTAGAAACACCCGCATTAGCGGTGAAATCATTGAAGTCCGACTATGAAATCAATCCCGTCGGAATAGACAAGGTTCCCCAACTGAGTTGGGAAATTGAAGGAAATTTCAAGAACATATCCCAGTCTGCATATCGTGTCCTGGTGGCTTCGTCACTGGACGTTCTGGCAGAGGACAAGGGGGACGTTTATGACAGCGGTGAGGTCAAATCCGCACAATCCACTGCCGTAATCCTTGGCAATATTCCGTTTGAGAGCCGTACCAGGTATTTCTGGAAGGTCAAGGTGTGGGACGCCAGCGGCGTTGAGTCTCCCTGGTCGGAACCCGCATTTTACGAAACGGCCCTTCTCCACAAGACCGACTGGATGGGCGGTTGGCTTGGATACGTTCCCGGAATGCCAGGCCGCGTGCTTTATTTCAAAGGCACCCAGTGGTCCAGCCAACCCGTGACCAGGGCGAGGGCATACGTTGCCGGAATCGGCTTCTCAGAATTGTACATCAACGGTGAGAAAATAGGTGACAGCGTGCTTGACCCCGCTCAAAGTACCTACAGCAAGCGGGTTTATTACCGCACATACGACATTACCGACAAACTGGGCTTGGGGGCAAACTCCTTCGTGATTCCCGTTGCCGGCGGCTGGCTCGGAACACCGCGTCTCAGAATCCAGGTGGAAATCACCTTCGCCGACGGCACCAACGCCATTATGAACTCCGAAAGTTTCCGCGGAGTCATCACAGGTCCCCTTATGTACTCGACCGTGTTTGACGGCGAGCGCTACGATGCCCGTCTCGAGAACGCCGATATCTACACCCCCGGCCTTCCCGCAGGTCTTATGAACAAGCAGTGGGCCTGGGCTCACAACACCGACGACCCCGTCGGTCAGATGGTTTGCCAGAGGATTGATCCCATCAGGGTTGTGGAGGAGATTATCCCCACCGTCATCTCGAACCCCGCCGAAGGCACTTACGTATTTGACGCAGGCCGCAACCTGGCAGGTTGGGCAGCCCTCAACGTAAGTGGCAAGGCCGGCACCGAAATCAAAATGAGGTTTGCCGAAACCGTTTATGAAAACGGCACCGTCAATCAGGAAAACCTCCGCAACGCAAAGTGTGAGGACGTTTACGTGCTGAAGGGAGAAGGCGTTGAATCGTGGGAACCCTCATTCACCTATCACGGATTCAGATATGTTCAGGTCGAAGGTCTTGCATCTGCCCCCAAGGATGGCGACGTGGTCATCAAGGTGGTACGTTCGGATGTCAAGAAGACCGGTGAGTTCAGTTGCAGCAACCCTCTGCTCAACGACATTCACAAGATGGTATATAACACAGAGGCCAGCAACCTGCACAGCGTGCCCACCGACTGCCCTCAGCGCGACGAGCGTATGGGTTGGCTCAATGACCTGACCGTAAGGATAGAACAGGCGATATACAACTTCGACATGTCCCACTTCTATCCCAAGTTCATCGCCGACATCACCGACACTCAGGACGAGTACGGCCAAATCACCTGCGTGGCTCCGTTCCGCTTCGGTATGAGACCCGCAGATCCCGTCAGCGCAAGTTACCTCATTCTCGCAGAGAAATGCTATGAGTTCTATGGCGACAAGCAGATTATAGAGACCAACTACGACGGAATGAAGGGTTGGACCGACTATCTGCTGTACCGTT
>JABUTP010000007.1:0-2525 GCA_021443625.1 Bacteroidales bacterium | reverse complement strand
GGCCGCGCTTTCGATGCCGTACCTTCGTTCAAGACCGACCGTCAGGTGGGCATATTCTTCTGGCCCTGGCTGGGACAGCCCTATTACAGCGGCCTTTACGATGCCACCAAGATAGCCGCGCTGCCCAATGGCATAAACATTCTTACCAATTTCGATTATCTGGACCCCACCATAAGTCCCGAAGGTCAGCTGCACTATTGGGGAGAGCCGATTTGGGGCTACTACAACTCCGAAGACGAATGGGTTATCCGCAAGCAGATGGCCATGCTCACTATGGCGGGTGTCGATTTCATATATTTCGATATGACCAACCACCTCATTTACGAGAACATTCTCAAGAAGGTGTGCGAAGTCATAAGCGATATGATGTCAAAGGGGTGGGATGCACCGCAGATTGCCTGCTATACCCACGCCCGTTCGATGGAAACTGTCTGGAAACTTTACAACGAGTTCTACAAACTCAATCTATATCCCGAGACCTGGTACCGCATCGACGGCAAGCCGTTGATCATCGCCTATACCGACAAGGCTGACGATTTGGCTGAAGCCGCTTCGACGGGCGACACGACCTACAATCCCGCTCCCTATTCGTCGGAAATCCTTTCGTTCTTCCATTTCTTCAAGCCGCAGTGGCCTTACGACGATGTCTTTGACGACGGATTCCCCTGGGTGGAATGGATATTTCCCCAGCCTTACCACTCGGAGACCGGCGTAATGAATGTGACCGTCGCCGCCCATCCCGGGTGCCCGATGTCGTTCTCTCTCACCAGACCGGGTTGGATCAACTGGGGCAGAGGATGGGATCCCGACACCCAGCAGAATATCTCGGAAAACGTTGACAAGGGTACGTTCTTCCAGAGGCAGTGGGACAGGGTCCTTGAGTTCGACCCCCCTATGATTTCGGTAGGCGGCTGGAACGAGTGGGTTTCCGGCAAGCATCGCTGGGACGGTGAATTCATGTTGTGCGATTGCGCCAGCAAGGAATATTCCCGCGACATCGAACCTATGGAAGGGGGCTATCAGGACGCGTTCTATCTCCAGCTCATCAGAAATATCCATAAATACAAGGGCACTGCCGAGGCCATTCGCAGGAACCCCAAGACCACCATCGATATCAGCGGGTCCGTTTCCCAGTGGGATGACGTGGAATACGTTCAGACCAGTCTTGACGTCAAGTATATGGACCGCGATGCCTATAGCGGCTCTCAGATTGTCCGCTACAGGCAGACGGCTCCGCTCGACAAGATTATGGAACTTAAGGTTGCACACGACGACGCCAACGTCTATTTCTATATAAAGTGCAAGGAGAAACTCTCTTCGTTCAAGAATCGGGACAACTGGCTCAATATATTTATAGGTACAGGCGAGCCCGAATCTAAGGTTTGGGAGAGTTACGAATATGTGATAGGTCGCGATCCTGCCGAAGAAACACTTTCGGTTGCAGCACTCAACGGCGATTTCTCTTCACGGGAAGTCGGCCAGGCCTCCATCAGCAGATTCGCCAATATGATTCAGGTCTCGGTGCCGAGGTCTTTGATGAAGCTTGACAAGGAGAGTTCATTCTACTTCAAGGTGGCGATGGGCGTCAGCGACATGTCCGACATTATGAACAGTTACAGGACCGGCTCCGCTATGCCGATGGGCCGTCTCAGTTATATGTATTACTTTGACAAATAAGAAATTGGTATGAGAATAGTAAAACGTACTTTATCTGCGATTGTGTCGTTCCTGGCATTGACTTCGCTGGTCGTGCTGGTGGGATGCAAATGCCCCCCCGAGAATCAGCCCGACCCCGATGATCCGACCCCGGTTGTTCCGGACACCCCTGGGGATTCAGACGATGAGGACGACCCCGCAACGGAGACTAAAACCCCTGACTTCTACGATTTGGTGGGCGTGGATCACTTCGGACGCACCTTCGGTACCATTTCGTCACTCAAGAAGGACCGTCAGGTGGGTATTTTCTACTGGCCTTGGATAGGACAGCCCTACGCCAGCGACATTTATGATGCCACAAAGATTGCCGCTTTGCCGAATGGAATAAACATCCTTACCAATTTCGACTATCTCGACGAGACCATCAGCCCCAATGGGCAGGCGCATTATTGGGGAGAGCCGCTTTGGGGCTATTACAACTCAGAAGACGAATGGGTAACCCGCAAACAGATGGCGATGCTCACCGCGGCTGGAGTTGATTTCGTCTTCTTCGATATGACCAACGCCGTCATCTATGAGCCGGTCTTCAAGAAGGTTTGTGCAGTAATCAGCGAAATGATGGCCAAAGGGTGGGATGCCCCACAGATTGTCTTCTATACCCACTCCCGCTCGTTGGACACCATCAGGAATCTGTACAACGCATTGTACAAGCCGAATCTTTATCCCGAAACGTGGTACCGCATTGACGGCAAGCCGGTGATAATAGGCTACACGGATGCGAAGGATGATTTGGCTGAAGCCGCATCACGCGGTGACAATTCCTACTCTCCCGCCCCGCTTTCGTCGGAAATCCTCTCCTTCTTCCATTT
>JABUTP010000079.1 GCA_021443625.1 Bacteroidales bacterium | reverse complement strand
GGAGACCGGATCTCCTCTCTCTCAAAATCGGCCTCACTTTCCAGATTCCGGTAATGTAAGGGGTAATATTCCTTGTCAAATATAAAGACGGTGTATTTGTCAACCCTAAGCGGTGACAGATGCACCGTTTGCTTATGAAAAGTGCTGTCTTATATAGTCTGATGGGGATATATTGTAATACTTGTGGAATGTCCTTGAGAAATATGAGGCTGAGGAGAATCCACACGCAAAAGCAATCTCCGAAAGGTTCATATTGCCCTTGGACATCATCTCCACAGCCTTACCCAACCGTACAAGATTGATGATATCAGCCGGAGAGTATTCTTCCGTTATCTCCTTTATATCTCTGTAAAACTTTGATTTAGAAACACCTAAGCCCGATATAATATCCTCCATAGAGATTTGCTCGGAGATATGCGCTTCCACATATTCCTTAACCTTCTCGATAAAGGAAACCGAATCTCTTGTAAGAGAAGAAATATTCACATTTGGGATAAAGCAGGACGAAAGTGCATCACTTATCTTTTGAGATTTGTCAAGGAGCGATTTCATCCTGGCTTTCAGTGTCATCACACTAAACGGCTTCTGCATATATCCATCGGCGCCGCACTCGTATCCCCTTGCCCGCTGTTCGTCCATTGAACAGGCGGTAAGGAGAATGATAGGGACATTGGAAAGGAGTTCCTTGGATTTGAGTTCACGACAAACTTCGTAACCATCCTTATTCGGCATCATAATGTCACTTATGATAATTGCAGGATTGAACATAAGGGCCTTCTTGACACCTATCTCCCCATCTTTTGCAAGTATCACGTGATAATCACTTGAAAGAGCATCCAAAATATACTGACGCATATCGATATTATCCTCTATAACAAGTACAACTGGAAGTGGACCGCTATATACATCATCGTAGATTCCGGAGTTGTCGTAGTCCTCACCCATCGTGTCATGCTTCTGGCGGGCAAAAAGATATTTATAACCTGCGCTGTCAAACTCCATATCCGCCACCACATTGCCATCTATCGGAACGGATACCGAGAAAGTTGTCCCTTCGTTTTCTTTGCTTTCGAGTTCAATTGCACCATGCATAACATTGACAAGGGATGTAACAAGGGCAAGCCCAATGCCCGTACCTCGCTGAGTAGCATCAAGGGTGTAAAATTGTCTAAAAACTTTATCTCTATTACTTTCAGGGATATATGAACCACTGTTGAAGACCGATATTCTATATTGTGCCGCATCTGATTCAAGAAAGACCCTTATTGTGCCATATCTATCTACGTGGTTGAAAGCGTTTGAAAGAAGATTTGTAAACACTTTTTCGGTTTTGACAGGATCGAATGGAATTACAAAATTATCCCCTTTTTTCTCAAAACTGAAATGGAGGTTTCGCTTTGATATCACATCTTCAAACATCTTGATAATGTCTGCAATAAAATCTCCAAGATTGCCCATAGAAGTGTTGATATTCACATTTCCCGTATCTGCGGCACGAAAGTCAAGCAACTCCCCGATGAGTCTGGAGAGTTTGCTGTTGTTTCGCTTCAAGATTTCGAGCTTAGCAGTTGCTGCTGACGGTATATCAGACATATTGAGCAAGTCTTCTACAGGCCCGCTGATAAGAGAAAGCGGTGTTTTGAATTCGTGCGAAATGTTTGTAAAGAAAGAGAGTTTTGCAGATGTGGTCTCCTCAAGTTGATGAGAGAGCACAACCAGCTCATTTTTCTGAAGCTCAAGCGCTTCCACTTGGTCAAGGATATGTTCGTTCTGTTCGTTGAGTTTATCAAGAAGCAGTCCTTTTGTCTTGTTTGACCTGAATGTGATTACCAAGAGAATAATAACTACCAATAAAAGAATAATTGCAGCACAGATAACAAGCCCGAGGATAAATGTCCTGTTTATATACTCGCTCACCCTATTATTGAGCTCCTTCATCTTTTGCTCGTTGTTGTTAATTTCGCTATGTTGGGACAAGAGGAGCCTGACGTTATTTTCGTCCACAACAGATGTGTTCAGCGTATTCTTCCTTTCATATTCAAGCCCCATCAATATCTTCCTTGCGAGGTCAATGACGAGATCTCCACCGGTAGGATACATAAAGCTTGCCTTCATTTTCCCTTCGGCTATGGCATTCATACCGAGCATCATGGCATCTACGCCAATAATCGGGGGAATATCGTCCCGTGCATACCCCAAGTCTGTCAGCGCATCGTGAACACCGAGAGCCATACGGTCGTTGAGTGCGAAAATGGCATCAATGGAAGAGAGATGACTCTCTCTGCCCTTGAAACGGGAGGTTGCAGCATTATAAGCTTCACGGTATGAAAAGTTACCTGTAATCTCAGATTCAATATTGATTTGGG
This sequence comes from Bacteroidales bacterium, assembly GCA_021443625.1. Lineage (GTDB taxonomy): Bacteria > Bacteroidota > Bacteroidia > Bacteroidales > UBA932 > Equibacterium. The sequence goes on along the minus strand of JABUTP010000079.1, from coordinate 2,886 downwards.
GATGTTGAGAAAGTCTTTCGGTGAGTCCTTTGAAACGCTCCTCATCTGCACTTGACCCCGGCGTCCCCCTAACAACAAACACATTTCCAGCACCAGACATAACTATGGAGAGATAATCTGCCGCCATCACCCCTATCTGTCTGTTGTCTGCCCCTACGAAAGCCGTATATTGGTCGTTTTCGGTTTTCCTGTCGTAGAGGATTACAGGAATCCCTTTTTTATAAATGTCGGTGATTGTCGATGTAAGTCCCTCAGACTCGTTGGGAGAGATTACGAGCAAATCAACCCCTTCCGATAGAAGTTCATTTATATCTTGTTTCTGCGTCCTGGTGTCGTCGCCTGCCGAGCGAAAGCGCAACTTTATTCCATAATACTCAGCTTCGAGGCTCATCTGGTTGTTTGCAATCTCCCGCCACTCATCATCGCTGCATTGGGAGACACCTATCACGAAACCTCCTCTGTGATGAGAACAAGAGCAGGCAAGAAGCAACGACAGCCACAGAGACGCAGCAAACAAGAAAAAAAGACTTCTATTTGAGCTCATAAACTGCTATATCCTTGACATTAAGCTTACAATCTGATGACGATATTTCGAATGTGTTGTAGACTTCTGTAGGGAAAACGCAGTTTGTGAACACCATATCACCCTCATTTATAAAGAGTTCCGTAGAGAGCTTATCCACAAACAACTGAATCTTGTATTCCGGCCTTGTGTTGAGGGCAACGTCAACGGCCTTTGCGGCAAACGAATCGGAGAAATCCACAATGCCGCTCTTGCTTCTGTCAAATTTAAGATGGCCGTTGCGAAGATCGAATATAATTACCGCCTTCTCTCCTTTTGTATTGGACAAAGTCAGATAGAACTCACCTTTTGCGTCAGGAGTAATTGTAGCATCTATTTCGTAAGCCCCCTTATTGCCTTCAAGTATTGGGCTAATCACCTTACTATCAGTTGAAATCACAGGATTGATATCCTTTTTGAGACCTCTTGCCGCATAAACTTCCGGAGAGGGGACACTTGCAAGGACAAGATGCTTTCCATTGTGTTTCAAAGAGAGGTCTCGGGGGAGTGTCATTGAGTTGTGGAACCCTTTCGTAGGAGTCTGGCCGGTATATACCCAGTTGCTCATCCATCCCATAAACACTTTTCTGCCAGGGGTATTGTCGAACGTGACACCCGCGTAGTTGTCAACTCCTTCGTCAACCCAAAGAGGATAAGGGAGAGGGTCTGCCTTGAATCTTTTGCCGTCAAAATCTCCGATGAAGTATTGGGTGATGCTTCCACCATTCGGCCCACCTGGATTTATGCTCACAAAGAGCACCCACTTGGTTTGTCCTTTATAGTCAAAACTCATCAAATCGGGGCACTCCCATACACCGGCGTGAGAACCGAGCCCGGTACCGAAATCGCTGAGGAATGTCCAATTTTTCAAATCGGGAGAGCCATAAAATCTAATCACCTGACCTACAGCAAGTGCCATCACCCATTGACCTTTAATCCACCCCACTTTCGGGTCACGGAAATCTCGCTGTTCAGGATCTGCGAGTACGGGATTGCCAGGATATTTCGTGAAGTTGTATCCGCCATCTGTCGAATAGGCGATGCTCTGCCGCTGCCCTCTGCCGGCAGAAGTATATATCGCAATAATAGCATCCTTTCCGAAACCGGCCGTGTTGTCGTGATCTACAACGGCACTTCCTGAGAAGATTGATCCCAATTCATCAGGAGCGACCACATCCGGATAATCCTTCCAGTGAATCAGGTCTTTTGACACACTCAACCCCCAATGCATATTGCCGTGAGAAGTGCCGTAAGGGTTGTGCTGGAGAGAAAGATGCCACTCTCCGGAAGGGGTTCTCACCATTCCGTTAGGATCGTTTGTCCACCCAAATTCAGGGGAAAAATGAACGATGGGACGATATGTCTCATTGTACTCATTTTCAATGGAATCCGAAGTGCGGATTGCACCATAAACCAAATCAGTCGTCTTAACTCCCGTCAGCACGACACGAAGATTTTGTCCTTTGTATTTTTCCACATTGACTGGAATATAGTAGTCCACCCTATCGGTCGCGGGCTTGGCACTTTGAGCGATACCGAGAATATTGTTTTCGCCACAAAATACGCTTAATCTCGAATTAGAACCATTGTTGGCAGCCGGAATAAGGATATATTTCTTATCTGCATTGACGGTAACACTATATTCATCGAGATAGGTGCTGAGCCTTTTGCTCCCCTGCTCTATGCGGCCAAGGGCTATAAATCCTCTTGGGATAGTCCTTCCGCCATAAGACATTGGTGCAGAAGCATTTGCTTTTACTACAGCCGTTTTGCCCATATATTTTTCAACATCCCAAGTAACCCATTCGAAGGTATTCGGGTCGGTGCTGATGGAGCCGGCAGTGAGAACTTCCTCTCCCCCTACGACAAGGCTCAATCCGAGAGGAGACCTGCCAAAAACTGCCTTTGAGCCTGCAATCAGCATATTGACATAAGGTTTTTCAATGGTAAAAGGGGCCGAAATGGCTGTGCCGACAGCCGCATCATTGTCAACGGTTTTCAGGCATAAAGGACCTGCAGCGCCTTGCATACCATCGGTCGAAGCTTGTGCAAATGCCTCGCCTTCAATTGTCCAGCCTTTTATCCCACCACTAAAGTCGTCAACAACCTTGACATCCGAACACGAAGCTGCAAGAAGCATTGAAATTGTCAAAGCAATAATTGATAATCGTTTCATAGTTTGCATTCTAATTTAAAAAGGGGACACCGCATTTCGCGGTGCCCCCGCAACAACAAAGCTACTTAATTTTAACCTAAAATCACATGAAATATCTTAGAAGCTGTTTAAATTTGATTCAAAATTTTATTTATGGAATGTTTTTGAG
>JABUTP010000078.1 GCA_021443625.1 Bacteroidales bacterium | reverse complement strand
TGCACCGCCTTCCGCTGCCGCCTCATTGGTTGCGGCTTCCGCCCCTTCGGCGGATTCGGGGCTGCCTTCCGCTGCAACTGCGGCACCCCCTTCCGGGTTGGCTGCAGGATTCACAGCGGCCCCTTCGGCGGAACCTCCTTCGGAACCCTCCTGAGCGGCATTCTGCGGCTCCGCTGCAGCGTTACCCCCTGCAAGTTCTGCTTCTTCCTCGGCTTTCATACGGGCGATGGCCTTCTCCAGACTGTCTTTTTCAGCCAGTTCGAGACGTTTCTTGTAGGCCTTGTATTCGGGGAGCTGCTCAATGGCCGACTGCCGGTCGGCTTCCTTCTTTTCCAATGCCTTGCGGTCCGCTTCGGCTATGGCGTCGAACATTATCGAGGTCTTGAACTCTTCCGACTCCGAAATGATGGAGGAGGGGATGTCGCACACTCTTTCAGTGTGGAAATACATAGTGTCGGCACGGCAGAACAGCGTGTCAATCTGGTGCTGCTGGTTCTCCCCGATGTTGATGGATGCTGCGCGGTCAAACAGGAATGCGTGCAGATTGCCCACCGAATCGGTTTCGGTATGGGCCTTGTCCGACAGGAAAAAGGTGTTGTTGAGCGAGTCCAGCAACTGTACGTTGCCGAACATGTCGCCTTTGTTTTCGTGCTGGTAGAAATAGAGCGAGTCGCACCACGACTCGTAGTCGGGGTCGTTCATATAGACTCCGTCGTTGAAAAAGACCACTCCCGTGTCACGGGCATACCAGCCGTCGTTGGCCCGCATATAGTAGTCGTTTTTCCACAAATGGGTGTTCTTTCCGAAAAAGGCCTTGTTTATGTTGGTGTCGTAGTCGAGTTTGGAACTTTTCATAAACAGACTGTCGGTGAACATCTCGACGTTGTCCTTGAAGTTGAACAAGCCGGTCTTTGCGTCGTAGTTGCCGCGGTCCCCCTCGATAATCTCTCCTTTCTCACTCTGCATAGCCCCTCCGAAGAAGAACAACGCCACGCTGTCCTTGGTGTTGTAGTCCAGATAACGGGTGCGCAGCATATTGTGCTTTTCGTCGCTCACTTCCACCAGATCGCCACGGAACTTGGCGACATTGTCGTCGGCGTAGTAGTTGAGGTTGTCGCCAGTGATGACCGTCTTGTCCTGGACAATCTTGACGTTTTTATACGCTTCAATACGGTTGTACGAGAGATTCCAGATGGCGGAATCGCAGAACAGGTAGGCCCCGTTGTGCAGAAACACCGCGGGTCCCTTCACTTCACGGTATTCGCGCCCCCCGGGGAGCTGGAACACCCGTGCGTATTCGGCATTGAGCAGGGTGAGAAGACTGTCTTTGGTCTCCTCTTTCTTCCCGTTGCCGCGATTGTTCTGCGCAGCCGGCTCCAACGGCATCAGCAGCGCAAAGGCAATCAGCAGAATGGGGAATATCTTACCTGATCCAATTTTCATCAACAAAACTGCAACCTCCCCAGAGGCGGTCTATAGTAATATTGGTTGTTTTCTTTTTCTCGTTAAGGAAATCCTCTATCGCCTTTTCGGCATTGCGCCCGCTCGAAAAGTCCATAAGGACGTCAAAGTCGGTTTCAAACGTTGCGGTATGGGCGGGAATGACCTCTTCAATCTTTATGATTTTGTAAACCGTGTTCTTCTCGCTGTCGATGGACTCGAACGGCTCCGAAACGTCTCCGGGCTGCATATCCTTGAGCACGGAGTAATCCTGCGGCTGCAGGCGGTCCTTGTCGATGCGGGACGAACCGGTGGATTCGTCGGCCACCATACCTCCGTTGGTGCGGGTCTTGAAGTCTTCCGAGAAGCGGAGAGCAACCATTTCAAACGGAAGATTCTCGACGGTCACGAGGTTCTTCAGACTGTCCAGCCTCGAGAAGGCGTTGGTGCGGTCAATCTGGGTGTATTCGGGCCTTATGATGATATGGCGGGCGTGGAACATATCCCCCTTCTTCTCAATCATCTGAATGAGGTGGTATCCGTCGGGGGTCTCCACAATCTGCGACACCTGTCCCTCTTTAAGTGCCATGGCCGCATCGGAAAACTGGGGCCAGTAGAGCGACTTGGGCGACATCGGGAGGTCTCCTCCGTTTGCCGCGGTTCCGTCCTGGGAATAGAGCCGGGCAAGGGTGGAGAACTTCTCTCCGGCTATGATGCGCTCCCTGAGGTCGAGCAGCTTGGCCTTCACGGCGGTCACCGCCTCCTCCTTGTTGGGATATACGACTATCTGGCGCAACTTGTATTGCACAGGCACTATGGGCAAATCCTCTTCCGGAGTTTCGTCGCACAACTTGCGGATATCCGAGGGGGTCATCTTTGGCACTTTCGACACAACCTGACGCTGTTCGTCCTGTATCAGGAGTTGCTCTTCCAGAGCCTTTGACCAGTCTGCCTTGACCTGATACGTCGGCTTGCCGAAGTATTCCTCCACCTCTTTTTCGCCGCCCAGCACACTGATGGTACGGGCATACTGCATCTCCACCTGCTCCGCAACCTGGGCTTCGGTCACCACCAGGGAGTCGAGACGGGCCTGCGTCAGAAAAATCTTGGATTTGAGCATCTGCTCGAGAATCTGGCACCTGACATCGGCCTCGATGGGGTATCCGTTGGCCCGCATCATCTTGACCTCGTCTTCAATCTGCGAGAGAAGGATGGCGTCGCCGCCCACTACGGCAACCGTCTTGTCTATAAGGCCGGCTTCATAAACCTGCGCAACCCCTTTTGCAGAAAAAGAGAAAAGGAGCGCAGCAAGCGCCACCGCTTTTATAAAATTGTGTCTCATTCGTTGGTATAAATTTTCAGTTGTTCATTGGCAGTCGCTTCTTCAAGCAATTCTTGTTCCATTTTCTGGAACAGTTCCTGTTTCCGCTTGTTGATGACCGCTTCTTTGACGCTTTTTTCGCAGAACTTGAATGGAGCCACCTTCCCGGCCGCGATTTTGTCGGTCAGGAATATGAAATAATCCTTGCCCTCGGCCTTCTTGACATAGTGGTCCGAAGAGAAGAAAATGTTCTCACACGACTCGGCATCCAGACCCGGAATGGTGCGGGCTATCGATGGCATCGCCATCCAGTTTCCCCCGAATTCCTCATATTTTTCAGCATGCAGCATACATAACTCGCGGAGTTCCTCAACCTTCAGGGAATCGGTCTCGCGGTAGGTTTTCTCTATCTCCTTGTAGTTGGGGGAGGTGGTGGAGATGGTTATCACGCGTGCTTTGGCTACAATGTAGGGGTGGCAATAACTCTGCTTGTGGGCTTCGTAATAATCCAAGGCATCTTCCGGCGTCACGAGGGTGTCGATGTGCGACTCAAGATAATACTTCTCGTATTTGTATCCCAACAGATTCAGCCGGTAGGCATTTACTTCGTCCTTGACGTCCCGCTCTTCCTTGGAGAGGAAGTCTCCCGTTTTCAGAACCTTCAGACGGGCCAGCGCCCAGGAGTCTATGTAACGGCGCACCATGGCTGCGCTGTCCTCGGAAGATATCCCCTCGGGAAGAAGTTTCTGCACATCCTCCATGTAAAGAATATCTTTCCCCACCCTCGCAAGCCGGTCTCCTCCACTGAAATAGGTGCAGGAGGTCATCGCAAGGGCCAGGACAGTCCAAATCGCTATATGCCCCGATCGTTTAAGCATCGCGACAGTTACCTCGAGTAGTTGGGGGCTTCTCTGGTTATGGAAACGTCGTGGGGATGGCTTTCCGCCATACCCGATGCGGTGATTTTCACGAACTTGGCTTCGCGAAGGGCCTCGATGTTAGGCGCTCCGCAATAACCCATACCCGCTTTCAGACCACCGACAAGCTGATATACAACCTCTGCAAGAGTTCCCTTGTAAGGCACCTGTGCGGCAATTCCTTCGGGAACGAGTTTCTTGATATCGTCTTCCATATCCTGGAAATAGCGGTCTTTCGAGCCCTTCTGCATCGCCTCGAGCGAACCCATTCCGCGATAAGACTTGAACTTGCGCCCGTTGAGGATGATGGCCTCTCCGGGGGCTTCTTCGACGCCCGCAAAGAGCGAACCCGCCATAATGGTGCTGCCACCTGCGGCGAGGGCCTTGGTGATGTCTCCCGAATAGCGGATGCCGCCGTCGGCTATGACGGGAATTCCCGTCCCCTTCAGCGCTTCCGAAACGTTCATGATGGCAGTGAGCTGGGGAACGCCGATACCGGCAATGATGCGGGTCGTGCAGATGGAGCCGGGTCCGATACCGACTTTGACAGCATCCACACCGCACTCCTTGAGGGCGATGGCTGCTTCGGCGGTGGCAATGTTGCCCGCCACAATCTGCAGGTTGGGGAAAGCCGCACGAATCTTCTTTATGGTCTCAAGCACACCCATCGAGTGGCCGTGGGCAGTGTCCAGCACTATGGCGTCGGTATCCACGGCGACCAACTGCTCCACGCTCTCGATGCTGTGGGCGTTGATGCCGACTGCCGCTGCCACCAGGAGGCGGCCCTTGCTGTCCTTGCTTGCCTTGGGGTTGTTCTTTATCTTGGTAATGTCCTTGTAAGTGATGAGTCCCACCAGCGTGCCGTCGCCATCGACCACGGGTAGTTTCTCAACCCTGCCCTTGCGGATAACCTCAGTAGCCTCCTCCAGATTGGTGCCGGCCTTCACTGTGATAAGGTTTTCTGACGTCATAACCTCCTTGATGAGGGTGGCCGTGTTGGTTTGGAAACGCAAATCGCGGTTGGTGACAATTCCCACCAACTTGCCGCGGCCATCTACTACCGGAATACCTCCGATATGGTTGGCTGCCATAAGTCCGAGGGCATCTCCCACCGTCTGGTCGGGGCCGATAGTCACAGGGTCGTAAATCATTCCGTTCTCCGCACGCTTCACACTGCGAACCTGGTTCACCTGCTGCTCAATGGGCATATTCTTGTGGATGACTCCGATGCCGCCGGCGCGCGCAATGGCTATGGCCATATCGTATTCGGTAACCGTATCCATCGCGGCTGACACGATAGGCACACTAAGGGGAATCTCCCTTGTAAACATAGACGAAACATCTACATCGCGCGGAATAACCTCGCTACGGGCGGGAATCAGAAGGACATCATCGAACGTAAGCCCTTCCATCACAATTCTATCGGACAAGTTTTGCATAATACTATGATATAAAATTTTGCAAATTTACGATTAAGTGAGAGAAAAACCAAACGCCCGCGTTTGGTTTTTCCGAACGCAAGGAAATTCGCGAGCGCCAGCGAGCAAATTTGCGATTAAGTAGGAGAGGAACGTTCGTAAATTCGCGAGCGTCAGCGAGCAAATTTG
>JABUTP010000077.1:2049-7369 GCA_021443625.1 Bacteroidales bacterium | reverse complement strand
CCTTCTGCACTTACCTCAAAGGTGTCGGCATAAACGTCGAGGATGTTGATGGTGGGAGACTGGGTAACGGTGAACGACTTGACGATAGGCTCGCCGAGTACGGGAACAACTGTTACGGTTACGGTAGCGGTACGAACCTCAGCGGTTGTATTCTCTGCCACTTCAAGGGCAAGGTTGCTTTCTGAGAGTTTGCCAACTGTAATCCAGTCGCTGTCGCAGGTAGCATACTGCTCCTTGACGTCACCGGCAATGGTGAGGGCAACATCGAGAGGCTGCTCTTCCTTGCTCAGGAGGTAAGATGCGGTAGGTATCGAGAGATAGGTGTCAGAAGCATACTGAACAACAGTTACCTGCTTGCTGAGACGGGTCTCATATTCGGTACCGGTCATCACGATGATGGTGGCAACGCGGTCACGGCCTGTTTCGTTGACTGCGAGAGTCACATTGAATGTATCGTCGCCGAAGCCGGAGGTCTTGGAGAGGGTTACCCAGCTTTCGTCAACGGAAGCGGTCCACGAACCTGTGCTCTTGACTGCAACAGCGGTAGCTGTCACGTCCTTGGCGGTCTTCTCGATAACCTCGGGAGAGATGAGGAGGGCTGCATTCTTGGCGGCCTGATAAACGTCGATGATATGGGTTATGCGGTCACCCTTTTCACTGATGGTGGTGAGGGTAACGATAGCCTTGCGGGGAGCTGCGGTGTTGTTGGCTTCGCAGGTAATCTCGAGAGTGCTTTCGCTCTTCTCGTCGTACCAAACGATTACGTCGGGCTCGAGAGCGCTGTACTCGTGGTAGAACTCGCGGGGAGCCACGATGGCCTTAACCTGGCACCAAGGGTGGCTTGAAACGGCCTCAATGTGCTCGAGGTTGGAGTAGAACGGCAGATTTACGGTTTCGCCGAAAGGACTTACAGAGATTTCATCCTGATATGCATCGAGAATGTTCACTGTGGGAGCCTGGGTGATGGTAACGTAAATGGTCTGGGGATCGCCGGCCTGGGGAGTTGCGGTGATGGCAACGGTACCAACGCGGGTCTGGGCTGTCCTGTTTTCATTGACGTTCACACAAACGGTGCTGTCGGTGATGGCAACGTTTCTGATCCACTCGATATTGTCGGTGTCGGCCTGGATTGCAATCTGGTTGCCGCTGGTGCGGTAAGCGATTTCCACAGGCTGGATCTGGTTGGTGATTACGTAGTTGCGGATAGGAACCACGAAGTAGAAGGCCTCGGCAATCTGGGTAACCTCGATGGTTGCAACCTGACGCTCGGCGTTTTCTGTACCGGTCTCAACTGTGATGAGGGCTTTGCGGGCCTCGCCGGTCTTGTTGGCTTCTGCGGTAGCGGTAATCTTATAGTCACCTACGCCTTCGGTAGCGTCGATGGTGAGCCAGGGGCTGTCAACAGACGCTGTCCAGGAGTTGTTGGTAACGATGGAAGCGATGAAGCTGTTGGCAGTAGCGTAGATGGTCTTCTTGGAAGGAGAAACCACGAGGTCCGAATTGGCGGCTGCCTGATGAACCTTGGTAATCTTGGAGATGATTTCACCTGCTTCAGACTCTGTGCGGACGGTAACGATGGCGTTGCGCTCGAGAGCGGTGAGGTTCTCGTCAACGGTGATGACGATGTCCTGACCGTCAACGGTTACGTTAGCCCACGACTCGCTGCTGCGGGCGGTAACTTCGGTGTTGGCGTGGAAAGGAATGCGAACCACTGCACCCTGCCAGATGACAGGATATTCACTGCTGAGAACTTCGAGAACGTTGACGGTGGGAGCCTGAGCCACGCGGATAGCCTTGACGATGGGTTCGCCGGCCTGACCTTCGGTAGTGAACACTACGAGGCCTTCGCGTGCATAAGCTGTGGTGTTTTCGGCAACGGTTACCTGGCACTTGCCGTCAGCGGGTGTCTGAACGGAAATCCAGTCAACGTTGGTGGCGGCTGCAAGAGTCACGTTGCTGCCGGAGAGTTCGTAGGGAACCTCGATGGACTGAGCCTCGCGAGAGAGAGGATAGTCGGTAACGGGGAGAACGAGATAGAAGTCACTTGCCTCCTGGCTTACAACAATCTGGCGGACAACGCGGTTCTCATTTTCCTTGCCGGTGGCGAAAGTGATGAGTGTCTGACGCTTAACGCCTGTGTTGTTGGCGGCCACCTTGGCCACGAACTGGGCATCGCCTGTGCCGCGGATTGCGTCGAGGAGAACCCAGTCACCTTCTACGGAAGCCTCCCAGTTGCCTGTGGAAACAACGCTTACAACAAACTCTTCGCCGGATGCCCCAACGGTCTTGGCCTCGGGAGCCACAACGAGAGTTGCATTGCTTGCAGACTGGAATACGTAGATGTTCTTGACTGAAGCCACGCCGTCGCTTACCGAGCTGATGCTGAGGGCTGCAACACGGTCGCTGCCGGTGGTGTTCTCAGTAACGGAGATAACCATATTTCCGTTGCCGTCACCATTGGTGGGATCGGTGGTGCACCAGGAAGCGGAAGACATAACCTTCCAGTCATTGTTGCATACGATGGACATATTATATACGTCAGCATCCTTGGTGAAGTAAACGGTGTCGCACGAAACGGCGAGTTTTGTTCCTTCTGAAGTCTGACGAACGAGGATGGTCAACTGGCAGGAACCACCTTCGAGTTTGATTTTACCGGCACGCTCGTCCGGAGTGCGGTTGGCTGCCACGAAGAATTCGAATGTGCCCTTGTGGTTGCCATAACCATTGTCGATGGTAATCCACTCGGCTTCGCTGGATGCTTTCCACGAAACGTTGGATTTAACCTCGACGGTACCCTTGTCTGTAGCCGGGCCTACAAGCACTACTTCATGGTCCACGATGAGGAAGGGAACCTCCTGCTCAGCGCAGCTGACCGTGAAGAGACCTGCTACTGCGGCGCAGCAGAGGAAGAATAGATTTCTTAAGGTCTTTTTCATAGTTTTTATTTGTTGTTGTTTTTGCATTTCAAAGCAAGGTTGAGGAGATAATCCCTTGTGTCGCTCTTAGGCTGGAGACGAAGGATGTAGATGGCTTCGTCATACTGGCCTGAACCTATCTTCGCGATGGCGGCATTGATGTCGTTGTACGAAGAGAGAAGGGCGTCGGCGGCAGCATATTCGCCGTCCATTGCGCGGAGCACGCCGAGATTGTAGTCAGCCTCGGGGAGCTGGCCGCGGATGCGCTCGTAAATAGACTTGGAGTCGTCATAACGGCCCACTTTGAAGAATACGAGAGCGCGGTTGGCGTTTACATAAACGTTGGCTTTGTTGAACTGAATCTTGTCTGCAACTTTTTCTGCTGCGGCGAAGTCGCCGGCATCGACTGCATCCATCATTTCGCAGTTCAGCTTGTATATCTCATCGTTCTTGCGCTCAACAAGCGTATGCACGGTGGTGCACTCGTCGAGGTCGCACACATAATTATATATGAGGCCTGTGCCATTCTGGAACTCGGGGCAGATGTCGATGCGGGCCACGCGTGCCTGAGGGAAGAACTCTGCGAAGATGGTCTTGTACTCAGTGGGATACTTGGCTGCAATCCTGCGCTCGAGGCCATCCTGCGAAGCACCGTCCTGAATCATCTTCACGATTTCAGCAGCGTGGGGAAGTTTGGAGTCGGCCACGAGAGCGGCGATGGTGTCCCAATCTTCGGTGATGACGTTGTACTCGGTGTTTTCAGAGGGGATGCCAACCTGCTCGAAGTATGCCACAACGGCTCCCTTGCGGTTGATGCCCAGGGTCTCATTATAATTATAAGGAGCTTCGGGAGAGTTGGAGATGATGACCTTCATCTTGTAGGAAGGAACATTCTCGTTGAACACGATGCTCTTGAAGTTGTCGATGAACGAACCCGAATAGAATGACTGGTCTATTACGTAGGAGTCAACTGCGAAGGGAATCTCGGTTGAGAGGCAGTCGTCGCAGTTGCGTTTCTCCATATAGTAGAATCTCTCGATGGGGTTGCGCTCTACGTAAGGCACGAGATTGTAGATGCCGCAATATACGGGAACGGTCTCAAGAAGGAGATTGTCGGTATAGGCATTTGCAATCACATCGACGCTGAGGCATCCGCCATCCATCCAGGTCTCATAGGGAGTCTCAAGATGATAGAGATACTTGTTGTCGGAACCTTTTACATAACTGATACGGGTCTTGATGCCGTCGGCGTGATAGGGCTCGAGCTCTTTCATGCGACGGTTGAAGATATTGTGGCGTCCCCCTTCGAAAACTACTGCGGGGAGCTCGATCTTCTTGTCGGAACTCTCTTCCACGATGTAGGGGCGGAACTCAACGCCGGTGTGGCGGTTGTAGTACTCCTCGGGAAGGGAGAAGAGAACATCTGCTGCAAGTGCTCCGTTCTCGCAGGAAACCGAAGTCTGCTCCAAAGTGACTTTGGCGGGCTCGTATTCCTGAAGACGCTGAAGATTGACACAGGCAGAACTTAAAACGATGGTAGCGGTAGCCGCTGCTGCTAAATAGAACTTTTTCATAATCTTCAGGCTTTAGAAAATAAAATAAGTGAATTTGATAGCAGCGCGGGAAAGACCCAGATAATTGTCCGACTGGCGGCCCCAGAAGATATCTATGGGCTTGTTGAACATTTCTGCGCGCTTTTCGTCGCTTAAGATAGACTGGGCGTCCTTGATGTCATAGATGTCCTTGTCAAAGAACCGGGTGTATCCGAACCCAATGACGCCCTCGAGATTCCATCTCTTGCCAAGCAGCCAGCTGTAGCCGTAGGAAAGGCCACCGCCGCAGAGCTGTCCATCGTAGCGGTACTCCTTCAAACCGAAGTTGTACATAGAGTAATGCCCTTCCACTCCGATGAAGTGGCCGGCAAATCTATAACGCGGATAGAACCTGAGCTCGGGCTGCACAGCCCAGAAATGGGCTTGCTTGTTCTCACCGAACGTGAATGGATTGAACATTCCGTCGATGTCGAGTGCAAGGTGTTTGCTAAGACCTACGTCAACTCCCAGGTTCGGCGAAGCCGTGCCCCAGCCGAGAAGGTTGGTGCTGATGCCCAGATGCTGGGCATTGGCAACTGCCGGCGAGAGAAACGCAAGGATAGCAAGAAGAATTGTAAGTTTTAACTTTTTCATCTTCCTAAACTCGTTTGGTTAGTTAATTGGTTAATAAAAAATATATAAGTTGTATAGTTTCAATGCGGTCTATGCGCAATTAAGTGCGTAAAGATAGTCAAAAAAAAAAAAAAACGGCAAAATTTTATGGATTCCCGGCGGTTCAGACCGGTCATTTTGACGATTTTGGGCGAAAAATCGTAAGAAAATGCGGGCGGAAGGCCCGATTTTGTAAGACAA
>JABUTP010000077.1:0-1791 GCA_021443625.1 Bacteroidales bacterium | reverse complement strand
TCCATAGTGTCGGCACAGTGTTCCCAATCGACGCTGAACTCCGCCCCGAGGGCCGACTTGTGGATTTCGGGAGAGGGGGGGACGGCGGAAATGCCGCAAAGATAGATTTTCCGAAGGCGGAAGGCGTCTGCCGTGCGGAAGGCGCTGCCTATGTTGTGCTGGCTGCGGATGTTGTCCAGCACCAGCACCACCGGCACCTTATCCGATTTTTTGAACTCCTCGAGGGTAATTCTACCGAGTTCTGCGTTGTATAATTTGCGAAACATTTCTATCTTTGGCGTCTCATTGGAAACGGGGCTGACAAAACCCCGGTTGACGCGGCAAAAGTAGAAAAATAAATACATAATGAAACAGGACATTCAGATTTTGGATCTCATCAGGAAGGAAGATGAGCGTCAAAAAGAGGGCATCGAACTCATTGCATCCGAGAATTTCGTGTCAACCCAAGTGCTTGAAGCGCTCGGGTCCGTACTCACCAACAAGTATGCAGAAGGTTATCCCGCAGCCCGCTACTACGGCGGTTGCGAGGTGGTCGATCAGGTGGAACAGCTCGCCATAGACCGCCTCTGCAAGATTTATGACGCAGAATATGCCAATGTCCAACCCCACTCGGGAGCCCAGGCCAATATGGCCGTGATGATGGCCTGCATCAAGCCCGGGGAAACCTTCATGGGGCTGAACCTCGCCCACGGAGGACATCTCACCCACGGCTCTCCCGTGAACGCATCGGGACTTCTCTACAACGCCGTGGCATACCACCTCGACGAGAACACCGGTCTGATCGATTACGACGGAATGGAACGCACCGCCCTCGAGTGCAAGCCCAAACTCATCATCGGCGGCGCTTCGGCCTATTCCCGCGAATGGGACTGGGAGAGGATGCGTGCCATCGCCGACAAGGTGGGAGCCATCTTCTGGGTCGATATGGCCCACCCGGCAGGACTCATTGCCGCAGGCCTCCTGAAGAACCCTGTGAAATATGCCCACATCGTGACCACAACCACCCACAAGACGCTGCGCGGTCCCCGCGGAGGCGCCATCCTTATGGGCAAGGACTTCGAGAATCCCTGGGGGCTCACCACTCCCAAGGGTGCGGTCAAGATGATGAGCCAGATACTGAACTCAAGCGTGTTCCCCGGCGTTCAGGGCGGTCCTCTGGAGCATTGCATCGCGGCCAAGGCGGTTTCGTTCTACGAGGCACTCCAGCCCGAGTTCGTGGCTTACCAGACGCAAGTGCGCGACAATGCCCGCGCAATGTGCAAGGCCTTCACCGACAAGGGCTACAAAGTGGTTTCGGGCGGTACCGACAACCATCTGATGCTGATTGACCTCCGCACCAAATTCCCCGAACTCACCGGAAAGCAGGCTGAGAAGTCGCTGGTAAAGGCGGGCATCACCGTCAACAAGAATATGGTGCCGTTTGACAGCCGCTCCCCGTTCCAGACCTCCGGAATCCGCGTAGGAACCCCCGCAATAACCTCCCGCGGTCTTGTGGAAAAGGATATGGCGTGGATTGTGGATCTCATCGACTGCGTGCTGAGCGACCCCGAGAACGAGGATGTAATCAACAGCGTGAAGAAGAAAGTTTCGGCCACAATGTCCGGCTATCCCCTCAACAAATGGTAAATAATTGCCGGAACTATTGCAGGTAAAAAAAATATGGCTACATTTGCAGCCCTTTAGAATCAACAATTAACCAATTTTTTGCACAATGTCAGAATATTTAGCACCCGACAAAAAGCAAGAGATTTTCGCGAAATACGGAAAGTCTAATGTTGACACCGGCTCAGC
>JABUTP010000076.1:6404-11809 GCA_021443625.1 Bacteroidales bacterium | reverse complement strand
GGGCGTATATTTTGCCGAATGGCAAAATATGGCAAGCCCGGGAGCGGTGCGGAGCGGACGGGGGAGCAGACGCAGCCTGCGTGGGGGCAGCGCCCCCTTTATTTGTTCACATACATTATATGTACGTCAGTCTGCGGGAACGGAATCTCTATGCCATTGCGTCCCAGGGCATTGTAAATCTCCTCCCGCATTTGGCTCATAATCTGCGTGCGGTCCGCTGTCGGAAGCCACACCTTGATGGTGAAGTCAAGACTGCTGCCGCCGAATCCCGTAAACTGTATGACCGGGGATTTCCCCGCCGAATATACGGCATCTATGGGGCGGATAGCGGCGGTTATGACCTCGCGTGCCTTGGAAACGTCGGTGCCGTAGGCCACTCCGACCTCAACGCAGCACAACTCGAACATATGGTTCTTGGTGAGGTTCTTGAAATTCTTGGCAAACAACTGGCTGTTGAGGAACGATATGACGCTGCCGTCGAGTGTCTCCACGGTTGTGGAGCGAATCCCGATGTCTGTGATTTTGCCCCGCACGCCGTCGCATTCTATGATGTCACTCAGGTGGACGCGCCCCATAAGGAGGGAAATGCCGCAGAACAAATCCTCTATGGTGTCTTTGAGGGCGAAACCCACGCCGACTCCCATACCGCCCACAGCCGCTATCAACCCCTTGCTGTTGATGCCCAGGAGTTTTATGGCAATCACGGCATAGATGAACCAGATGAATATCGAGCCCAGTGTCACGTAGAGGGGGATGGGGCCGGTGGTGTAATTCTCTTTGTAGATGGCTTTGAGCGCAGTTTTGATGATGGTTGCAAACCAGTTGAAGATAAATGCGAATGCGGCCAGCATCAGGAATTTGGACAGGGAGATGGACATCCCTTCGGCTGTGGTGAACAACGGAGCCGTAATGATGTTACCTGCCCACGAACTCATGCTGAAAATGCGGGCGGCCCACCTGAAACTTATTATGAAAGTAAAGATGGTGACGATGGGAATCACGAGTTTCTTTACCGAAGGGTCAATCCAGACAGCCCTGAACGAGTCCGCGCTGCGCACCTCATCCATCCTGAGAAGATACTTGAGGCAGGTGATGGCCTGCAGCGAGGTGAGTTGTATTATCCAGTAGATTGTGATGAGAAGGGCCAGAAAAGAGAACCCCATCCACGCCAGAACCGTTGTGGCCGAAGTCACTGCGACGGTAATCCAGAGCAGTTTTGCAGACGATTTCCTGCTGAGGGACCGGTTGCGTACCAGCAGGAGGATTTCCCAGGCGGTGAAGAAGAGCAGCAGTAGGGGGAGGGTTATCTCCACAACGTCGTTTCCCACCAGCAGAATCCGCTCCACAATGAAAATTGCCACCATCAGAACCACCGGAAGATAAATTCGGATGGCCTTTCCGAGATGTTCGGCATCAATGCGGAGGGTGAGACTGGTGAAAATGATGTCGAGTATCAGAACAAACTCAAGGAACGTCTTGAGCGACGACACTATGTAGAATTTGGAGAAATACAGCCGGCTTGCCGTTGCCATTACCACGAGGAACAGGGTCATCGCCGCCGAGGCAGTGATGTAGGGGCGTTTGCCCATAAAGCCCGAACCGAAACGTCTGCGCGGAAAACACAGATATACAAGGATAAGGGCAAGGAGGACGCAGACCAGAAGGGAGATGGCGCCGGTCAGCACCACGATACGGTTTTCCCTTGCCACCGACTTGCTCGTGCCGGTTGCGGTATTGTCGCTTTCAACCTGCGACGAAATGTTCTGAATGCGGGTTCCGAGCGACGACAACACCTTGAAATAGTTGTCCCCGCCGCTGGTGAAAACCCTCCTGCGGATACCTTCGAAGCGTTCGGTGTTGTAGGTGGCGGTGGCCTCGATGCGGGCATTCGCATTCTCGTACTGCTCTTCGTCTGATTTGATTTCCTCCTGAAGTTCCTCGAGTCTCGTACCAATCTCCTGGCAAATTGCAATGCACCCCTTGCGAGCTTCTTCACCCTTAGTGGTCAGACTGGAACTCTGAATCCGGGTCAACAACTGCTGCAACCGTTTGTAGCGGTCGATTTCCGATTCGAAATTGGCTTTCCATTTTTCAAACGGGTGTTGGTCCCGATGGAACCTGTCCATTAGATTTTCCAGGTTCTGGCAGGCCTGGGAGAGGGCGAACAGCCGGTCTTCCTGCTGGGTATATAGCACAATGGTGTATTCCTGACACTCCTGCATGCTCCGCTCAAGGCTTGACCAATGGTCGGAGCGTACCTTCTCATATTGGGAAATGTTGTATTCCAGATTCTCGCGGTAATACTGAAGGTCATTGTAGAGCCGTTTTACCGTGAGATCCATATTCTTCTCCTTGACCGTGGCATTTGTTTCCACGAAAGGGAGAAGCGCCACTAACAGAAGCGCCAGAAAAATTTTTCTCATTGTAGGGAGTCGGGGGGTGTTATGAATGCGAATTCAAATCAATCCATATGGAACCGCATATCCAACGGGATGGATATGGGGGAGTTGTCGGGGTTGACCTCCATGATGTCGGCCATATAGTCCCACCATTTCTGCACAATGGGGTTTCCTCCGAGGTCCTGTGAACCCTGATCGCCCTCAACTTCCTGATAGGCAAACAGGATGTTGGTGTCTTTGTCCCAATAGATGGAATAGTTGCGTACCCCGCTGTCGGAAAGGAGTTTTTTGAGTTCGGGCCAGATGGCGTTGTGGCGGCGCTGGTATTCATCCTCGAATCCCGGTTTGAGGAACATTTTGAAAGCTTCGCGTTTTATCATGGCGGTTTGATTTTAAGAAGATATTAAACGAATTGCAAGATACTAATTTTTATTCGCTTTTGGAACAATGCCGCCGATAAATGTGGGGACTATTGTTTTTCGGGGCAAGATGTAGTAACTTTGAAAGTTATGAAAAGAACAGCGTACATCCCCATAATGCTGACGGCAGTGCTCGCGGCCGCCTGCAGGCTCGAACCCCAGCTTACTGCAGACAATATACCCCAGGTCGTATCGGCCATGACACTCGAAGAGAAAGTGCATCTGGTGACGGGCGTCTCAATAGATTCCCCCGAAGACTCCATTCTGATAGCGTCTGTGGAGAAACCGGCGGGGTGTGCCGGCTTCACCTGGCCCGTGCCGCGGCTCGGCATTCCTTCGGTCTTCTATGCCAACAGCCCCGCCGGAGTGGCCATTCAGGGATGCCACAGCCGATTCCCCATCGGGTGTCAGCTCGCTTCGAGCTGGGACAGGGAGTTGATTGAGTCGGTTGGGGAGGCAATTGGCGACGAGGCTCTGGAAAGCGGCATAGATATGATGCTCGCCCCCTCGATGAACATCCAGCGCAACGCTCTGGGCGGACGGAATTTCGATTATTATTCGGAAGACCCGCTGGTTTCGGGCCTTTCGGCGGCCGCTTTCATAAACGGTCTGCAGAGCAGCAACGTGGGGGCTTCCCTCAAACATTTTGCGGTGTCCAACCAGGTCAGCAGCCGCAGGGAAAACGATGCCTGCGTGACCCAGCGCACCCTTCGCGAGATTTATCTCAGAGGTTTCAGAATAGCCATCGCCCGCTCTCATCCGTGGTCGGTGCTGTCGTCCTACAACAAGATAAATGGTATTTTCGCTTCTGAAAGCGGCGAACTTCTCACCACCATACTCCGCGACGAGTGGGGTTACGACGGAATGGTCATCAGCAACTATGCCGCCCCGGGCGATGCCGTGGCCAAGATGCTTGCCGGAAATGACCTGTTGAACCCAGGTTCCGACTATCGGGAGGTTCTGGATGCGGTACGGGAGGGGACCCTGCCCGAAGAGATACTTGACAGGAACGTCAGCCGCATTCTGGAGATGATAGTCAAGACCCCGACCTTCAGGGGGAACGTGCGTCAGGACCGCCACGACGGGGAGGATCGCTCTGCCGTTGCCCGCAAGGCCGCAGCCGACGGAATGGTGCTGCTCGAAAACCGCGATACAACGCTTCCGTTTGCTCCGGAAATCAAAAAGGTTGCCCTGTATGGCGAGGCTTCCTACAACACCTGTTTCGGAGGAACCGGCTCGTGCAATGTCTTGACGGACCACAACGTGACGGTGGCGGAGGGGCTTCTGCTTGCGGGATACGATATTGAAAAGGAGTGCGGCACCGACAATGCCGATGCCGCCGTCATCACCATAGGCCGCGTTTCGAGCGAGTCTGTGGATGTTCCGCTGGCCGATTTCTCATTGAGCCGAGAGGAGCGGAGTTTGCTGGAGAGGGTTTGCGGAGATTTTCACGCCAAGGGGAAAAGGGTTGTGGTTCTGCTCAATATCGGTCATCCCATAGAGGTCGCAGGCTGGCGGGAACTGCCAGATGCGGTGCTGCTTATGTGGCAGGGGGGTATGGAGAGCGGCAACGCCGTGGCGGATATTCTCTCGGGTGCCGTCAATCCGTCGGGACGCCTGACAATGACATTCCCCATAAACTATACCGACGACGTCTCTTCCTCCAATTTCCCGATAAACGACGGGGTGTCCAAAGCCTCCAAACGGCGGGGAAAAGAGGTCCGTGACTTTGACTACACCTTCTATCAGGAGGGAATCTACGTGGGGTACCGCTATTTTGATTCGTTCAATGTAGATGTGGCTTATCCGTTCGGATACGGATTGGGTTATACGTCGTTCCAATGTGACGAGCCGGAGGTGATAGCCCGCAAGAAGTCTCTCAAAGTCTATGTGAACGTCACCAATATCGGGAGCGTGGCAGGCAGGGAAGTGGTTCAACTATATGTTTCAGCCCCCCGCGGCTCGGTGGAGAAACCCCGCCAGGAGTTGAAGGGTTATGCCAAGACTCCGATACTTGCCCCGGGAGAGAGCTGCGTGGTGACGATGACCGTTCCGTTCTCGCTCCTGGCTTCGTTCAATGAGCCGTCATTCTCGTGGATAACCGATCCCGGGACATATATCTTCAAGGTCGGGACCTCGTCGCGCGACATTCGCAGCGAGACCGCGGTTGATATAGATGAAAAATATTGCGAACAGGTCCACGACGTGCTGAATCTCACCCAGCCACTCAATGAACTCCGCAGGCGCCGCTCTATATTCAGGGAGAAACTCTCGACCGACACCAAAGACGGCGCAAATCCCCGCGGAGCAAAGCGTATAACACACGAGGAACGCCCCGACAATCTGGTGTTGGGCAGACGGGAAACAGTTGATACTGTAATGCAAGCGGCAGACACCCTGACGCGGGCGGCCGAACCCGAAGTTCTGCCGGTGCCGGAGGAGACAAATGGCGCAGAACACGCAGCCGAGGGCGGCGCTACTGAACTTTGAAACCTGCCTGCAGCAGATCTTCGTCGCGCGAACTTGACCCAACCATCACTATGAAGTCGCCCGGCTCTACCGTCGGTTTCATCTCCAAATCGAGGAA
>JABUTP010000076.1:4805-6375 GCA_021443625.1 Bacteroidales bacterium | reverse complement strand
TCAACCGTGGCAGTCTGTCCCGGGGTGAGGGCGCATCTTCTGAACCCTTTGAGTTCCTTGACGGGGCGGCTGACCTGACTGTAACAGTCGCGGATGTAGAGTTGGGCTATTTCGACACCATCCCTGTCACCTGTATTTGTTATATCGACAGATACTTTCAGATTATCCTTTGCCGAGATGGTCTCTGAAGAAAGTTTGAGGTTGTCGTAACGGAAAGTGGTGTAGGAGAGGCCGTATCCGAACGGATAGTATGGCTCCCACGCCGAGCCGGTGTATTTGTTGAAGAAATGGGAAGGCTTGTGGTTATATACGTTCAGCACCTGGGCCGTGCTTTCGGCGATGGTGACAGGCAGTTTGCCCGAAGGGTTGATGATGCCGTATATGACCTCTGCAACGGCCTGACCGCCATACATTCCGGGTTCCCACGCATTGATGATGGCCGGAACGCTGTCGGACTGTTTGGTCCAGGGGATTGAGAGGGGACGTCCCGAAGTATAGACAAGTATCACCGGTTTGCCAGCCTGGGCGACCTTTTCCAGCAACCTGCACTGCAGCCCGAAGGGGAGATTGTCGCTGCGGTCTGCGTTTTCCCCGTTGGTGCGCTGGGGGCGGAAGCGCATCGTGGCTTCACTCACCACAACTATCGACAAATCTACTCCTCTGGCGGTGCGGGCGGCCTCCTCTACCTTGGCTTCGGTCATTTCAAAGGGATTCCACCCCTGGTCGATATGGACAAATTCCGTTTTGGGAGCGGCGGCACGCAACCCCTCGAGGATGGTTACCACATCGTCGTCGGCCATAGGGGCGGCCCAGTCTCCCAGAATCCCCTGCTCGTCGGCATTTATGCCGGTAACCAGAACCCGTCTGGCAACATTGGGGTCGAGGGGGAGGAAACCATTGTTTTTCATAAGTACAATGCTTTCGCGGGCAGCCTCGAGTGCGGTGGCGCGATGCTCCGGGCAGAGTCTTGTTTCCATCGTCTTCTCGGGGTCGGCATACGGCTGCTCAAAGAGCCCGAGGCGGAATTTGCACTCGAGGACGCGGCGGACACTCTGGTCTATACGCTTTTCGCTGATGGAGCCTTCGCGAACCAGTTCGCACACGAGTTCCTGCCAGCGTATGCCGTGCATGTGGACGTCTATTCCGGCGTCAATGGCCTGACGGAAAGCTTCCTTGTAACTGTCGGCGGTGGAGTGGATGAGGAACACCCGCTCGATGTCCATCCAGTCGCTTACCATAATCCCGTCCCATCCCCATTCGCCGCGCAGCACGTCCTGCATCAGCCATTTGTTGGTGTGGCAGGGGACGCCGTTGATTTCGTTGTGGGCCACCATATAGGTGCGGCTGCCCGCCTTGGCACACGCCTCAAACGGTGGGAAGAAAACCTCCCTCAGAGTCCGCTCGCTGATGTCCGAGGGGGCTTTGTTGGCTCCGTTGACACTCTGGCTGCCGGCCACAAGGTGCTTGGTGCAGGAAAGCACATTTTCGCTTCCGAGATCCCCTTCATACCCTTTCACTGTCGCTACACCCATCCGGGAAACGAGATATGGGTCTTCGCCGTAGGTTTCGC
>JABUTP010000076.1:0-2998 GCA_021443625.1 Bacteroidales bacterium | reverse complement strand
GGTGAAGAAACTGCTGGGAGATCACGGCATTTATTGCACCGGCAAAACCGCCAGACAACTTACCCGGGACGACTACAACCGCTTTGACCTGCTGATAGGAATGGACGATGCCAATGTGCGCAATATGTGCCGGATGTGCGGAGGGGATCCCCAATCCAAAATCAAGAAACTGCTGGACTACACCGACAATCCGCAATCGGTGGCAGACCCCTGGTACACGGGCAATTTCCTCGATACCTGGCGCGACGTGCAGACAGGGTGCCGGGCGCTGCTGGACAAGCTCGCTTAGGCCCTGCGCTGGCGCTGGTACAGATTCCTCTTTATTTTCTGGGTAGGGGTTTTGATGAACGGCTCCTTCTGGTCTTCCACTATCCTGATGTGGGAGTGCTTTCCGAAACGGGCGTTGACATATCCGATGAGGTCGTTGTGAATCTTCTTCATCTTGTCGGCTGCATCTCCCATACCGTCGAGCACTTTCTTCAGTTTCTCGTTGTCATACACAACCAGGGCAATGAGGTTGTCCTTGTCGAGCATTACGAGCGATTCGCTCACCAGAAAATGGGTGTTCAGCACATTCTCAATCTCTTCGGGATATATGTTCTCACCCGAAGCCCCCACAATCATATTCCCCGAGCGCCCCACGACTTTCATATACCCTTTGCGATCGATGGTGCAGATGTCTTTGGTGCGGAACCAGCCGTCCGGAGTGAATGCGGCACGGGTGGCCTCTTCGTTCCGGTAATACCCCTTCATGATGCTGGGGGTGCGGACTTCGAGTTCCCCGGCACCAGTTTCGGGATTGACGTCGGCCAACCTGTATTCAATGCGTTCTATGGCCTTTCCGGCAGCCCCTTTCTTACCGTCACCGGGTTTGAAGGCAAACAGCAGGGGGGCCGTTTCGGTAAGTCCGTAACCGACGGCGTAGGGAAGTCCCGATTCGTTCATGAAACGGTCGGCGGCGCTGTTGAGCTTGGCTCCGCCGATGGCAAGGAACCGCATCCTTCCGCCGAACACTTTCATCAGCACGTTCCCCGCAAGGCGGTGATAGATCCTGCGTAAGGGGGCGATTCTGTAAATGAACCGGCCGAAGGCGCTTTTGGCAATCCTACCCAAAACCTGGCTGCGGTAAATTTTTTCGATGACCAGCGGCACCGCAATCATCACGGTGGGCCTCACTTTGGCAAACGCCGGCATCAGCGCCGATGCCGACGGCAGACGGTCGAGATATACCACGCTGCTCCCCGCACTGAAAGGGTAGAGCATCCCGATGGAACACTCATAGGTGTGCGAAAGGGGAAGTATCGAGAGGAAAACGTCCTCCTCGTTGATTTCGTAGAAGGAGGGGTAGATGTTTATCTGCATTGCCAGGGCGTGGTGCGTCAGCATCACCCCCTTGGGCTCGGACGTCGTGCCGGAGGTATAGATGATTACCGCAAGGTCGTCGGGTTCGGGGCGGGAGTCAAGGGCCGAGGGGCCGTTGTCAACGCTCCTGCCGACCACCGAAAGGTCGGCGGTATCCATTACGATGTTGAGTTTCGAAAGAAACTCAGTGCTTATGTTGGATATGTGTCTGGCGGAGGCGAAAAGGGCCTTTGCTTCGCAATGCTCCATTAGGGTTTCGGCTTCTCCTCCGTTGAAGTCGGGAAGGATGGGGACGGCGGTTATCCCGTAGTTGACGCAGGCGAAATAGGCTACCGGCCACCACGGGGTGCTGCCCGAAAAGATGGCCACCTTGTCCCCTTTGCGGATGCCGCTGGAGGCCAGCATAGAAGCAGTGTTTTCAACCGCCTCGGCAAACTGCCCGTAAGTCAGGGATATGCCGTTGATCATTGAAAAGGCTGGACGGTCGGAGTAGGTCCGGACAGAGTGGTCGAATATATCTTTAAGTGTGGAATAGGTCATTTTTGATGCAACAGTTATCAAGCAGTTTTTTCGGGACGCAAAAATATAATCACCTTCTCTGCCAAAAAAGAGAAAATAAATATATTTTTGGCAAATTTTAATCATTTAGTATTTTTGGGGTTATGATAAACGAAACAATGGCCCAAAAATGGGTCCGCTCACTGGGCGACAGCAACCGCATAATCCGCAATGTCGGCACCGGTCTCATCGTGCTCAAGAAGATTCCGGAAAACATCCTTGACGGAAAATCCTTCAGGGTCAACCACCACATCCTGCTCGTGGTGTTCAAGGGAACCGTGAAGGGAAAGGCGGACTCGGTGGATGTCGAGATAGGAGAGCAGTGCATCAGTCTCTTCTCTACGGGAAAACTGATAAGGTTCGAGGGGGCGAGCAGCGATTTTGAAGGGTACGTGGTGATGATTTCCCCCGAATTCATCGAAGATATGGAGATAAGTCTTGTGAGGGCGGTGCCGATGCGAATCCTCACCCAGCTGCGCCACACCCCGATGTTCCCTCTCGAAAAGGCCGATGTCGCCTCGGTCCGCGCATATATGGAATTGCTGTTCGGCATACTCGGCAACATCCGCAACCCCAGCCGGCGCACCTCGGCGGTCAATCTGGTGAAGTCGTTCATCTATGAGGCGGGATTCTATATGAGCAAGAATTCGGGAGGGCTGAACACATCGCAGCAGGCTCCGGTGCTGGCTCGTCTGTTCCCCCTCATTCAGCGTCATTTTGCGGAGCACCGCGATGTCGGTTTCTATGCCGACTGCCTCTCGATGTCGCCCAACCATCTCTACAAGATAGTGAAGGAGGCGTCGGGCAAGACGGTGCGGGAGTGGATTGAGGAATACACCATAGCCGAGTCCAAGTCGCTCCTCAAGAGGACCGACCTCAACGTGCAGCAGATTGCCGACAAACTGAATTTCCAGTCTCAGTCGCTCTTCGGAAAATATTTCAAGCGGCTTGCGGGGATGTCCCCCAAGCAATACCGCATCAAAGCCCTGCGAGAGGACAGTTAGAGACAGCTTCTCAGCAGACGGGATGGTCGGCCTTGAAGGTCATCATCCGCTCTTCCAAGACGGGGTAAAGTTCG
>JABUTP010000075.1:2976-8395 GCA_021443625.1 Bacteroidales bacterium | reverse complement strand
ACATAAACATCCTAAGGTTTTCAGGCACCGGAGTCCCAGCCGCGGCACTTTGCTGCAGAATATAACCCGAATTGGGGTCAAACCTGTCGGGGAACAGCAGGAAATAGGCGACTGCCCCCACCGCTGTAATGACCGGAAAGGCAAACCAGGCTACAAGATAAGTCTTCTTGTTTTCCTTGAAATGGGGACGGATTTTGGCATCCTTGAACCCCTCCCGGGTAACCAGTCTGGTGATGACCACTGCAATTGAGGGGAAAAACATACACAGTGCCACTAGGGCCATCAGTGTGGGCGAGGAGCCGTAGCCGCAACTCCGGGCCATAGGCACCACCACGGAAAATTCATAGGCAAACGTCAGGGCGAAAACAACAGCCAGAAAAAAGACGAGTCGTTTGGTATCGGTTTTCATTTTATCTTTCACAAAAAAATCAGCTTTCAGTGTCAGTGACAAATTCCGTCACCACAAACCGGGGGTTGAAGTTGCCTCTTCGGGATGCCACGAGAGCCTTCATCAGCGACGGGTAACGGCGTCCGAAGCGGTCCGGGGCGTTATCGGCCATAAAATCCATTTCTTCTGCGGAAAACATCCCGGGCATAGTGGCATACCACAAATATACGCCCTCCGGCGAATTCAAGGCGGGTTCTGCGGCAACCCGTCTTTCAAGGGAATTGTAGCGCACCTTGCTCATCGAACATTTTCGGAAAGGCACGCCATACTGGCCAAGCTTGTCCAGAAATCTTTCGGGCGACATTCTTACCCCTCTGTAGAACAACGATTCGAGGGTTTCCCTCATCAGCGGACCGCATTCTCCTATACAAAACCCATAGCGTTCCTTGTAGTACGCCTCCGGATCCTGACCTTCCATCGCATTAATCATAAATCCCTGTTTTCTGAAGAAGCTGTTTTTTGGACGATTTCAAAAAGAGCTTCTTATATTTGTGTCAAAGTTACGATTTTTTCGATTTTTTTGCAATCAGTTATGAAGGTTGTTATTCAACGTGTTACCGGAGCCTCCGTTTCCATCGACGGGTCGGTTGTGGGCAACATCTCCAAAGGATTGCTGGTGCTGGCCGGGTTCGAATGTGCCGACACTGACGATGACCTGGAGTGGATGTGCCGCAAGCTCACGGGCCTCAGGATATTTGACGACGCAGACGGAGTGATGAACCTCTCCGTAAAGGACATTGGAGGCGAAATTCTCATTGTGAGCCAGTTCACTCTGATGGCCTCCACCAAGAAGGGGAACCGCCCCTCCTACATCCTCTCCGCCCCCGGCGAGATTGCCGAGCCGCTTTACGAAAAGTTCAAGAGTATGGTTTCGGCAGATTTGGGCCGCGAGGTGGAATGCGGCAGATTCGGTGCCGACATGAAGGTCAGTCTGGTTAATGATGGTCCCGTCACCATTATAATTGACACAAAAAACAAAATATGACTATCTTTGTGGGATAATTCGGGCGCAAGCGCTCGCGCAAAGAGCATAGTAATCTAATTTATAAAGACATACAATGGATCAAAGAGAAGCGGCCAGATACGCCGCACGCGGAGTGTCCTCTTCCAAGGAAGAAGTTCACAAGGCCATTTCAAAAATGGACAAGGGATTGTTCCCCAACGCATTCTGCAAAATTGTCCCCGACACTCTCTCCAACGATGAGGAGCACTGCCTCGTAATGCACGCCGACGGAGCCGGCACCAAAAGTTCGCTCGCCTATATGTATTGGAAGGAAACTGGCGACATGAGCGTATGGAAAGGGATTTCACAGGATGCCATTGTGATGAACACCGACGACCTTCTCTGCGTGGGCATTACCGACGGCATAATGTTGTCTTCCACCATCGGACGCAACAAGGGCAAGGTGCCCGGGGAGGTCATTGCCGCCATTATCGAGGGGTCAATGGAGTTTGTGGAGACCATGCGGAAGTTCGACATTGACATAACCCTTACCGGCGGCGAAACCGCCGATGTCGGGGATCTGGTCCGCACGGTCATCGTTGACAGCACCGTATGTGCCCGCATCCGCCGCAGCGACGTCATAGACAACAGCCGCATCTGCGGGGGTGACGTCATTGTGGGTCTGTCATCATTCGGCAAAGCCGCCTATGAGAATGAATATAACGGAGGTATGGGAAGCAATGGTCTGACCTCCGCCCGCCACGACGTCTTCTGCAAGGCTCTGGCTGCGAAATATCCCGAAAGTTACGACAATGACCTTTCGGACGATGTAATCTACTGCGGTGGCAGGAGTCTTACCGAGATAGAGCCGGAGAGCGGTCTGACCTACGGCAAACTGGTCCTTTCCCCCACCCGCACCTACGCCCCCGTCATAAAGGCAATGCTGAAGAACCACCGCTCATCCATTCACGGAATGATCCATTGCTCCGGAGGCGCCCAGACAAAAGTTCTCAATTTTGTGGAGGGCAAGAGGATTGTCAAGGACAACCTCTTTGACGTGCCCCCGCTGTTCAGGACCATCCAGCAGGAGTCGGGTACCCCCTGGAACGAAATGTACAAAGTGTTCAATATGGGACACCGTATGGAACTTTATGTTCCCGAATCAGCGGCATCGGAGCTGATGGCCATCAGCAACAGCTTCGGCGTGGAAGCCCGTATAATCGGACGGGTGGAAAACGCGGAGCGCTCCGAAGTTCTTCTGACATCCCCCTACGGCACTTTCAGTTATACCAAATAATGAACTCCCATCTTACCCGCATCATAGCCGCCGCAGTCGCGCTGACCTCTCTGGTGTGCTGCCGTCCCCGCACAGTGGAGACGGGAGAGATGTACGGTCTGGTGAAGACCGCTCTCTACGACACCACATCCGGCTATTACGGCGGGTTTGCCAACTATCCTTCGAACATCGCCGAACTGCCCATAGGCATCTTCGACCTCAACCTCGGGGGAATGGCGGCCCTGGAGCGGATTACCCAGCTTGACAGATTCGACAACATCACCAGCAGCGAGAATCCCGATCTCATTCCCGACTTTGCGGGGGAACATTTCATATATTACACGGCGCTAAGCAACGCCGACTCCACCCGCAACTCCACCGGAGAGGTCAATATCCGCGATGCGGCCATCAAGAACACCCTGTTTCTGATGGGGGACAAATGCGCCCAGGGGGAGAAAGAGAGGGCCAAGATCGTCATTGCTTCGGGCAATCTCACCTACGGCACCGGCATAAACGACATCCGCCAGATGCTTGATGCAAGCGGTACGGGAGTCAAAATGGTGAGTGTTGTGGAGGAGGGAATCAAAGGGTTGCTGGATGCCATGGAAAGTCGCGGAATAACGTATTTTGCGGTGGGACTTCTGGCAGACGGCGCCACCATCTCCAAAGGGGCTTACCAGCAGATGCTGCGCGACGTTGCCGCCGCCCGCGGCTACCGCAATGTCATCCCGATGGTGACCCGCGACCTCAACTGCGAGGACTCCATCGGATTGTATATGCTGGACGAAGCCTTTTCCCAGATGATTGAGCAGCACTACCACAGCGGCAGTTCCACCCCCATCAGCGCGGTGATTGTGGAAAATGTCCTCACTCCGGAACTGATGGCCCTGTACAACGACATCATCCGGAACTACCGTTCCAAACGGATTGGCGGGACTTACCCCTACCGGAACGTGATATCCGAGGAAGTGCTGTTCATAGATCCCACCGAATACGCGGCTATGGAGTGTTACAGGGTTCTGCGCTCGGGCAGCAACCTGGCATTGCGCATAACTCCGCAGGACATCAGGCACTATACCGACCTGCCCACCTTCTAAGAAGCATATTGAAATGGAATACAAGGAAAGCATCACACCGGAAGAAATAGAGGAAATGGAACTTATCTCCTTCCCCGGAGAGATTATCACCATAACCAAACTGGACGAGGCCTACGAAGCCGCCATCCGGGATTTGGCATCGAGCCGGATGATAGGGTTCGACACCGAGACAAGACCCATCTTTGACCCCAACGTTCCCCGCCATTCCACCGCTCTGCTCCAGCTTTCCAACGAACACCGTTCGTATCTGTTCCGCCTGCATAAAACCGGCATTCCCGATGATTTGTCGGCGATTCTGGCCAGCGATTCCATCACCAAGATAGGCGCTGCCGTCTATGACGATATCCGCGGGCTGCAGCACTTCAACAAGTTCAAGGCAGCCAGATTCATGGATTTGCAGAAATTTGTGGAGAACTACGGCATCAAGGACAAGAGCGTACGCAAACTTGCAGCCATTATCCTGGGCCGCAAGGTCTCCAAGACGCAGCAATGCTCCAATTGGGAGAACCACGAACTCACCAATGCCCAGAAACTCTATGCCGCGACCGACGCGTGGATATGCCTCGTGATGTATAAAGCGCTGCTCGCCTCATAAGGGCGGGCAACGCCTATGGAATTATGCCTTGAGAGTCGGCCTCTATCTGGGATTGACTCTAAAACAAAGTCGAAACTTTCCTGATTATCTCCTCGGCGGGCAGTTCGGGGCTGATGACCATATCGGGTTCTTTCATTATCGTCTTCTTCCGTGCCCTGAGCAGGCCGCTTCCGGTAACGTTCACCATAATGACGTCATCCTTGTTGACCTGCCCCTTCTCAACGGCCTGGGCAAGACTTGCAATGGCCACAGCCGCGGCGGGCAGCACGTCGAATCCCTCGAATTTCAAGGTGCGCATAAGCCAGGTGATGACATCGTCATTACTTACCGATATGACGTCTCCGTTGCTGTCCGAAAGTGCGTCATACAGACCGCCGGCAATGCTGTAAGGGGGTTTTCTGTTGGAGAGAACCTTGGCAAGGATGACTTCCGAAGCCCGTCTGGACTCCTCGGGAGTGATATCCACGAGGTTGCGGGAACCGGCCTTCCACGAGTCGTACATCAGGTTGTAGGGCCTGTTCTGCGACACGAAGATTTTCATCTTGTGGTTTCCGTAACGGCCGTCTTCGATGAGGCGGAGATTGTTTTCCCAGGCAGCGATGGCGCCCGTGCCGCTGCCCACTGCCTGGAAATATGCGTCGGGAATGCGGCCTATTGTCTCCACCGCACTCAGCAGAGTGGTTCCCATACCGTCGCGGCGGGCCACATTCTTGGCTCCGCCTTCGAGAAGAAACCGGTCGTCCTGAGCCAGTTTCTCACCCAATGCAATGGCATCGTAGTAGTCGCTGCCGCTGGGGGCGGCTATCACCTTGACACACGAATTGAGCTTGTGGGTGAACCACATGTCAATCTTGTTGTCTTCGGGAATGCATATCACCACGGGAATCCGGTTGTCCGAGCATACCTTTGCGAATGCCCTGGCGGTGTTCCCCGCAGATTGGATGATGAGTATCTTCTTGTTGTTCTTGGGAAGGCGGGCACATACCGAGAACGCTTCGGTCTCCTTGAACGAGCAGGTGGACATCTCCGCCCCCACTTCAGGGCAGTAGCCCGATATGGT
>JABUTP010000075.1:0-2945 GCA_021443625.1 Bacteroidales bacterium | reverse complement strand
CGGGCAAGCCCTTTGCTCTGGATGGTGACGGGAGCGGAGGAGCCGTCGAGCAGATGGTTGATGGGCATCCAGTCCGCATAGCGGTAAAGCCCCTTCAACTCAGTGCGGGGATTGAACTGCTTTGAACTGTAGATTGCCCTCACCAGGGCGGGGGAAGTTGCCTGGGGGTCTGCAAGGGTCCACCCTTCGTCATCGAATATCCGCCCGGTGGAAACGTTCATCAGGCGGTAATCTGTAGGTTTGAATTTCATTTTTTCAAAAAAAGTTTAGAAGCAGTAACCCGCCCTCAGGCACAACCCCGGCAGAAGCCAGTTGTTGGTCTTGGCGTAGGTCTTGCCCACAAAGCGGTCGTCGTCGGGAGTGGCGAGGCCGGTTATCTCAATGCGTTCGAACACACAGCGCTGGAAGTTGGGTCCGATGGTGGCATAGAAGGCGCGGTGACGGTCGGCACCCCTGGTCTTGAAATTCATACCAAAGGATGGCTCGACTATCATACCTCCCTTCTGGGAACTCTTGTCAAACCCTTTCAACTCACTGTCATAACGGAACACGGCAAATTCGTAGCCGACATCCAGACGGATGAACGGAAGGACGGTCTTTCCCTTTTCAAGATAATATTGCAGGGTACCCGTCACCGGCACGAAGAAGTTGCCGGATTCACGGAGTGAGTCAAAATCCCTGGCTCCGTCGATGGGAGTCACCTTCTTGAAATAGGTCAGATAGGAGGTCATCTCCATTCCGGCACCGACACCCACGAAAAAACCGTTGCCCCAATTGAACTTGTAACCGTTTATGACATTCAGCCCCACATAATTGTTGCTGACTCTGCCGAGCCCCTTGGAGCCCAGCATTTCAACAGAGAATTCGTATCCTTTCTGGGCCTTGGCCTCGGTTGAGAAAACTGTCAGCAACAGCGCCGCGAGCGCTATCAGATGTATTCTCCTCATTATTTCTTCAGACTGTCACGAATTTCACGGAGAAGCTGTATGTCTTCCGGAACAACCGGAGCCTCCGGCTCTGCTGCGGGAGCCTCTTCCTCTTTCTTCCTGAGACTTGATATCTTGTTGATGGCCTTGATGACCAAGAAAATGCACCAGGCAACGATGAGGAAGTCAAACACCACCTGCAGGAAGTTGCCGTAACAGAGTTCCACGGCAGCCCTGCCGAGTTCCTCGTTGGCTGCAACGATGGTCCATTTCCAGTCGGTGAAATTGACTCCGCCCACAAGAAGGCTGATGAGGGGCATAAGCACATCTGCAACCAGCGATGATATGATTTTGCCGAAGGCACCACCGATGATGACACCGACTGCCATATCCACCACGTTGCCTTTCATTGCGAATTCCTTGAATTCCTTAAGTATCTTTCCCATATCTGTAAATATAAAGTTTGCTTAATCTGTTATTTGTAAATCGGGCCGAAGTTCTTGCAGGCACGGTAGTCGGCCCCTTCAGAATCCATGCCAAAGGCATTCCACGCCGAAGGACGGAAGATTTTGTCTTCATCGACATTGTGCATGCATACCGGAATGCGGAGCATCGAGCAGAGGGTTATCAGATCTGCTCCGATGTGGCCGTAGGCGATGGCTCCGTGGTTGGCGCCCCAGTTGTTCATCACCGAATAGACATCCTTGAAACATTTCTTGGAAGCATCGAGACGGGGAACGAACCAGGTAGTGGGCCAGGTGGGGTCGGTACGGTTGTCAAGCACGTTGTGGATTTCGGGATCGAGGTCGGCCGACCATCCCTCTGCAATCTGGCAGACGGGACCGAGACCTTCCACGATGTTGAAACGGATCATTGTCATGGGCATACCTCCCTTAGTCAGGAAATTGCTGGAGAATCCGCCGCCACGGAAGTAGTCGCGGTCTGCAGGTGCCCAGTTGGTGGCGGCAAGGCAGGCCTCCATATCTTTCTGAGACATGTCCCAGTGGCTCTTCATTGTGGGGTTGCCGTCGGCATCGGTCATCGCTCCCGTTGCATCGAGAGTGGTGGCGCCGGAGTTGATGAGGTGGATGAAGCCCCCCGCTGCAAGGCCGGTGGCGGCTTTGCCGGTGACTCTCTTGACCGCCTCGGGACTCCAATACGTGCGTACGTCCGAGAACATCACCCCTTTGTTGGTAAGGAGGTGTCCCAGAAGCATCGAGATGCCGTTGAGGGAATCGTTTTCAGTGGCGAGTACATCGGCCTCACGGATACCGTTCCAGTCGAAAGAGGTGCACATCATCGACTCGGGGAAGTCGAAATTGGGCTTGTAGTCCGTCCATTGGCGCTGTCCCTGCACTCCGCCCAGAATGGCGTTGTGGCCGAGAGCCTCTTCCTTGTAGCCCATTTCCAGGAGTCTGGGATTGCCGTGCATAAGGTCGCGGATGACCATCATGCATTTTACGGTGAACTCCCAGTCGGCATCCTTCTCCTCACGGGTGCGGGCCTTGCCGATGCCGTTGTATGTTGTCATAGGGGTTCCGGGCAGAACCTGACGGTCTTCATTGCGGTCGCGGGCCTCTTTAGGCTTGCAGTACTTCTCAACCCAGGCCATTGCTTTCCTGTATTCTTCGGGATCGTAGATGCCGAAATCGATGCGCCTCAGAATCTCTACCAAATCGACATATTCTGTGCGGATGCCGAGATATTTCTGGAAGAAATCGGCATTGATGAAAAGCAGGATTTTGCAGACTCCTCCTCGCACTTTAATATTTACGGAGCAGAAAAAGTCAGCCGGTATCTGGCAGACTATATGAAACAGCATTGTGATTATACAGACCGCAATAACAAGGGGAATCCGCAGGCGGTCGCGTGGAATCAATTGTTAAACGAATACAACAGCTATAAGGCGGAACCTTATACACAGCAATCCATCGTACAGTAACGAGGCACACATGGTATTTTCAGGCAATATCTTTTTATTCATCTTTTTACCGGCTGTCCTGATTCTGTACTTCAATC
>JABUTP010000074.1:12773-18301 GCA_021443625.1 Bacteroidales bacterium | reverse complement strand
AGAAGATGAAGTATTTCACCACAGTGGGTTATCTCCATCAGAACGGTGCCTTCAAGACAGAGAAGTTCAACGAATACGATTATGACCCCACATCCAAGGCAAACCGTTTTAACTTCAGGTCCAACTTCGACATCCAGATTCACAAATCGCTCAAGATGTTCCTTAACGTATGCGGTTACATGCAGAAGAAGAACGACCCTGTGATTGTTCCCAACCAGGCTGCATATCTTAGTGACATCAACGGTTATTCGGTGCTTATGGGTAACCTCATTTCCACCCCGAGCAACTACCACAATGACGTTACTCCCGACGGTGAAGTGTTGTCCAACGCTCTCAAGGGAGGTAACGTTTCCAACGTGCCTTACGGTATGCTCAACAGAACCGGTTTCCGCAACACACAGAATACTCAGGTTACCACCACCCTTGGCGTTGAATGGGATCTCAAATTCATCACCGAAGGCCTTTCCGCAAAGGTTGTCGGCTCTTATGACGCATACTCTTCAAACCAGCAGGTTCGTCAGCGTACCTTCCAGGCTTACGAAGCTGTGGCAGACCCCGATTCTCCCAGCGGCGTAAAATATGAGCTTATCGGTACCAACACCAACTCCACCCTCAGCGACGCACAATATACGGGTTTCAACAGCCTTTTCAATATTGATGCTTCCCTCAACTATGGCCGTCAGTTCGGCAAGCACGACATTACCGGTCTGTTCCTGTTCAACCGCTATCAGAGGATCATCAACATCGAGCTTCCTTACAACTATGTCGGTCTGGTCGGCAGGGCTACCTACGCCTATGACAAGAAGTATCTCGCCGAGGTCAACTTCGGTTACAATGGTTCGGAGCAGTTCGCCCCCGGTCACAAGATGGGATTCTTCCCCTCTTTCTCCCTCGGTTGGGTTCTTTCCGAAGAGAACTTCCTCAAAGGTTCCCCCGTTCTTACCTTCGCCAAGGTTCGCGCATCTTACGGACAGGTTGGTAACGACAACATGAACGGCAGCCGTTTCGCATTCCTTACCCTCTGGAACGGAAGTTACGAGTCTCAGATTGGTAACACCGAACTCGAGTGGGAGAAGGCCAACAAGTACAATGTCGGTCTGGAAATGAGTTTCTTCAAGGACTTCCGCCTGGAGGCAGATGTATTCTATGAGAAACGCGACAACATTCTCATCCCCTCTACCGGACTTATCCCTACCGGTATGTTCGGAACAGGCGGTGTGTCTGTTTCGGGTATTCTTCCCAAGGTCAATGCCGGTGAAATCGAGAACAAAGGTTTCGAGCTCACAGGTTCGTGGTCCAAGGTGTTCAGCAAGGATATGAGCATCAACATCAGGGCCAACGCCGCCTTCAACCGCAACAACGTCCTCTATATGAGTGAGGTTTTGTTGAGTGAAGATTATGCCTGCCGTCTCAGGAGTACAGGCTTCCGCCTTGGCCAGCAGTTCGGTTATGAAACCGCCGGTTTCTTCAACTCGGAAGAGGACATCCTCAACTGGTACGACCAGTCGGCAGTGGCAGGAAACCCCAAGCCCGGAGACTTGAAATACGTTGACAAAAACGGAGACGGTATCATCGACGAAAGGGATATTGTTCCCATCGGCGACCCTGAGGTTCCCGAGTGGAACTTCGGTGCAGGTGTCAACTTCCAGTGGAAAGGCCTCGACTTCTCCATGATGTGGCAGGGAGTGGCCGGACGCAGCTACTTCATCACCGGTCAGCGTTTCTTCGAAACCAACAACTTCAACGAATGGCACAAAGAGGCCTGGACTGAAGAGAGATATGCTTCCGGTCAGAAGATTACCTACCCGAGACTTGAACCCGGCAGCGAAAGCAGCAAGGTGGCTTCCGATTTCTGGCTCTCAGATGGTGACTATATCCGCCTCAAGAACGTAGAGATTGGTTATACTCTCCCCAAGAAATGGACCGACGCAATCTCCGCAGAGGGTGTCCGCATCTATGCAAACGGACTCAACCTTCTCACATTTGACAAATACTACAAGAAATACATTGACCCTGAGCAGAACAGTGACTTGCTCTACCCCGTGTTCAAGACCATCAATGTAGGCTTTAACCTTACATTCTAATTAAACATAGATTTACCATGAATAGAATTATATCATCTTTGAGTGCATTCCTGGTTCTCTTCTCTTTAGTGGGATGTGAGAGCATTCTTGAGAAGACTCCCGACGGACAGGTCACCATCGACAAGATTCTGTCCAACCACGACCGCAGCAAGGGCTTGCTCGATGCTGCCTATGGTGAAATATATCAGTGCAGGGACCAGATCAGCTTTGTGCACAGCACTTTCGATGCCCTTACCGACAACACGTTCTGGGCTGCCACATACAATGCGTATGAGTGGCACAACGGTAAGTTGTCTTTGAGCAACCCCGTAATCAACTGGCCCTGGACTTCTCCTTCAGAGCAATTGTGGCCCGACTTCTGGCGTGGTATCCGTCTTGCCAACAACGCTATCCTCTACATCCCCCAATCGACTGCCCTTACCGATACCGAAAAGACAAACTGGGTTGCCGAGGCCAGGGTTCTCCGTTGCTGGTATTATATGCAGCTTCTCGAGTTCTACGGTCCTCTGCCTTGGATTACCGAGCCTATAGAGCCTTCCTTTATGGGTTGGAACGACCTTACCCGTCCCACTTATGACGAGATTGCAACCATCATCGCCAACGAACTTGACGACGTTATCTCATTGGGTATCCTGCCCAACAGGGAAACAACAGGTCGCGCCAGCCACGTCGATGTAGGTGTTGCAAGGTCCATCAAGGCCAGGGTTCTCCTCAACAACGCATCTCTGCTCAACAACCCCGAGAGGGACAGGAGCAAATGGGCACGTGCCGCTCAGGCCGCTCAGGACATCATAAATATGCCGGAGTATGCCCTTGTTCCTATGTCTCAGTACAAGACTTTGTTCTGCAGTGCCTTTGCTGACAGGAATGATGAAATCATCTGGCGTGCATCCAATGACAACGGACATATCAACAACACCAATGCCGTCGATGTAGGTTCTTATCCTTATTCCGAAATCAATCACGTTTGGAACTGCGGTGAGTCA
The DNA here is from genome assembly GCA_021443625.1 of Bacteroidales bacterium. Taxonomy (GTDB): domain Bacteria; phylum Bacteroidota; class Bacteroidia; order Bacteroidales; family UBA932; genus Equibacterium. The sequence goes on along the minus strand of JABUTP010000074.1, from coordinate 15,231 downwards.
CCTACACAGGAACTCGTTGACTGCTTCGAAATGACCAACGGTGCACTGCCCGTTACCTACAACGATGACACCCGTACCAAAGTTACCGTTACTCCCGAGGCAGCTGCTCTCGGCTACAGCGAAGCTCCCGGCGGAAACCCCTATGCAAACCGTGACGCCCGTTTCTACAACAATATCGTTTACAACGGATGCAACTATGGTGTCCCCCGCGACTGTACTGAGCCTTACATCATTGAGACTTTCGTCGGCGGCCGCAATGGTTTCAATGATGTGATCTCTCAAGAGACAACGCGTTCCTGCACAGGTTACTATCAGTGCAAGGATACCCAAAGCGATTTCTGGGGCCCCGGCGGCGGCTACGGCCAGACCGGAACCCACTGGGTATTCTTCCGTCTTGCAGAGTTCTATCTCAATGCGGCAGAAGCATATTGCGAAATGGGTGAACTCGACAAGGCAATGGAGAATCTCAACAAGATTCGCGAGCGTGCCCTGCAACCCAAGATTCAGGATGTTCCCGGTTTCCAGCAGAACTATGACTTCCTTATGGCCCGCATCCGCAACGAACGCCGTGTAGAACTCTGTATGGAGGGATGGCGTTTCCACGACCAGCGCCGCTGGAAGATTCTTTCTGAGACCAACCGTTTTGTGACCGGTATGAGAATTACCGTAAACGACGATGGTCAATTCGAATATACCAGAAAGAAAATCCGTGACTACTATTCGTATGAAGACAAATATCTGGTTATGCCAATTCCTCTGGAGGACGCCAAGAAGATGACCGGTATGACACAACCCGAGGCTTGGAGGTAACATTAAACACAAATCGATATGAAACATTTATCATATTTTACATTAATACTCTCCGTAGCCGCCTCCCTTTCGGTTGGCTGCAAAGAAGCGGAGATCCCCGTTCCCGATCCGGTTTCCGACGTGAAGGCATACCCCGGCATCAACAGAGCCAAGGTAGAATTCGCTGTCCCTTCGGACGCTGTTTCCTACAAAGTTTTCCACTCCAAAGGAAAATATGCACAGGGAGAAGTAACCAACCCTTCCGAAATCCAGAGCGTGATAGTTGAAGACCTTGCAGCAGGTGAGAATATCCTGCGCGTGGAGGTCAGCAATGCAGACGGAAAGGTTTCAACCCCTCAGGGCGTGATAATCGACATCTATGATGCGTCTTATTACGGAGCCAACATCGCAAACCGTGACCTTATAGACCAGAACGCATCCGACACCTCCGTCGATTTGTATTTCAGCGATGCAAACGATGACGAGTCGGCGCTGGTTATAGAATATGTCGGTCAGGACGGTAGCAATAAAGTTCTTTCCGTAGCTCCCAGCACCACTCAGGTTACGGTTAGCGGCATCGACCTCTCCAAAGACTACTATTACTATTCTCTCTACAAGCCCACTGCAGATTTCATTGACGAGTACAAGTCAGAAGCTCGCAATGCCAACCTTGCCAAGATGAAGACTCCCGCCAAGGAGAATTGGCTGGCCTGCGAAGGTGAGGGTTCTGAGGCTTTGGACAACAATGCTTCCACCGTTTGGAAAGCCCAGGGCGGAGCCGCCATCACAATCGATTTCCAGGGGTCGAAGATTTTTGACGGGTTCACCCTTGTTCAGAAAGGCGACTTCAAATCGACAACTTTTGCAACCCGTTACATGGTTGAATACAGCGACGACAACGCTACTTGGGAACTTGTAAAGCAAGGCAAACTCAAGAGCATCTGCTACAAGCAGTCTTATGAATTTGCCGAGTCGGTAAATGCCAAGTATATCCGCATCTCCTTCCCCGAAGTGAAAGACGCTTCTCTGCCCATTGCCATCGCAGAGGTTGACTTCTACAACGATATCGCTGTCAGCGGAAATTGCGGCGAAGATATGCCTAAGGTTGTCAACGGTACAAATCCTTTCGAAACAGACGGTTCAGACAGGTTCGCTCTCGTAGGTCCGGGACGTTTCCAGGCGGTTACCGGTTGGATTCAGGAAGGAACCTATATCACTGCCGATGCCGATGGCGGCCCCGCATTCTGCCTTTGGGCAGCTCCGGTATGGGGTTGCAGTGAAATTGACAACGGAAAGATTTACCAGGTGTTCAATCTCCTCCCCGGAGAATATGGTTACAAGGTTGAGTGCGGCCACACTTCATGTATTGATGATTTTGCCGGATACTTAGTTGCTGCCAAAGGCACCACAATCCCCAGGATGGACGCATTGTCAGGCAGTGAAGTCTTGGGATCCAGCAACATTAAGGAGCACCTTTCGTCAGTTACCACAATGTCCTTTACCGTTCAGGAAGCCGGAAATGTTTCCTTGGGTATTGTATATTCTCTTTATAACGCTTATGGCGTTTATGAAGGCGGTCAACCTTGGAGCGACCTCTATATGAAGAGCTTTGAACTGATTGGAATGTAATTGAACAATGATACGGACTTTAAGACATTGTCTGACTCTG
>JABUTP010000074.1:8693-12230 GCA_021443625.1 Bacteroidales bacterium | reverse complement strand
TACGTGGATGTTCCCAACCGTAAGATCAGCATCAACACCACTCCGGAGATTGTGGTTTCTGCACCGTTCCTCAAGGGTGGACGTGACTGCCGGCTGGAGATTTATCATATCTACAACCAGGCGCGGGTGGTCATCACAGATGTAGCAACCGGAGAGAGCGCGGCTCTTTCCGCAACGCACGACGGCACCGGAGGATGCGGCAAAGGTACCCTTCAGGAGGGTTTCTCAGTTGGAATGCAGTGGGACGGTTATGCTTTCGGCCTCGTTTCGGGCGGCTCCTTCGTCGTGAAGCGCATCAGCGTGGCTTCTCTCAAGAAGTCGGTGAAACTGCTGATTTACGGCGACTCCATCTCCCAGCCGGAGGGGTATTTCCCCGCCGCCACATTCCCCGATTCGTGGACCCAAAGAATCATATCTGCCCTCGACGGCAATGCGATGTCGAGCGGAAGGGGAGGCTGCACCATAAGTGACGTACTCCGTTCCATACAGAACGAACTGCCTTACATAGAGTGCGACTACGTGATGGTGACCATCGGCACCAACGGCGGCAACACGGAGGAGAACCTGACGCAGCTGATGAACTACATCATCTCGCAGGGCCGCATCCCCATCCTGAACAACATCCCCAGCAACGAGAGCGGCACCCAGGTTTCTGAAAATGCGATAATAGAGAAAGTGCGCAGCAAGTTGGGCATCAAAGGGACTCTTTTCGACCTTGCCACATCCCTGGATGGTGACGGCAGGACGGTTGACAGGTCACTGATGTTCTGGGAAGACTACACCGGAAGTTACGGGTGGCAGATTTACCACCATCCCAACGAACTCGGCGGTGGCAGGATGTTCGAGAGAACTAAGGTCGATATTCCCGAAATCTATCAGTAAATCTCAGATAATTAACTCGCAGTGTAACAATTGCGAGTTAATTTTTTGCCACTTTGAAAAATTTTTCTACCTTTGCAGCCCCCCAAATTGTAAGGGGTACGCAACATTAAGTATTAACTATTTTAAAATCAACAGACTGTGGACACACTAAGTTACAAGACACTGTCGGTTAACAAAGAGAACTCCTCCAAAGAGTGGGTTGTCATTGACGCAACTGATCAGGTTCTTGGTCGTCTGGCAAGCAGGGTTGCTCTTATGCTTCGCGGCAAGAACAAGCCCAACTTCACCCCCAACGCGGACTGTGGCGATAATGTCATCATTATCAACGCCGACAAGGTTCGCCTCACGGGCAAGAAGATGACAGACAAGGTATATACCCGCCACACCGGTTACCCCGGAGGTCAGCGTTATGCCACCACCAAGGAGCTTTTCTCGCGCAAGCCGTTAGCCATCCTTGAGCATGCCATCAAAGGTATGCTGCCCAAAACACGCCTCGGTGCTGAGCAATTCAGAAACCTCTACCTCTATGTAGGCAGCGAGCATCCCCACCAGGCACAGAATCCCAAAACAATCACATTAAACGAAATCTAAACAGAGCATGGAAGTAATCAACGCCCTTGGAAGACGTAAATCAGCAGTTGCTCGCGTTTATGTTAGCACAGGAAATGGTAATATCACCATCAACGGCCGTGAAATGGAGAACTACTTCAAAGAGGACACTCTCCGCTACATCGTCCGTCAAGCTCTCGATATTACCGGTACCCTCGCCCAGTTCGACATCAAGGCGAACATTGACGGCGGGGGAATCAAAGGTCAGGCAGAGGCTCTCCGTCTTGCAATAGCCCGCGCGCTTTGCAAAGTCGATACTGAGGCCTATCGTCCTGTCCTCAAGTCTAACGGTTTCCTTACCCGTGACAGCCGTGAGGTTGAGCGTAAGAAACCCGGACAGCCCGGTGCACGTAGGCGCTTCCAATTCAGCAAACGTTAATTTAACACTGATTTACTTTTTGCACAGAAGGAATCCAAAACTTCCGGACCGCAGCCTCGAGAGGCACGTTACCCGAAGTTTGTTCCTCTGCGGAAAATTCGGGAGACCGCTTGAACCGTTACTCCCGTTATTGAATTAAAGAGTTTCCCGTGACACGGGACCAGAAACCAAACAAAACAAACCAAAATGTCTAGAACAAATTTCCAAGACTTACTCGATGCAGGTGTACACTTCGGCCATCAGAAGAGAAAATGGAACCCCAAAATGGCTCCCTATATCTTTATGGAGAAGAATGGTATCCATATCATTGACCTGCACAAGACCGTTGTCAAAATAGATGAGGCAGCTGCCGTTCTCAAGCAACTTGCGCGTTCAGGCCGCAAAGTGCTTTTCGTAGCTACCAAGAAACAGGCCAAGGAAATCGTGGCGGAGAAGGCTAAAGCCGTAGAGATGCCCTACATCACAGAGCGTTGGGCCGGCGGTATGCTTACCAACTTCCCCACCATCCGCAAGTCGGTGAAGAAGATGAACAACATCGACAAGATGATTTCCGACGGTACATTCGAGACTCTTGCAAAGCGCGAGCGTCTCCAGATCACACGCCAGAGGGCAAAGCTCGAGAAGAACCTCGGTTCCATCGCAGACCTTGCCCGTCTTCCGGCAGCCCTTTTTGTAGTTGACGTACAGAAGGAAATCAACGCTGTCCGCGAGGCCAATCGTCTCAACATCCCGGTATTCGCAATGGTTGATACATGTTGCGACCCTACAAACATTGATTATGTGATTCCGGCAAATGACGATGCCGCCAAGTCCATCGCCATCGTGATGGATGCAGTTTGCGGAGCCATCGCAGAAGGTACAGCAGAGCGCAAACTCGACAAGGACAAAGAAGAGGCCGCCAAGGATTCAGAGCAGAGCGAAGCTCCCGTACGCAAAGTGCGCGCACGCCGTGCAAAGAGCGAAGCCGCTGCAGAAGAAGTGGCAGAGTAACGTTTTAACAAGTTAAATTTTCGCATTATGGAAATTAAAGCAGCAGATGTAGCAAAACTCCGTAAGATGACCGGTGCCGGTATGATGGACTGCAAGAAGGCCCTCGTTGAGGCAGACGGCGATTACGAAAGAGCTCAGGAAATCATCCGCGAGAAAGGCAAGCTCGTGGCAGCCAAACGCGCTGACCGCGAAACTACCGAAGGCGCTGTGGTTGCAAAGATAGCAGGCGGCAGTTCAATCCTCGTAAGTCTCGGTTGCGAGACCGACTTCGTGGCCAACACAGAGGAGTTCAGAGGCCTTGCAGAGCGTATCGCCGAGGCAGCCATCGCAGCTCTCCCCCAGGATGCAGCCGCTCTCAATGACGTTAAAATGGCAGAAGGCTGCACCGTGGCAGAGGCCATTTCGGAGCAGACCGGAAAATGCGGTGAGAAGCACGTTGTGGCATACTATGCCAAGATGGACGCTCCCTTCGCAGGCTCTTATGTTCATTTCAACCGCAAGCAGGGCGCTATCGTCGGTTTCAACAAACCCGTTTCCGAAGAAGTTGCCAAATATATCGCAATGCAGGTGACTGCAATGAAACCCGTTGCCGTCAATGCCGACAGCGTTCCCCAGGCAGTTATCGAGAAGGAGATGGCCGTTGCAGTTGAGAAGACCAAAGAGGAGCAGGTAAGGAA
>JABUTP010000074.1:4112-8667 GCA_021443625.1 Bacteroidales bacterium | reverse complement strand
GGCATCAACCCCGCCCACGTTGACAGCGAGGACCACATCGAGTCCAACACTGCCAAGGGCTGGCTCACTCCCGACCAGGCCAATCAGGCCCGTGAGATTATCAAGACCGTCTCTGCAGAGAAGGCCGCCAATCTCAACGAGGGTATGATTGAGAACATCGCCAAAGGCCGTCTTGCCAAATTCTTCAAGGAGCAGACTCTTGAGGAGCAGGACTTCATCATGGGTGAGAAGATTACCGTCAAGGATTACATCAAGAGCGTTGACGCCGAAGCCAAGGTCGTTGACTTCAAGATGTTCTCGCTGGCCGACTAATCCCAACGAATTCTTTCGGGGAGATTGTCTCCCCATTCAGACATAAGCAGATTCGCCGTGGGCGGGTCTGCTTTGTTTTTGTTAATGTCCATTTTTGCGTAAATTCGCTTTGTCAAATCCAAAGCAGATGAAGAAATCACTCATTTTGTCCCTTATTGTCCTGGCGGCCGCCTTCGCTCCGAATGCCGCCAAGGCCCAGGAGTTCGATGATTATTTTGAGAACAAAACCCTCCGGCTCGACTACATCTTTGCCGGGGATGCAGTCTTTCAGGATGTTTTTCTGAAAGGCAAATCCATCACGGGAGATTGGGCGGGGCGCCGCGTCAATCTCTCCGAGGTCCCCGTGGAGGGCAACGGCGAGATAACCGTAAAGGACAAGGCGAGCGGGACGGTCATCTACCGCAACACCTTTTCCTCACTCTTTCAGGAGTGGGTGTGTGAAGAGGAAGCCAAATACGTCTGCCGCAGTTTCGAGAACACATTTCTGGTGCCGATGCCCAGGGAGGATGTCATAGTTACGGTGGAGCTGCGCGGCAACCGCCGTCAGCGGACGGCTTTCTTTGAGCACGAAATTTCACCCAAGGACATTCTCATAAAGAATTACGTTCCGGCAGAACTGCCGCCCTTCAAATATATCCACCGCGGAGGAACCAGCCGCGAAGCGATAGATGTTGCGATAGTGGCTGAAGGTTATACCGAGCAGGAGATGGCGCTGTTTTACAGGGATGCCCAGAGTGCGGTGGATGCCATCTTTTCCCACCAGCCTTTCGGCAGGATGAGGGACAAATTCAACTTCATAGCCGTCGCCGTCCCCTCCGGGGAGAGTGGTGTCAGCATTCCCCGCAACAATGAATGGAAATCGACTGCGGTGGATTCCCATTTCGACACTTTTTATATGGAGAGATACCTTACCACGAGCAGCGTTTTCAAACTCCATGACCACCTTGTCGGCATCCCTTACGAGCATATAATTATCCTCGCCAACACCGACACCTACGGCGGCGGGGGCATCTACAACTCCTATACCCTGACCACCGCCCACCACGCCAAGTTCAAACCGGTGGTGGTTCACGAGTTCGGCCACAGTTTCGGTGCGCTGGGCGATGAGTATGCCTACAATGATGACCCCAGCCCGATGTATCCCTACAACATTGAACCCTGGGAGCAGAACATCACCACTCTGGTCGATTTCGAGAGTAAATGGAAGGATATGCTCTCCGTGTATGTCAAGATTCCCACACCGCTGCCGTCCAAGACCCCCAAAAGTACTGTAACCCTCGGAGTATTTGAAGGGGGCGGATATTCCAACAAAGGCATTTACCGACCGTCCCCCGCCTGCAGGATGCGCGACAATGACGTGGACTCTTTCTGCCCGGTGTGCCAAAGGGCCATCGAAAGGATGATAGAGTTCAATCTTTCCCCGTCAGAATAGCCTGTGGCTTGATTTTTGCAGCAAATAATCTTCGACAAAAATTAGAAGATTATGCATTTTTTGAGAAAAAATGCCGCTTCTTGTCTGTATGCGGCATTTTTGTTTTGTGTCCCTTTTACAAATGTTTCGGGACAGAGCGGCGAAGACGCACACACTCTTGAACTTTCTTTAACGGAGGCCGGTAAGATGGCCGTGGAACGCAACAATTCCATTGCTAACGCAAATCTGGACATCAGGGCGGCAGAAGCCAAAAAATGGGCTGCCATAGCAGAAATGCTGCCCCAGGTCAACCTCAGCGCCGACTATTCGGACATGCTCGGCTACAAGATGAACTTCGGCGAGATGGAAGTGGCTATGCCCCCGTACGTGGATATGTCCGTGCAGACATCCGTGGCGTTCAACGGCGCAATGATGGTGAGCGCACAAATCAGCGACATTTCCAAAAGGATGTCCGACATTTCCCTGAAGCAGACCACGCAGGAGGTGGAGAGCCAGGTGAAGACCTTGTACTATTCGGCACTCGTTTCTCAGCAGGTGCTGGAACTGCTCGGCCGCAATCTGGCGGACGTCCGAAAACTTCACGAAATGACTCTTACCGCAGTGAACGTGGGCACCACCGAGCAGACCGAGGCCGACAGGCTTGCAGTGCAGATGTCCCAGCTGGAGAACAGCATCGCCAGCAGCCGCCGTTCGCTGGAAATGGTCTTCAATTCGCTCCGGCTGCAGCTCAATGTGCCGGTAGATACCGAAATCGTCCTTACCGACACCCTGGAAGACCTCCTTGCCGTGGACGAATTCATGGCGTTGCTCGCAGAAGATTTCGCTCTGGACAACAACTACAACTACCAGTTGATGAAGGAGAACACTCTCCTTGCCCAGAAGCAGCTCGCGGCTGCAAAATGGGCCACCACCCCCACAATCTCGGCATTCCACAATTATACGGTGAAGGAGTATTTTTCCGATGAGATGACTATGAACATGACTCCTCCCAACATGGTGGGTGTGGCAGTCAAGATTCCCATTTTCTCAAGTCTCAAACACGCCAAAAACATACAGGCGGCAAGGTCGGCCTACGAAAAGCAGCTCAACACAATGAACGACACCGAAAACCAGCTTATGGTGCAGCATCGCCAGTTGTGCTTCAACCTCAACACCGCATACGACTCGTACAACACCCAGAAACAGAATATGGAGTTGATGCAGAGGGTGTTTGACAATACTTCCAAGAAATTCGAGCAGGGATACACGTCGGCTATGGACGTCACCACCAGCGGCACAACCCTCATCCAGGCGCAGAGCAGTTATATCCAGGCTTTGATGGAGTTTGTCAATGCCGAGATTGCACTCGAAAAACTCCTCAGCAAAGAGTAATATCCTGAAGTCAAACAGAAAAATTACAAAAAGAGATATGAAAAGAACGATTATGGCAATGGCCCTGTGTCTGGCATTGACAGCCACGGGTTGCAAGCCCAAAACAGCAGAACAGCACACAGAAACAGTGCGCGTGGAGCAGGTTGAAACCACCATCCTCAAACCCGTGGAGGTTATGCGCACCCTCGATTTTTCCACAACCCTTGAAGGTTATCAGACAATGAGCGTGGCCCCGGGGGTCACCGGACGCATCGACCATATTTTCGTTGAAGTCGGCTCCCGCGTCGGAGCAGGGGCAAACCTGGTGAGAATGGACCAGCAGCAGTACAACACCGCCAAGTTGACCTATTCCAATCTTGCCATCGAACTCAGCCGTCTCGAGGCCCTGGTTGCATCGGGGGCAGTTTCGCAGCAGACTTACGACCAGACCAAACTGAGTTACGACCAGACCGAGGAAAATCTAAAATATCTTGAGAAAAACACTTTCGTGAAGGCTCAGTTCAGCGGCGTGATTTCTGCCAAGAACTATGAGGACGGCGAACTTTACAACGGGCAGGCCATTCTGACCCTGACCCAGGTGAATATGCTGAAGGCCCTGGTGAACATCCCCGAGACGTTCTATCCCAACGTCAAGGCGGGGATGAAGGTGGACATCAAGTCGGATATCTATCCCGACAAGGTTTTCCCCGCAACCATCGAAATAGTTTATCCCACAATAGATCCCGCCAGCCACACTTTCTCCGTAAAGGTAAGGATTCCCAACGGCGGCGAGCAGCTGCGTCCGGGTATGTATGTCCACACCAGCATCGAGATGGGGCGCGGCAATGCCCTTCTGGTACCCTATCAGGCCGTGCAGAAGCAGATAGGCAGCAACGACCGTTACGTCTATCTTAACGACAACGGTACCGCCAGGCGCGTATTCGTGACCCTCGGCAACCGTTATGACGACCGCATCGAAGTTGTGGCTCAGGAGATAGCCGAAGGGGTTGAGGTCATCACCACGGGGGCAGAGAAACTGGTGGATGGTACACAAATCAACGTCACCCAAACATATTAGCAGATGAGTATTTACAAGACCGCGATAGAAAAGCCGGTAACGACGCTGCTGGTGTTTGTTGCCGTGATGGTGATCGGCATTTTCGGCTTTACCAAACTGCCGATTGACCAGTTCCCCGAGATGGACCCCCCGTATGTGACCATTATGACCACCTACGCGGGAGCCAATGCGAGTGAGGTTGAGGTTAATGTCACCAAAATCGTTGAGAACAGTCTCAACTCGGTAGATCATCTCAAGGAAATGACCTCTTCGTCGAAAGACAATTACTCTATGGTGACCCTTGAGATGGAGTGGGGTACCGACATAGATGAGGTGATGAACGATATCCGCTCTTTCGTGGATATGCTGAAGGACAACCTTCCCAGCGGGTGCAGCAACCCCTA
>JABUTP010000074.1:0-4098 GCA_021443625.1 Bacteroidales bacterium | reverse complement strand
AGTTCCAGCGCGATGCCCATCCTGAACTTCTCCGTCACGGCCGGACCGAGTTATTCCGGCCTCGAGAAGATTATGGATGACGTTGTAGTTCCCCAGCTCAACAGGGTGGAAGGCATCGGAAACATCTCGGTGGTGGGTGCTCCCGACCGCTATGTGTATGTCGATGTTGACCAGCAGAAACTGGATGCTTTCAAGATTCCCCTCGAAACGGTGGGTTCCGCCATCAGCGGCAACAACATAAACCTCTCCAGCGGCGTCGTGAAGATGGAGAAGGAGCAATACAACCTCCAGCTTCGCAGCGAATATCTCGAGAGCCGTGAAATAGAGAACATTGTCGTCACCACCACCCAGGATGGAAAAAAGGTGTTCGTAAAGGACATTGCGACGGTGCGCGACACCATCAAGGATCTCTCGCTGGACCAGAAGATCAATGGCAGCGAAGGGGTACGCATCATGATTACCAAGCAGTCGGGCGCCAATACCGTGCAGGTCTGCAAGGATGTCCGCAAGGAGATGCAGAAGGTCAGGAAAAACCTTCCCAAGGACGTTGACGTGCAGGTTCTCTTCGACACTTCCGAAGATATCCAGAATGCCATCAACTCCCTGGAGGAATCTATTCTCTACGCACTTCTGTTCGTGGTGCTGGTGGTATTCTTCTTCCTGGGCAAGTGGAGGGCCACGATAATCATCGCGGTGACCATTCCCATCGCCCTCATTGCGGGATTCATCTACCTGTGGCTTACCGGCAGTTCGCTCAACATCATCTCCCTGTCGTCGCTCACCGTGGCCATCGGTATGGTGGTGGACGACGCCATCGTGGTGCTGGAAAACATTACCAAGCACATCGAGCGAGGCTCAAGTGCCCGCGATGCCGCCATATACGCCACCAACGAGGTGTGGGTGTCTGTTATCGCCACTACGCTGGTCATCATAGCCGTGTTCGTGCCCCTCACCATGCTTACCGGTCTTGCCGGAATCCTCTTCAAGGAACTCGGCTGGATTGTGACAATAGTCGTATCGACCTCCACGGCCGTGGCTATTTCGCTTACCCCTATGCTTTGCTCGAAGATTCTCAAGGCGCGCAAGGCTTCGGTGGACAGCGAGGGTCATCTGGTGGAGGAGAGCGCCAACAGCGGCTGGTACGACCGCTATATCGTGGGGGCTCTCGACAAGGTCGATGATGCCTACGCCAAACTTCTTTCGCTCTGTCTCAGGCACAAGACCGTAACACTGCTGGTGGTTTTGCTCCTATTTATGGCTTCCATGCTCCCCGCCTTCAACGGCAAAATCGGGTCGGATTTCATGCAGCAGAGCGACAACGGCCGCATCAGCGTGAACATGACTCTCCAGAATGGTACCAAGATAGAACAGACCCTTTTGACCGCCAGGGCGTTGGAAAAACGTTTCTACGAACTGGTTCCGGAGATGGAGCGCATCTCCACCACCGCCGGCAGCAACGACGAGGCGGGTGTCGGGGCAATTTTCTCCAACACCACCAACAACACCATCGAGATGACGGTGGTCTGCAGCAAGAAGAACCAGCGCGAGCGCTCGATATTCGAGATTGCCGAGGTTTTGAGGCAGGAGATTGCCAGATATCCCGAGGTTGTGACATACCGTTGCAACGCTTCCAGCGGAATGGGCGGCGGCGGAGGTTCCACCGTTGATGTGGAAATCTACGGTTATGACTTTGATGCCACAAACATCGCTGCCGAGAACATCAAGAACGCCATCAAGGATAACGTCAAGGGCGCCCGCGACATCAGGGTTTCCAGGGACAAGGACCGTCCAGAGCTCAAACTCACCCTTGACAAGGAAAAAGTTTCGGCCCTCGGACTCAACTCCACTCTGGTTTCGACCTATGTGCGCAACAGGGTGGCCGGACTTGCAGCCGGCTATCTCAAGGAGGATGGCGATGAATACAACATCGTGGTAAGACTCAAGGAGGATGACCGCAACTCCATAAGCGACATCCGTGACCTCACCATACCCACTCCCACAGGAAGTCTCGTGAAACTTTGCGAGATAGCCGATGTTGAGGAGTATTTCTCCCCGCCCACCATCGAGCGAAAGAGCCGTCAGCGTTACGTGTCGGTGTCCGTGACTCCCTACAAGGTTTCGCTGGGCGAACTTGCGGGCAGAATCCAGGCCGTAGTGGATGAAATCCCCACGGCCAACGGCGTAACGGTGATTCTTGCCGGAGACTATGAGGACCAGCAGGAGACTTTCGGCGATATGATAGGGTTGCTGCTGCTCATCGTCCTTCTGGTATATATCGTGATGGCTTCGCAGTTCGAGTCGTTCACCAAGCCCGCAATCATTATGATGGCCGTTCCTTTCGCCTTCTCGGGTGTGGTACTTGCCCTTTGGATTACCGGAACGTCGCTCGATATGATTGGCGCCCTGGGTGCGATAATGCTGGTGGGTATCGTGGTCAAGAACGGTATCGTGCTGGTCGATTACATCAACCTGGTGCGTGACCGTGGCGTCGAACTCAACAAGGCGATTGCAATGTCGGGCCGTTCCCGTCTGCGTCCGGTGCTTATGACAGCCCTCACCACCGTGCTCGGTATGGTGCCTATGGCTCTGAGCAACGGCGAAGGTTCCGAGATGTGGCGTCCTATGGGCATCGTCGTAATCGGAGGTCTGCTGGTTTCCACCTTCATCACCCTCATCGTCGTTCCCGTGCTGTATGCAGTGTTCAGCCGTCGCGGCGAGCGGGCACAACAGGAGAAGCAGCGCAAGAACTACATCTTTATGCAGATTTCCACCAAGAACTCCCAAAATTAAGATATATGAAAGCAGTATTCATAGTGTTCAACCAGTCCAACACCGGCAGGGTGGAGTTTATGCTCGACGAACTCAGGATTTCCGGATTTACCTTTTTTGAGGACGTCCAGGGTAGGGGAACCAACGGGGGAGAGCCGCGCCGCGGCACCCATACCTGGCCCGAAATGAATTCAGCCGTGATAACGGTCGTGGAGGACGACCGGGTTGAGGAGTTGCTCGACTGTGTGAAAAGGCTTGACCTCCGCAATCCGGAGGTGGGCGTCAGGGCCTTCACCTGGAACATCGAGCAGATGGTTTAGAGAAAAATTGTTATATTCGTGAATCGAATTTCTAAAATTAACAGATATGGCACAGATAGTAACTGATTCCAATTTCAACGAAATGGCTGCCGCAGGTCCGCTGGTAGTCGATTTTTGGGCAACCTGGTGCGGGCCCTGCCGCGCAATCGCCCCCACCGTGGATGAACTCGCAGAGGAGTATGCCGGCCGCGTAACCGTGGCAAAATGCAATGTTGACGAAAATTCCGACCTCCCCATGAAGTTCGGCGTCCGCAACATCCCCACCATTCTGTTCTTCAAGAACGGGGAACTTGCAGACAGACTCGTCGGCGCAGTTCCCAAAAAGGAACTCGTTGCGAAGATAGAATCCCTTCTCTAATCCTATTGCAAAGCGATGAGAAGCCGATATTGCATCGCAGTATTATCGTTGATGCTTCTTGTCGGATGTTTCACCCCCGCCCGTGCCCAGAACAAGATTCTGGTCAAGGCGGGGTTGAATGTGTCCGATATGACGACTATCGGGGAGAAATTCACCGGCTATGAGTTCGGAGCCGGCTACAGGGTGGTGATTCCTCACGGATTCATTGTCCAGCCGGAGTTGCAGTACAGACAGAGCGGCAGCCGTCTCGGTGACGAAGCGTGGCGGGTGGGTTGTGTGGAGATTCCGCTGAATTTCCAGTGGGGAGTCGATTTGGTGGCATTCCGCCCTTTCGTGCAGGTTTCCCCCTTTGCCGGCTGCAATGTTTACAACAAAGTAAAATCCTCCGATGGGGACAATTCTGAAGAGAGTGTCGTTACCGCTGCCCGGCAAAGCATATTGCATCAGACCTCTGACGATCTCCGTCCCTTTGAATATGGAGTTTCGGTGGGTGGAGGCATCGATCTGCTCCGCGTTGTGCAATTTGCCGTAAACTACGGATGGGTGCTCTCTCCCGTCACTGACGGCGAACTTCTGACCAGCGGCAAACCCACCTTCCTGCAACTCTCCCTCTCGTACATCTTATGATATCCCGCATAAAAGAATACCTTG
>JABUTP010000073.1 GCA_021443625.1 Bacteroidales bacterium | reverse complement strand
TGTTAAAAAACAAAAATCCAGACCTCTATATAACCACACAACAATTTGAGAAATAAATGCTAAATTTGGTCTATTGAGAAATCTGTTATGGCAAAGATATACGTTGCGAGCAGCTGGAGAAACCAGCATTATCCGGAAGTGGTGAGTCGGCTTCGTGAGGCGGGGCACGATGTGTATGATTTCCGCAATCCTCCGCAAGTCAATGGTTCATACACTTATTTTTTAATGCTCATAGGCCTGATCATAGGCTCTTTATGCCAAGATGTTGCCTTTATTATCTTCCAATAAACTTCTTTTGTCACATCCCCTATGTATGGCAAAAATACCTGAGCCTTAACTCCGTCACGATTCATGTACTTATCTGGACAAGGGCGGAATCCGACCAAATAGTCTTTCTTAAGGAATTCAAGTATATCATCTGCATTTCTAACCTTTAGTATAATCCCTTGATTGTAAAGACCTATTGCTATTTCCATAACATCCTCCCAGTATCCGCTTACACTGAACCATATCGTGAACTGATATTGGCTGCTATCCTCTTCTTTGCCCTCACACTTGCTACTAAAGCCAAGGTGAATGCGTGCGTATCCTACATCCATACAATGATACACAAGATTCTCATTGTACCATTTGTCGAAATCGCTCTCAGAGTCAAGGTCTAATCCTTCTATTTCCTCTCCTTTAGAGTCATATGTCCTGAAAAGTTCAATATCATCCAATGCAGCACAGTCCTGTATTGTCTTATTTTCAAGCTCGTCGGCTCCATATCTGGTTTTTGATTTCTCCAGAATGCGAAACGCAGCAGACCATACGCTTATATAATTGCGAAGAGTCTTTTTGTCATATAATGTGGGTATCGAAGATTTGATAAGTTCCATTGTCTTGATGTTGTGCGTCTCATCCCTACATTCATAGCGAGGGTCTATTGCCATCAGGGTTTTCATCGGAATATCTCCATTACGCTTATGATAAGGAATATATCGATTGACATACTTGTTGTATCCGTCTGAGTCCTCACATATCCATTCTACCACGGCATTAACATGGGCTTCTAATGATAGAAGGACATCTGAATAGTCATATCTACGATCCTTCCTAGAATCACCCACAACACCGTCCTTGTTCTTCAAAGTTGTAAATTTAAATTTCCCATCGCTGAGAATCAGATAATGAAAATCTTTGTAATGCGCAGTCAAAACCCAAAGCCATTCATATCTCCCCGAACTATCCTTTGATCTTATCCAGAAAAATCGTCTGTCATCGTCCCCCATTACTTCAAGACTTGACATGGATTCCTCAATCCGAAGCATTATTTCTAAACTCTTGTCATCAACGACATTTCCATTAATGTTGTTTGAAGATAGTATCTTCCACGCATCCACGTACTGAAATTCAGGTATATTTCTTTTCATACAATGATATTTTAAGGGCAAAGATAATGCTTACTTGTGCCATAACTCTGCACAAAAAAAGAATATTTTCAACAAATAATCATTTTTGATGGGCTGCATCCCTTCCATCTTCGTCTTTCAGCCTTTCTTGTCAGAGAGTACAAGCATCCTGAAATACAACGACGAGAATGCCCTCTCCTGCGTCATTAACCTTGCCTTCTATTCCGCACGCAACAAATACAAGATGGTGCGAGAGCTCCCTGCCGGACGTGGATTTGCCGATGTTGTGTTCGTGCTGTGGCGAAATGTTGACCTTCCTGCCATCATCATCGAACTGAAATGGAAGAAGGATGCTATCACAGCCATCGACCAGATCAAGCGGAAGAACTACCCCGCACCACTGAAGGAATATGCCGGCGAGGTCATCCTCTGCGCCATCAGCTACGAGAAGAGCGGGAAAGAGCACAACTGCATAATCGAACGCATATAAAAAACCGGCCCGGGCAGGATGTCCGGGCCGGTGGTCGGTATATATGGAATGTGTTAGAATTGTTATGTCGGAATAGTTCTGGAAGGGTGCTAATTGGCTGTGATGGTTACAGTTGCATACTCGCTGGTTACACTGCGGTCGTCGTTGCTGACTTTACATCTGAATATGTAGTTGCCGAGAGTTATGGATGAATTGGTGGGTATTTCCATTGTGGATTTGCCGTTTGACGCATTGGGCAGGGAGAGCCAGTTTTTTTCGTAATATGTCTGCCAGTCGTATTTCAGGTTGTCACCCAGTGCAGTTATGGACAATTTTATGGTTTGGCCCGCTTTGATTGTTCTATTCTGCGGCTGGACCATGATGTAGGGCGTAGTGACTACTGTCACAACAGCGGTTTCAGATGTGACGCTGCCGAACTCGTTGGACACTATGCAGTAATAGTGGATGTCCCCGGCGATGTCGGATGACTCGGTGATGCTCTGGCCGTGATCGACAACAGTTATAAGGTCGCCGTTTTCTCCGAATCTCTTCATCCATTGGTAATTCAGACGCTCTCCGAGGGCCTCCACGCTCAAGGTGTATGAGGCATTCAGTGCGACTGTCTGCGCCTGGGGCTGGGTTACGATATGCGGCTTCTGTATTTCCACCGTGATGGAGATGCTGCCCTTGACGGGTGAACCCTTCTCGTTTGCGGGGATGGCCTCTGCCTCGATGGTCACTGTACCGGTATTGATGGCGGTGACAAGGCCGTTCGCGTCAACTGTGGCAATCTCGGGGGCCAGAGAAGTCCAGGTGATGGATTCGATGGCGTCCTTTGAAGGAGTGGCAGTCGCAACGAGCTGGATGGTTTCGCCCAGTTCCACGGACGTGCTGCCGCTTTCGGTGCTGATGGAAAGGCTCTTGGGAAGGGGCTCCTTGTTGCAGGCCGCCAGAGCCATCACGCCTGCGAGGAAGAGAAGTGTCTTTTTCATCTTGTATGTCGGTTTATTTGGTTTCCACCGGCAAAGTTAGACGCTTCTCTCCTCCGGCAGTGGTAATATTCGGACATCCGTTGGGAATATTCGGACAAATTATATTATTGGTATCTTGGGAATGTACGGTTTGGCGACGGGACGGATGGGACAGGCGACGTCTCTGTAGTAACTCTTGCACCCGATTCCTTTTATTTCAGTGGTCAAAACCGTCATACACATCGAGGGGTCGTTCGTGGGAGTTGATGCCCAGAATCTTCCTCCATATCCGTATACTCCCGTCTGCCCCAAAGTGACGGGCAATGTGAGTTGCGCTCCGTTGAGTTTGCTTGTCAGAATGAATACTTTGTGCCCGTTCACCTCTGCCATATCCACATCGCAGTTGGACACCAATTCAATACTTTCCTGTGCGGTCGGCATACGCCAGATGCTTTCCCATTCCTGTCTTGCGGCATCGAATTCCGATCCGCCTATTCCGTCACTGATGCCGGGGTTTCCCTCCACATTGTAGTGCTCCCCGTCTTGATTGACGTATTCTTTCAAGGGGTCGAAATTTTTCCCGCAGGTCTCTGCCGAAGTCCCGGCGATGTACGGAAGCTGGTGCAGATATCCGAAGTACAGGCCCCAATCGATATCGGTCACTTTGTCGTAAGGAGTGGTCGCACCCCATCCATAGAGGTCGCCGATGTCCTCGGGATTCTCCGCGCCCAGGTCGCAGGTGGCCCAGAGCACTCCGCTGGGCAGCCCCAGATCCACATATCTGTGGCCGTTTACGTACGGACCCGGAATCTGCGTGCATTTGACAAGACATTCTTTGTCTTCGCAGATTATTGAAACTGTTGTTGTCCTGCCGCGATAGTCGAGGTTCTTTGATTTGGGATATGCCATAAAATTTTTGCCGTCATTCCCAACGACCAGACCCCAGTTTTCGGTGTCGGCAACTGCAGCCGTCCAATCCTTGTTGGCGGTGACATCCACTATTACAGGGAGATTTTTATCCCAGTCCCAGGTAATGACTGTCTGTGAAACGGAGAGTTCCGTGGGAGTCCCGGTGTCTGGCTCGCAGACCAGGATGGCCTTGCTGGTGACGCTGCCGACCTTGTTGCTTACCACGCAGCGTATTGCGGGAGGCTCCTGTCCCAACATCAGAAATACCCTGATGGAGGAGGCTCCGTTGTTGACCGTGGTGCTTTCCCACTTGCATTCCTTTTCGTCGTAGAGCTGCCAGTCGTAGGAGAGGGCGGTGCCGGATGCGACCAGGTAGATGTTGTCGCCGCTTGTCCAGACGGGCTCCTCGACTATGGTCGGGGGAACCTGGAAGTTGACCTCGATGGGCTTTGATGTCACGGAACCGGCGTCATTGGATACTGTGCAGCGGTACCAGACGGTTGAGGCCTTCTCTCCCGCAGTTCCGCTCATCACGCTCTTTGAGTCTTTGTATATTGCCCACAGCCCGTTTCCGGTGCTCGACTTCTCCCAGATGTAAGAGAGATTCTCCCCGGCGGCCATAATGCTGAACGAATAGTCCTCTCCGGTCGGGAAGTACAGTTCGTCCGGCTGCTTTATGATGCAGGGCTCTCCCATCAGGACCGTAAGGTTGAACAGCCCCTTCATGCTCAGACCGCTTCCGGCCATCACGGCCTCGGCCTGAATGGTGCCTTCTCCCGACAGGACCGCCGTTACGAGGCCCTTGTCGTCCACGATTGCCTTGGTCTCATCCAGGGATCTCCAGATGATGGTGTCTATCACTGCCTTTGCGGGGCTTACCCTTGCCGACAACTGGAGGCTCTCTCCGGCGGTGATTTCCGTTATGTTGCCTTCCGAGGTGACGGTCACGCTCTGGATGAACGCCTCCTGCTGGCAGGCTGCCAGGATGCCCGCCATTGCGGCAAGCATCATAAATATGTATCGTTTCATGACTTCAGAGTGTTAGTTGATGCTGACTGTTGCGGTGGAGGAAATGACGCTGCTGACCTTGTTGCTTACCACGCAGCGGACCTTGAAGGTACCGGAGAGTGTTGTCCGCGGGTAGGGACCGAAAGAATAGGATGAGTTGCCGTTGTCAGAGGGGAAACTTGTCCACGTAAGAGTGCTTTCGTTGTATTTCTGCCAATCGTAAGTGAGTTCCGTTCCGGATGCGAGCACATTGACGGTCTTCGTCTCCAGTGCCCCTACAGCCGTGTTCTGGGGCTGCTGCTTGATGATTGCGGGAATCTGGGTGATGACTTCGAAAATGCCCGAATTCACGCTGCCCGCTTCATTGGACACGGTGCAGCGGTAATAATCGGTCGCTTCGGCGTCTCCCGCAGTGAGAGTGAGAGTGGCGTGACCGCCGTTGAGAAGCAGACCCCACTTTCTTCCTACCTGTCCCATCCACTGGTAGGTCAGGTTCTCGCCCCGTGCATCGACGGTGAGTGAGAATTGTTCGCCCGTCTTGACATACTTCTTAGAGTCGTTCTGGTCCACGACCGGAGCGACCATATCCACAGTGAGGGTGAAACCGCCTTTCATACTCAGACCGCTGCCGGCCATCACGGCCTCCGCCTCGATGGTGACTTCGCCGGAGAGTAGGGCGGTGACGAGACCCTTGTCGCTGACTGTCGCCTTGGTCTCGTCCAGGGATTTCCAGATAATGGTGTCTATGGCTGCTTTTGCGGGTTCCACGGCGGCCGAGAGCTGGAGGGTTTCGCCCGCTTTGATTTCGGTCACGTCATTTTCGGAGGTGACGGTAACGCTC
>JABUTP010000072.1 GCA_021443625.1 Bacteroidales bacterium | reverse complement strand
TTTCTTCCGGCGCTTTGGGCGTGATGTGGCAGCCGGGGGACACGGTAGGTGTTTATGGTGCAGCCGGGACAACCAAAAATGCCAGGTTCGGGGCAGCCATCAGCCAAAAGGCCAGGACCTGCAAGTTCAGGGGATATATAACTTCCTCAGACAACCCTTGCTACGCATACTACCCGTTTGACGAGGCCAATGCGTCCAACGCCGTCACCGCTCTCAAGGGACACCTTCCCGAACTCCAGCCCTGCACACCCGACGGCAGGCTGGTGGGGGATTATAAATACGGCGCCGTAATCTCCAATACCGATTACAAATTCAACTTCCGTCACGTCTTTACGCTGTTGAAGGTGTCTGTGGATGCAACCGCAACCAGCAGCCACGCTTCGCTGAATATCAATGACCAGGACATCGACAAACTCAGGATAACCGTTACCAAGAGCGACGGCACTCCCCGCATCATCAACGGCGATTTCACCTTCAACGGAACAACAGGGGCTTACACCTACACCGACAACGGCACCAATGTAATAGAGATGCCGTGGACTGCACACCCCTCACTCTCTGCCGTCCAGACCGGCTTCATAAACCTAATGCCGGAGGTCAAAAGCGGTGACAAAATCAAGGTCGAAGTTTTCACTCCCGCCGCCATCCACTCTTTTGAAACAACCATAAAGGCGGACCTTGTGGCCGGCAGTGCCTTCAACTTCCCCATCAAACTCAGCAAATACTGGCCGACTTACAGCGGATCCACCATAACTTCCAATCCTTACAACTATCAGGTCAGGACTCTGCCCCAGATTACGAGTTTCTCCTTCGAGGTGGCCAACAATACCGGCAAACTGCTGGATAAACAGTTGGTATGGGATAGTAACCTGACATACACAGGCAACAGCAAGGCCGGCGCGCCCAAGTTTGTCACAAAGAACTCTTATCCGGTGGACCGCAAGGGCAGCGAGTACGGACTGATGATACCCTATCTCTACAACTTCCGCCTCGTGCCGACCTTCACCGCCACTTCGGGAAGCACCGTCACGGTCAATGGGGAAGTCCAGACCAGCGGAGTGAGCGAGCAGGATTTCAGCCATCCCGTAACCTACACCGTGACTGCCACCGACGGCACCACCCACGACTATCTGGTGACCATCACAAACACCGGTCTGCCGGTGGTGGTAATCAAACAGTCAACATCGGGTGATTTTGACCCTGAATATGGTAATGTCGGTTGGCCTGTCAACCTATTCGTGGATTTCTACATCCGGCAAAAGGAAACCGACTGGGTCAGCGACGATGAGTTCAGTGTCTATAACCCCGACGGGACGGAAGATGTTCCCCTTACACTCTGCGGCGTCCGCCAGAGGGGCAACAGTACCCAATATATGCCCAAGAAAGCCCTCGCCATCAAACTGAACTCCAAACAGGGGCCGTTCGGCCTTCCTTCGCACAAGCGCTGGGTGCTGCTTGCCAACTGGCTCGACCACGCGATGATAAGAAACGCCGTGGCCTTTGACATTGCCCACGCACAGGAAGAGGCGTGGAAAAACAACGATGCTATGGGCACCGGCATCCCCTGGAACGTGCACGGCGAGTTTGTGGAACTTGTCATCGACGGCCACCACGTCGGCAACTACTACCTGTGCGAGCAGGTGAAGATTGACAAGAAGCGTCTGAATATCAAGAAGTGCTATCAGGATGTGTATGACGATATGTATGATGCTCTCAATCCCGAACCCGAGCCCGCCGACCCCGAAGCAACAGAGGGTGAGTCCGGCAGTGAGTCCGGCTCCGAAACCCCGACAACCCCGGTAACTCCCGCAGAGCCGGTAATCCCCACCGTCACTATGGCCGACTGCGGTTTCTTGTTGGAGGTTGACGAGATGTACGATGAGACCTATCAGTTCACAACCTCCAAATATGAAATCCCGTTTATGTTCAAGGACGACCTGCCGGACGCTACCATCTTCGCTGCGGTCCAGGCCAAGATTCAGGGAATAGAGGACAAAATCTATGCGGGTAACTTTGCCGGAGCATACAACGATCTGGACATCAACTCCCTTGTTGACCAGTGGCTGGTATGGGAACTAACTATGAACCACGAATTCATCGATCCCCGCTCAACAAATATGTTTATGGATGGTGATAGCAAACTCTGCGCCGGCCCCGTCTGGGACTTTGACCGCGCCACCTTCCAGAATCCCACCACTGCGTCGAGTATGGGCAACTCTGGCGACCGCGTGAAGCCATACAACAAATGGATTGTATGGAGTGCGGCTGAGGATAATGACTGCGGTTGGTATCAAAGACTGATCAATGACCCCACTTTCCAGCAGACCGTGCAGGCTCGCTGGCGAAAGATGTATCCCTATCTGGCCGGAGTGCCGTCTAAGATTTTGGAGTACGGCAACAAACTTCAGGCTTCGTTTGAGGTAAACAACGCGATGTGGCCTACCACGAAAGCGGCAATTCAGGCGTTCAAGTGGAACTACACCGACTGGAGTGGCGATGAACTGCTTGAGACCTACAACGAGGTCATTCAGAACTTCATCCAATGCTACAACTCCCGTCTGCAGGGGATGGACGGCCTCATCAGCAGCGGAACTTTCTCCAAACCGACCAATTAGAGTGATATTTCCATAACAATCAAATTATTATGAGAAAGAACTACACACCACCGATTACGGAATTCACTTCCATTCAATTGGAAGGCGAGTTCCTTACTGCCAGCAAAGACCCCGTGAATGCGGCAGTCTCCATCGACAGACAGGGAAGCGCCAATGGTGACGTCTTCTCCGACGATAAAATTATTGCCAATCCTTTTGAAATAACCCTTGATTAAAACTATGAAAGCGTTCAGATACATATATTCTGCTGTGGTTGCGGCGCTTGCTCTCTGCGGGTGTACTGACAAAGGGTTGGACGGAGAAAGCACTGCACACGAAAAGGGACTTGTCAATTTCAACATTGGCCCGGCCGGAACCAAAGCCCAGTATGCGGCCAATGACTGGCGTCAGATAGAATGGGAGATGAATGACCAGGTTAAGATTTTCTGCAGCAACACGCAGGCCCCTTCGGGCAGTGACTGGGTTTCCAAGACCAGCGGAACCTACTCGGTAAGCGCGCTTGTCTCAAATACCTACAGCGTTACCACAACCGACGGCACTTCTCACTCCATCACCAATAACAGCAAGGCCACCCTCACCGCCTCCGACGGCCTCTACTGGAGCAACGGGGAGCATACCTTCTACGCCGGCGTGGGGGACAACATCACTATGTCGGACATCTCTTCCGGCGTTTTCAAATGCAAGTACAACCCCAACCAGACACTTTCCCAGAAGAACGGCTCCATCGTCTCAATGGGGCAGGCCTATCTTGTGGCAAAGACGACCGAGTCGGCCCCCGTCGAGAACGTCAACCTGCAGTTCAAACCCATTATGACCACCCTCGACCTCGAAATCAAAGGCCTGGGCAGCGACGGGGATGATGACACTGTGGGTGATATGTATATATATAGTGTATGGGTAACCGTCCCTGCCTCCCTTGACAAACTCACGCAGGAGGGGGACGACTACTATTTCAGTTACGACTATGCCGCAGGCGATGCTTCTGCCGCCGCTGCGCAGGAAGAAAGGGTGTTCAAGTTCACTATGGACGACCCCAACAATGCCCTTGTGCCCGAAAACGGCTCCTGCATCCTGACTCTCATACTTCCTCCCATGTCCATCGCTTCTGCAGACCAACTGCAGATTACCGTTCATTCGGCAGGGTGGGGGACCAAGTCCGGCAATATCACAGGTAACGCCATAGCCAGCGGCTACAAGGCGGCCCTTAGAACACAGTGGACCGTGGATTATGAGAACGATGCAGTTTCATACGATGCCGCATCTGCCGCGCAGAAAACCTGGTGGGCGTTGAAGAATGTGGGTGCAACGGTTGCCGATCATCCCGAATTGAAATGCAATAAACCTACAGATGCGGGTGCATATTATATCTATGCCGGCCAGACTTGGGATTCAAGAGGCACAGCGACCGCAAACACACCGGTTCACGGTCGAAATCTTGCAGAGATAGCCTCATACAACCCGCCTTCAGCGGGAGCTTACTGGACAGGCCCTTATATCACAAAGGGAGACCTTGACGGTGTGGTTTGTGTGAATAAGGATCCTGCGCAATATGATATGGCCGGTATGTGGCGCCTCCCTACCAAGACTGAATGTGACTCCCTTGTGGCCAACACCACCCACAAATCCATCACTTTGGGCGGCCAAAAGGGAATGTTGCTGATAAGCAAAACCACCGACGACTGCATTTTCCTCCCTGCCAACGGCTATAGGGACGGCGCCGGATGGCAGCACCGGACCAGCGATGTTTGGGGCTCTTATTGGAGCGCTTCACCATCAAATGACCAAATCGAGGAGACCGAGGCGGAACTTGACCGAAGTGACTGGACTCCCGGGACACAACAGAATGCCGCCGCATATATGGTAAAGTTTGATATGAACAACAATATATCTGTAACAAACGGTGCCCGCCACATGTCCCGCTACTGCCGCGGCGTGAAGAACCAGGACAGCCAGACCGGTACCCTTACTATATATGTCGTCAGCGGTACCAACGACGTAAAGTGGCCGTATGTGACACTTTGACAAGCCGAAACAAGAAATCTAACGAACACTAAGATATATGTCAATAAAGAACATCTTCATATATGCAGCATTGGCATTTTCGGCCGTTTTCCTTGCCGGCTGTGCCGATGATCTCATCCAGGGAACCCCTGAGGTGAACGATGACTCGCAGACTTCGTCCCTCACCATTTCCCTTCCCGCCCCGACCAAGGGAACCTTCTCCGACGATGGAGCCAGCGCCATCAAACTCAGATGGGCTCTTGGAGATATGGTGGAGGTATATGAATTATACGGTACGGACAGTCTTACCTTCATCGCCACAGAGATTTACAACGGCGGGACATCTGCAAAGTTCGAAGCCCCTGCAGGGCAGACCATAAGTAAATACTGCAGCGCAGTCTATCCCGCCTCGGCCGGCAGGAATTCCACCGCCTGGTATGAGCGCATCAAATATGTGCAGGAGCAGGATATTACCAACCCTACCGCAAATCTCGAAGAATATCTCGTGGCAACCGGTATGGACCCCGATGGTGACGGTACCATCGAGATGTTTCCGCAACTCTCCATATTCAAGTTGGTGGCCAATGTCAGCGGTACCGACTTTGCCGGCAAGATTCCCGAGTCCGCCACAGTGTGGGGGCCCTGGGGCGACCAGGCATTCAAGGTTAAATTTACCTCCGCCACTGCCGCCAGCGGCACCATTGCAGCGTACATTGTCACCAAACCCGCCCTTCCGAGCAGCAGCGCAGTCCCTGTCCACGCTGTTATAAACGGCACAAACAGCGCCACCGACAACACCAAGGGCGCGCTTATCTCCTACGAAACATCCAAGTCCACCCAGGCCGCCATCAGCACTTTCGTCTTGTCCGCCCCCAAATCCAACGTCGGCTATGTGCAACTCTATGCAGGCGGACCCAAGTGGGCCATCAGGAATGTCGGCGCCGGCAGCGCCACCGACAAAGGCGATTGGTTCTCGTGGGGAATGCCGAATGCG
>JABUTP010000071.1:5663-7406 GCA_021443625.1 Bacteroidales bacterium | reverse complement strand
GGCGAAACCGTTGAAATACCATATTCGGTGGTGGCTCCCGATGACGACTATTCCGTCATCACCGCAACTTCCGGGGGGTGGATTGCCAAAGTGGTGCCGGATGGAGGAGGCCGTGGCAAAATCAGCATCACTGCGCCGGACCCCATTTTCCAGCAGCGCACCACCGTCATCCTGCAGGACGGCAGAGGCAAATCGGTGGTCAGGATTATCGAGTTCGAGAATGTCATCCAGCCCCAGGAGCCGGGAGGCGGCGGGGATACCCCCGATGAACCCGGAGGCGGCGGGGAAACGCCGGACGATCCCCCCGCGGAACCAGACGTGATGAACCCGCTCTACGATGCCCGCGAAGTGAAAGCCGAAGGCGGGACCGTCACCGTTTCGCTTTCCACCAACCTCACCTACACCGTTTCCATTGACGCTGCGGCGCGAAGCTGGGTTTCAGTCCCCTCCGGCACAAAGGCAGTCCGCACCGACAACATTACCTTTGCGGTGGCGGAAAACACCGCAGACACCCCCCGGACAGCCCTGATAACATTTGCCAGCGGAACCTACTCCACCTCCGTCATCCTGGTGCAGGAGGCGGGGCGGGCCAAAACCTATGCGACTCTGAAGTTCCGCACCTCAAGCGGACAGCGAAACCAGCTCGACATCTCCTACAGCGGTGACGTGGCAACCATCGTCACCACCGGCACCGACCCTTACGTATCCACCGAAACACTGTCGGCAGACCTTCCGCCCGAAGCCGAAGTGCTTACTTTTGAATATACCGCATCATCTGCAATAGATGACCTGCAGCTGTTTTTCAACCCCATAGCCGAGAAAAATTCCACTCATCAGGGGCGGCTCGAGGCGGCTTCAAATTGGACTTCAGTCTCCTTCCCGATAGCCCGCGAACGGCGGCTGTTCTCCCTCTGGGGGTCCAGAAACGATTACATCCGGTTCGACTTCGGCAACAACTCCGGAATAACCATAAAGGTCAGGAACATCACACTCCGGAGCGCCACAAATGCCGAGAAGCGCGAGATGTACCGCAACGACCCGACCAATCTTGCCAAATACAGGCGCGACAACGCCCTGCGCACATACCTATCCTCAACATTCGCATCCCAAGTCGGAGCCGTCACGGTTGAAGATGAAACAATTACCATAACCGGCCACTGCAACGGCACCGAAGGATACTATCTCGCAGAAGTGCCGCCCTACGAAGACGTTGCCGATGCCGACGCTTCGGTCAATCTGACGCCCATCGGCGGCGGGGATTTCTCTGTCACATTGGACAGGTATTCCCCTTTGGACGGCTTCACCCACGACCGGCTTCTCTCTGCCTGGGCCATCGTCAAGCAGAACGGGGACGGCTCCCTCGCTCTTGCCAGCCACGGCCGCCACGCCGACTCAGTCTCGCCCCTCAACGAATACGGCCCCACCCCGCTCAAAACCAAGAAAGGTTTGGGCGGATATTTCGGCCACAACCTGCAGACAAGCGACCTGGACGAGCTGGAAATAGGAAGCGTGACCATCAACATTCCCATCTCCCACTACATGTCGAGCACCGCGACATCGTACAACCGAACCTATTGCGGGGTAAAATATTATTACCATACCGACATTCTGCTGCTTGATGCAATGATGAAACAATGCCAGTCAAGGGGCATCTCGGTGGCAGCCATAATACTGGTCAACCGCAACACCCCCCTTGCCCACCCCGAGAGCAGCAGCGGATACTACGCAATGCCCGATATGACC
>JABUTP010000071.1:0-5656 GCA_021443625.1 Bacteroidales bacterium | reverse complement strand
GAGGCGGTGAACCGCTACGCAGCGTGCCTCGACTTCCTCGCCTTCCGATACAGCCGCAGTGACGGCCGTTACGGCCGCATTGACAAGTGGATTCTCCACAACGAGGTCGATATGGGTACGTCGTGGACCAATATGGGAGCCCAGCATCTCAATACCTATATGCACGAATACGTCAAGTCGCTGAGGATTTGCCACGACATAGCCCGCAGTTACAACCCCAATGCCGAGGTTATGGCCTCATTCACCCACAACTGGATGCAGCGGGACGACTACTGCGCCAAGGAGATGCTGGACATTCTGCTCGATTACAGCCGCACCGAAGGGGATTTCCATTGGGGTGTCGCCCTGCATCCCTATCCCCAGAGCCTCTCCAACCCCAAGACCTGGAACGACAGCGGCGCCACCTGGTCCATGAATACCAAGTACATCACTTTCAAGAATCTGGAAGTCATAGACCATTGGATTAAACAGCCCGAACACAAGTTCCGCAACAGTGAAAAGCGGTCGCTGTGGCTCTCCGAAAACGGGGCAAACTCCCCGTCCTACAGCGATAGCGACCTGGCCAACCAGGCCGCCTGCGCCGCCTGGGCCCTATACAAAGTGTCACAACTCGACGGCATCGACGCCATGCAGTGGCACAACTGGTCCGACAATCCCGAAGAGGGCGTCAAGATAGGCCTCCGCACTCAGGATCTCGACCCCAAGCCCGCGTATTACGTCTATAAGGCCGCCTACACCTCCTCTCAGGAGTCGGTCTTCGCCCCCTACCTCCCCGTCATCGGTGTCTCCTCCTGGCCCCAGATAATGCGGACCGTGGAGTAGTTGATGGTGCTGTTTTGAGCAAGCGGCACATTGTTCGTCTGCAAGGATATCCATATTTTCCAAATAATCACTATTTTTGCGCCGGATTGCGGAAAATCCGGTACGGTGGTTGCATAGTGCCGGAAAGCATGGAATTTCAAATGAAGAAGACAGTCTTATTACCCTATATTCTTTCCTGCCTGATGCTGCTTTGCAGCAATGCCGCCTTGTCTGCTCAGGACGCATATCAGCAGGATACGACGGCATCACTCTATGACATTCTGGAAGAGACGGTGTTCTCGGTCGGCATCAGCGACATCAACCGGTCGTCATTGCGACTCAAGAACATTTCTAAGGAAAAAGTCAAGACCGGGGCCATCGGGAAGACTTTTCCGGAGGTGATTTCCAACACCGCAAGCGTTTATGCCACCCGCGAGACCGGCAGTTTCGGCGATGCCAGCATCAACATCCGCGGCTTCAAGCAGGAAAACATCTCCATCCTGCTCAACGGAATCCCCATTTCCGGACTCACTTCGGGCAATATGTACTGGAACAACTGGGCCGGCCTTGCCGACGCCACCTCTGCAATCCAGCTCCAGAAAGGAATCGGCAACTCGATGATTTCGGACAATTCCGTAGGCGGCACCATCAACATCATCACCCTCAGTCCCGGGCAGGATTTCGGATACGAGGCGGGTTTCTACCATTCCGACTACGGCAACAACAAAGGCTTCATGAACATCTCCAGCGGAGATTTGGGCAAAGGATGGGCCTTTGCGCTGTCGGGGTCTTATACCTGGGGAGAAGGTTATGTCGAATGCACCGACGTCAGCGCGTGGTCGTACCTCCTGTCGGTAGGCAAGAAGATAAACTCCCGCCACTCGCTGATGTTCACCGCCCTCGGCTCCCCCGAACAGCATTCCCAGCGTTCCAACAGGGTAACATTCAATGAGATAGAGAAGTACGGCAGCAGTTACAACAAGAACTGGGGTTGGCACAACGGCACCCCCAGAACCATCAGCCGCAACAACTATTTCAAACCCTATTTCACTCTCAACCACAGTTTTCACACCTCAATAGGCGCCGCCCGCAACGTGGGATTCACCCTCAGTTCGGCCGTGTATCTTGCGATAGGCGACGGAGGCGGTTACTACACCGAAAGCACCGGCAGGCGCATCATCTCCTTCATCGGCTCCGACGGGCACATTGATTGGGACGGCGTCATTGCAAACAACCGCAATCAGACCGACTCCGAAGGGGGCCACCCCTCTGCCAACATCACCTCCGACTACCTTGCCGGCCACACCCAGTTCGGCGCCAAAAGCTCCGCCGAATTCACCTTCGCAAGCGGAAGCACCATTGAGGCGGGCATCCATTACCAGACTTACGACACCTGGGAGCGCGAAAGAATCACCGACCTTCTCGGCGGGGACTACTGGCTTGACAATGGGGAGAAAAAGAAGGTCGGGGACTATATCCGCACCGACAACGGGCGCAATATGGATTACCTTACCGTCTATGGATTCGGCACCAAACCCTTCGGTAGCCTGAAACAATTCATTTTGTCTTATGGTGTGTCGGCCAGCGGAGTTTCCATAAAACGGTGGGACAAATACAATTACACGCCCGACAACATCTGGAGCAAGGCGGCCGTCGGCATTGGCGCAAGTGCCAAATCGGGCCTTCTTTACAAGGTTTCCCGCAGCCACTCCCTTTATGCGAACGGCGGCATCTACAGCCGCGCCCCCTACGCGGGAGTCTATTTCGCATCTGGCAACAACCAGATTTCGCAGAATGTCCGCAATGAGAAGAACTTTCTCTTTGAGGCCGGCCACAGATATGTGGGAAGACATTGGGGGGCTGAAACCACCCTCTACTCTGCCCTGTGGAAAAACAAGACCATCAAGAGCAACCCCTACAAACCTTTGGAAGAAGAGTCTTATATGTTTATGGTTACGGGGCTGGATTCGTTCCATTACGGGTTTGAAACCGAGGCGTTTTATTCATACCGGGACATTTTCAGGATAGACGCGATGGCGTCGGTGGGCAGTTGGAAATGGAAGAACAACGTGAACACCACCATTTACGACCCCTACACCGGCACCCCCGTCCAGGAAATACACATCTACAGCGACGGTCTCCACGTTGGCGATGCCCCCCAGACACAAATCGGGGCAACTCTGGACTTCCATCCCCTTGCACTTACGGAAAAACTTGACAAAAGTGACCTCCTGGTCAAATTGTCCTGGAGTTACAATGACCGCTTCTGGTCCGATTTTGACCCCATCTCCCGCACCGACCCCAACAATACCGAAGATTCGTTCCGCATCCCCGCATACCACCTTGTGAATCTCAACCTTTCGTGGAGACAGACTCTCTCTAAAGGGTATGCCCTCACCCTTTTCTGCAATGCCAACAACCTTTTTGACGCAGTTTATATCGAGCGCGGAAAGGACGGCGCCACCCACGATATGGATACATTCTCGGGCTACTGGGGAGCCGCCCGCAATTTCAACTTCGGAGCCAGAATCAGTTTCCGTTAACGGCCACAGCCGTTCATCACAGGACAGAAACCATTATTATCACTTCGGCAACCAGGATTCTGAGGAACATCGTCAGCGGATATACCGTTGTGTAGGCGATGTTGCAACGCTGGGAGGAAGAGAGCGAATTGGCATAGGAAAGGGCTATGGGATTGCAGGCACCGCCGGCTATGGTCCCCAGGATGGTAAAATAGTCCTGCTTGAGCCACAGCCGCATGACCAGGGCAAGGACAAGAGCCGGCAGCATTGTGATGAGGCAGCCCCACAGAATCCACACATATCCCCCGCTCACAACGGTTTCCACGAAATGCTCCCCGGCAAGCAGCCCAACTGCCGCCAGAAACAGCGATATCCCCACCTCGCGCAACATCAGGTTGGCGGAGGTGGTGGTGAAGGTCACCATCTTGTATCTGGGGCCGTAGCGCCCCATAAGAATCGCCACAATCAGCGGACCGCCGGCAAGACCCAGTTTCACCGGATATGGCATATTGGGAAGGTAAATGGGGATGGAACCCAGAATTATGCCCAGGAATATCCCAACGAAAATCGGCAGGATGTGCGGAACGTCGAGTTTTTTCATCGAGTTGCCAAGGAGATCCGACACCTTCTGGCAATCGTTTTCCCGCCCAACTACAGTGACCCTGTCCCCCATCTGCAGGATAAAGTTTGCCGAAGGGACAATGTCAACTCCCGCCCTTGTTACACGGGTTACGTTGACGTCGTAACTGTGGCGCAGCTTGAGGTCTGCGAGGGATTTGCCGTTGATTTCGGGCTTGCTTATCAGCACCCTTTTGGTGACCAGCTGCCCCAAGGTGGATTCCCAAACGTTGGAAGGGATATGGACCTGCTCACCGAAAAAACTTACAAGGTAACTGAAATCGTCTGCCTTGCAAATTATCCTGAGGATATCCCCTTGTTCCAGCACTGTATTCTGGGAAACGGCAGAGATGTGGCGGTCTCCCCGCATGATGCGGGCCACCACAAACCGGCATTTTGCCAGAGAGGTCACATATTCGCACCCCTGCCCGAAGATGGCCGGATTCGTAACCTTGACGTTGAGCCGTTCCGCCCCGTCGTGTGCCGAAGCCGAAGCGGACTCCTGTTCGTGTTCAAGATTTATTTTGAAAAGGTTCTTGACGATGATGAACACCAATATCACCCCAACTACACCCATCGGATAGGCCACGGCATACCCCATTGCCATGGAACCTATGGCATCGGGATTAACCTCCGAAAGAACCTGCTGCGCGGCACCCAGCGACGGGGTATTGGTCACCGCACCTGCCAGAACACCCACCATATCGCTGATGCTCTCTCCCGAAACGGCAGCGATGCCTATGGCCAGCGCCGAACCCAGCACCACCATCAGCATGGCCAGAAGATTCAACTTGACACCCCCCTCCCTGAAGGATGAGAAGAAACTCGGCCCGACTTGGAGTCCTATGCAATAGACAAACAATACAAGTCCGAAATTCTTTATGAATTCCGCTGACTCGGCATTGACCGTAAACCCGAAATGGGCCGCAGCGAGTCCGGCAAACAGAATCCAGGTGTTGCCCAGGGCAATTTTCCCGAATTTTATCTTGTTGCAAAACAACCCTACGGAAATGACGGCCGCAAAAATCAGAATAGTATGGGCTATGCTGTCACCAAAGAAAAGTTCCTTTATCCAATCCATAAAGTCAATATTCAGAATGGGGTGGCAAATATACGCCAAAGTTCAATACATTATACAAAAAAAGACCGGCGCCTGCCAGGCACCGGTCTCTGAATCGTTGTGGGACGCCCACAAACCGTTATTGTGCATTCTTGGCTTCTTTCTCAGCCTTCTTGATCATATCCTCATTGGCGGTGATATAAACCTCTACACGGCGGTTTTCCTGGCAAGCCTTCTCGGTGTCAACCACCATCTTGTCCCAGGCAAGGCCCTCCACGGTGAAACGGTCTTTGCCCATACCGCAGTTATTGAGGTATCTGGCTACGGAGTTGGCACGATCTACAGAGAGTTTCTCGTTGTATTCGCGGGTTCCGGTGTGGTCGGTATGACCTTGAACCAGAATGTCGGTCTGCTCAAAATCCTTCATCTTGTCGGCAAAATCTTTCAGGGAAGCCTTGGAAACGTCGCTGAGTTCACTGCTGCTGGTCTTGAAGAGAATTCCGTTGTCGAAAGTGACCTTGATGGCCTTGAGATTGTTTGCATCATAAACAGTGTCGATGGCGGCACCTTCGATGGATGCCAGTTCCTTTGCCTTGGCGTCCATACGGTCACCGATGATGGAACCTGCGGTAGCACCGACAACCGCACCGATGGC
>JABUTP010000070.1:12984-19160 GCA_021443625.1 Bacteroidales bacterium | reverse complement strand
AAGAACTTGCCGATGTCCCCCAATGCCAGCGCCCCGAGCATTGCATCGCACAAAGCGTGGATGGCCACATCGCCGTCGGAGTGTGCCACACAACCCAAGGGACTTTCAACGGCAATCCCGCCAAGGTTCAGGGGTAATTCCGGAGCAAGTCGGTGCACATCATAGCCGTGTCCAATTCTGAAATCGTTCATAAGCCGCATAAGTCTAAACCGACACCAAAATTACGATTATATTTGCAAAACCCAAGAGAGGTTGTAACTTCGCGCCCTGAAAATCAACTGATATGAAAAAGATTATTGTTTTGCTTGCTGTTCTTGCAGCACCTCTCTTCACATCGTGCATCACTTACGAATCCAGCGACTTCATGTACACTCTGAGTTATTCGACGGCAACGGAGACTGACTTGTATAGTTTCTTAGACGTCCTCAGATATCTGGAAAAAGTCGGATACAAGCCCAACGACTACAAAATATACAACGGCTCTTCCCCTTCAAAGTTTGACAAAGAGGCCAAAGAGTGGTTCGAATCGATAGTAAAGAACATCAATGAGGCCGAGTTCTGCGCCTTGATGTATGAGGGGGAATATTGCAACCCCTACGTTTACAGATTGGATGACAATGGCAAGCAAGTGATTGTAGCCGAAAGGGAGTTCAAAGGAACCAAGAAGGAATAAGAAACTGACACCCGTTTCAATATGCTGACAAGGGAAAAGCGGATCTACAGGGTCACCATAGCGGGAGCAGTGCTTAACGTACTGCTCTCTGTGGCTAAATTCATAGCGGGTATTGTGGGCAAAAGCACCGCGATGACCGCAGATGCCGTCCATTCCCTCTCCGACCTTGTGAGCGATGTAATAGTGGTGGCTATGGTGGCCGTTTCGTCCAAAGGCCGCGACAAAGACCACGACTACGGACACGGCAAATTCGAAACCCTGGCTACGGCTTGCGTTTCCCTGCTCCTCATTGTGGTGGGAGCCAAACTCCTGTCATCGGGAGTCGGCAAGATAAAGGACTATATGGGGGGCACCCCCATTGAGGCCCCCGGCAAAATAGCGTTGTGGGCTGCAATAATATCCATTCTCACCAAAGAATTCCTGTACCAATGGACGGCCCGGGTGGGCAAAGCGGTTTCGAGCAGCGCGGTCATAGCAAACGCCTGGCACCACCGCACCGACGCCCTCTCTTCCATCGGGTCCGCCCTCGGCATCGGCTGCGCCATCCTTCTGGGCGGCAAATGGACCATTCTGGACCCGCTGGTGGGGTGCGCCATCAGCATTTTCATCTTTGTGGTGGCTGTCAAGATGGCTATCCCCGCCCTGCACGAACTCACCGAAGGGTCGCTCCCCGATGAGATTGAAGATGAAATATGCACCGTAATCCAGAGTGTGGAGGGTGTCAGCAACGTCCACGCCCTCAAAAGCCGCAAAAACGGCCCCAACATCATAATAGAGGCCCATCTGGTGGTTGACCCCGAAATGAGTGTCGCCGATGCTCACGCCCTCACCGAAATAGCCGAGCAGCGGCTGCGCGACCGCTTCGGCGCCGAAATGCAGATTTCCCTCCACATCGAACCCAGCCTCGAAGCCAAGTAGGGAGAGCGTGCGATTTGGCGCGCTGGAGGCCATATTTACGCCATAGCGNGGGAATCGCAGGTTTCGGAGCTGACTCCGTGCGCTATGGCACGTTTGGGACCATTTTCACGCCAAACCGTAGTCCCGAAAGTACGTTTTGGCGCAATTATCCCGGGTTTTACGCCATTGTGTGGTTTTCAATGCTAATTTTCTGCGGTTTGGCGCGCTGGAGGCCATATTCACGCCATAGTGTATCCCTGCAAGTGCACTTTGGCGCGTTTCGCCGGGATTTCACGCCATAGCGTAGGTTCCGGGGGCTGGCTTTGTACGCTATGGCGCGCTGGAGGCCGTTTTCACGCCAAACCGTAGTCTAACAGGTACGATTTGGCCCAATTTGCCAAGGATTCACGCCAAATCGCTTCGGCTTTGGCGGATGCGAAGCGTAAGCGGTATTGCGATACTGGGATTCCGGGCGGCTGGGAATATCCGTCCCCCCCCACTCTTTGGATGCTCCGGCGTTTTTCTTACTTTTGCAGTGACGTCCCCGCCAAGGGAGGGCAAAACCATATAGCCACGCATTATGAAGCCATTTTTCAGATTCTTTTGTCTTGCCGCAATAGCATCGGCAGCATTCATATCCTGCGATCCCAAGCCGCTTGACGACGACGGTGGCAGTGATAATCCCGTAAAGCCGACGGAAGAGCTCAAATATGTGGAGCTCAATCTCGTATCAAACGGATGCCACGCTCTGGAACTGGAGGATTCGGGGAGCGGGAGTTATGTCCTCAAGTGCAACGGAGCCGACCCTTACGTCTATTCCGCAAAGCTCTCAGAGTCGCTCGAGGAGAATATGCAGATTCTCGAGTTTGAGTACAAATGCGCCGAATCGATAGATGAGTTCCAGATTTTCTTTGCCGTAAAGGGCTCCCCTACGGAGGCGAATTCCAACAAATACACCAATCTGCAGAGCAATACGGCCGATTACGTGAAGTTCAAGTGCGATATGGGCAAATACCGCCTGAACGGGTTCGGCAAGGAGGGGGACCGCCTGCGCTTCGACCCGGGCAACAGCGGCAGCCGTACGTTCTACATACGCAACATACGCATCCGCGAAATGGACGCAAATGAGAAAAAGATTCACGACGAGGTGTATTCCAAGGAAGAGAAAAAAATTTATATGGCGGAACATCTGGAGAAGTACCTCAACACCAGTTATCCTTCGTCCGTAACCAATGTCACCGTAACGGCCGACAAGGTCAAGGTGGAAGGAAGCGTATCGGGCAGCGGCGATTATCTTTTGGCCGACGTGACCCCCTGGCAGGACATTACCGAACTCGCCAAGTTCCCCTATACGACCAAGATTTCCGGCAAGAATTTCAGCATAACCCTCGACCGCTATGTGAATGGACGCGAAGGGATAAACTACGACAGGGTTTTCTCCAAGTGGGCGGTGGTGAAGGTTGACGGAAACAGCCATATTCTCGACTCTCACGCAAGGTATGCGGACGAGGTGGCTGCCATCAGTTCTCCCGCTCCGTTGGAGTTGAAGACAAAGAAGGGCATCGGTGCCGGTGACCACAGTTACTATTTCAACGACATCCGGGACATGAATGCCGGAAGCATCACGATGAACGTCCTTCTCAACAATATGGTTACGGGCAAAGGTTCGGACTATCAGTACGGCGGAGTCAATTACAGCATCGGATCCACAAGGGATTATGTCGATAACATAACATCGTCCTGCAAATCCATGGGAACCGTGATTTCAGCCATCATCCTCTGCCAGACCAACTCGCAATACAAGGATCCGGAAAACGACGGAGGCTACTACACGATGCCCAACATTACCACCGCAGAGGCGTTCAACATGTATGCAGCCGCCCTTGAATATATGGCCAAACGCTACAGCAGCAACGACATAGGACGCATCTCGCATTGGATTATGCACAACGAGGTGGACTCCAACAGCGAGTGGACCAATATGGGAAGCCAGCCGATGATGCGCTTCCTGGACCGCTACGTCAAGTCTATGCGTATATGCTACAACATTGTGCGTCAGTATGACCAGAATGCAGCTGTGCTCGGTTCCTACACCCACTGCTGGACTGCCGCAGACGGCGGATTCTCTTCCAGGAAGATGCTGGAGAAGACCGTTCAATACTCCAAGGCCGAAGGTGACTTCTGGTGGGGAGTGGCCTATCACCCCTACCCGCAGAGCCTCACCCGCCCGGAGTTCTGGGAAAACGACAACAGTTCCACCTATTCGATGGACTCCCCTTACGTCACCTTCAAGAATCTCGAAGTTCTGAGCAAATGGGCCAAGACTGCCGACAAT
The DNA here is from genome assembly GCA_021443625.1 of Bacteroidales bacterium. GTDB lineage: Bacteria > Bacteroidota > Bacteroidia > Bacteroidales > UBA932 > Equibacterium. The sequence continues at coordinate 15,255 of JABUTP010000070.1, read as the reverse complement.
CTTTACAAGGGAGAGAAGAAGCGTATCGTTTTCCTTTCGGAGAACGGCACCAACTCCCCGAGTTACGAGGAATCCGACCTTGTGAAGCAGGCCGCCGGAGCCGCCTGGGCGTGGAAAAAAGTCAGCAGACTTGACGGAATCGACGCCGTGCAGTGGCACAACTGGGCCGACAACAAAGACGAGGGCGGGCTGAGAATAGGTCTGCGGACCTTTGCGGAAGGCTCTTTCAAGAATCTTGACCCCAAGCCGGCCTGGTATGTATGGAAAGCGGGAGGAACTTCCGAGGAGGATGCAGTGTTCAACCAGTATCTTCCGACCATCGGCATCGGGAGTTGGGACGAGATTATGCACGAATTCTAATCCGGTATTACCGCCCTAATTCTGTCTTATTCCCTAAAACAAACAATGCACCCTGTCAGCGTTCCACAAAGGCAAGGGTGGCGACGCTTACCGTAAAATGCGGTTCCAGCACTTTTGCGCACGCAGCCAGGGTGGAGCCGGTGGTAAGCACGTCATCCACCAGCAGCACGTGTTTCGCTCCGTCCGATTTGAGGCGGGCGAGGGTCTTCGGAGCCAATCGGAAGGCGCCCGCCACGTTGGATGCCCTTTCGGCACCCGTCCGGCGGGTCTGGGTGGATGTATAACGGCTGCGCCGCAGAAGGTCGGTGCAGAGAAGGGGGCGGCGCTGCATCCTCCGCGAACATGCTGCAGGGCGGTCAGATGCACCGTCAGGGCTGACTGAAAAGCAGCCTGAGCCGCCATCCGGCAGGACGGCATCCTCCCGTACCATTGCACCGCACACCGCTTGGGCCACCACCTCCGCCTGGTTGAAGCCGCGGCGGAACTTCTTGAGCGGATGCAGCGGCACCGGCACCACGATATCCACCGCGCCGTACAGCCCCCCTTGGGCCAGCCGCTGCCCCAGCATCTCCCCCAACATCGTACCCAGCGCCACTTCCCCTTCGTATTTGAAGGCTTTTATAAGGTCGGCCGGAGCGCCGTTTCGGGCCTCGTCGGTGGCGGTGCGGTAGAAGAACAGGGACGCTGCCTCCCGAATGTGGCACAGCGGCGCCATACGCTCCATCGCCGCGTTTTCGCTGTAACTCCAGAAGTAGGTGAAAGGGATATCCTCCAGACAACTCCCGCAAAGGTAATGCTCCGGGGGTTCCAGACGCGCCCCGCACACCACGCAATGCCGCACAAAAAAAAGATCCCGCAGCGAACGCAGCGAGAGTCCCAACGTTTCCAAAATCTCTCTCCACATATCCGACACACTTTCCGCAAATTTAGATAATTATTTATATTTGCCGTAGGTTTCTCGTTATATTATGTTCGATTTCCTGAATTTCTCATTTGTCGATGTCCTTGACATTCTGCTGGTGGCAACGCTGCTCTATGAGATTTACCGTCTCATCCGCGGCACTGCCGCCATGAGCATCTTCATAGCCATTCTGCTTCTCTATGGTGTCTGGATTGCTGCGACAGCCCTCAACATGACCCTCCTTACGGCCATCATGAAACAGGTTCTGGGGGTGGGACTCATTGCGCTGGTGGTGATTTTCCAGCCCGAAATCAGGCGCTTCCTGACGCGGCTGGGTGGGGAAATCGCATCGGCCCGCAGCAAGAACAACGGACGCATCCGGAACATTTTCCGCCGCAACGACACGGAGTCCGAAATATCGGCAGAAGCCCTTGAGGAGCTGACCTCAGCGTGCCGCCGTATGGCCTACACCCACACCGGGGCGCTGATAGTGATGCAGCGCCATTCCTCTCTCGAATACATTATCCGGAGCGGAGACGTGATAAATTCCGACATCAACCGCCGTCTCATAGAGAACATATTTTTCAAGAATACCCCGATGCACGACGGAGCGATGATTATCTCTCCCACGAAAATCATCGCCGTGCGCTGCACTCTTCCCATAAGCGAAAATATCAATATCAATCCGAGATACGGAATGCGCCACAGGGCAGCGGCGGGCGTCACCGAAAACACCGACGCCCACGCCATTGTGGTGTCGGAAGAAACGGGTGAGATTTCATACGTTGCCGCGGGGGAAATCAGGCCGGTGACAAACAACGTGGAACTGCGGTTGGCCATAGAGAACTTCTACAAGAGTTAGAGCGCAGGATGGAGAGTCTCGAACGCAAGATAGGATTTGACATTGTCCGCAACATCACCAAAGGCAAGTGCGCCACCGCATCTGCCGTCCGTCTTGTGGAGGAACTCCCCATTATGACCGATGCCGAAGCCATTGTCAAGGCGTTGAG